>JBGANH010000308.1:0-4871 GCA_044222365.1 Candidatus Eiseniibacteriota bacterium
GGCATCCGCATGCTCGAGCGCGGCGAGTGCTCGACCGCGTACCTGCGCGAACTGCGCCTGCTCGGCGAGACCATGCAGCTCGCGTCGAAGTGCGGACTCGGGCAGTCGAGCCCGAACGCGTTCCTGTCGATCGTCGAGCACTTCCCCGACGAAGTGCTGGGCCGCTCCCTCGCGGCCTCCGGAGGTACCCGATGAGCACCGTGAAGGAGACCCGCCCCGGCACGGACCGCGCGCCCGTCAGCCAGAACCCGCGTCCGCTCGAGTACCCGCCCGGCGCCGCGCAGTCCATCGGCGGCGAGGTGAGCGTGCAGATCGACGGACAGGACGTGAAGGTGCCGATCGGCACGTCGCTCCTGGACGCCGCGAAGAAGGTGGGCGTGCACATTCCCACGCTCTGCCATCACCCCGACCTGCGCGTCGCCGGCGTCTGCCGCGTGTGCGTGGTCGAGGTCGAGGGACAGCGCACGCTGCAGGCGGCGTGCGCCTACCCCGTGACGAGTCCGCTCAAGGTCCACACGCACACGCGCAAGGTGCGGCAGGCGCGGCGGCACGTCGTGGACCTCATGCTCTCGACGCACTGCGGCGAGTGCTACAGCTGCAAGCGGAACAACAACTGCGAACTCCAGAAGCTCGCCAAGGAGTACGGTGTCGACTTCTACCGCTTCGGGCACGTGAAGACCTCGCGCATCCCGAAGGACGAGTCGAGCTACTCCGTGGTGCGCGACATGGACAAGTGCATCCTCTGCCGCCGCTGCGTGCGCACGTGCATCGACCTGCAGGAGGTCGGCGTGCTCGAGGCGATCGGGCGCGGCCACGAGACGCGCATCTCGACCTACCTCGACAAGGCGCTCGCGGACGTCGTGTGCATCAACTGCGGGCAGTGCATCAACCGCTGCCCGACCGGCGCGCTGCACGCGAACGACACGTCGGACGAGGTCTGGCGGGCGATCGACGATCCCACGAAGCACGTGGTGATCCAGACCGCGCCCAGCCCGCGCGCCGCGATCGGCGAGTGCTTCGGGCTCGAGCCGGGCGTTCCCATGACCGGCCAGCTCAACACCGCGCTGCGGCTCGCGGGGTTCGACAAGGTGTTCGACACGAACTTCACCGCCGATCTCACGATTCTCGAGGAAGGCACCGAGCTGCTCGTGCGCCTGCACGATGCGCTCGTGAAGAAGCAGCCGACGGCGCTGCCGCAGTTCACGAGCTGCTCGCCCGGGTGGGTGAAGTACCTCGAGCACTTCCATCCCGAGTACATCCCGAACCTGTCGAGCGCGAAGAGCCCGCAGCAGATGTTCGGCGCGGTCATCAAGACGTGGTACGCGCAGCGCAACGGCATCGATCCGAAGGACATCGTGACCGTGGCGCTCATGCCGTGCTCGGCGAAGAAGTTCGAGTGCAACCGTCCCGAGATGGACTCGAGCGGATTCAAGGACGTGGACTTCGGGCTCACGACGCGCGAGATGGCGCAGATGATCCAGGAGGCCGGCATCCACCTGCCGAGCCTCGCGAAGAGCGGCTTCGACGATCCGTTCGGCGACGCCACCGGCTCGGGCGTGATCTTCGGCGCGACGGGCGGCGTGATGGAGGCGGCGCTGCGCACCGTGATCGAGCTGGTCACGGGGCTGAAGGTCGAGAAGCTCTTCGAGCACGCGAACATCGTTCCCGTCCGCGGGTTCGAAGGCGTGCGCCTGATCGAGCTGCCGATCACGCAGGTCGCGAGCGAAGTGCCGGAGATCATCCGGAAGCACGTCCCGAGTTTCGACTTCCTGAAGGGCGTCACGTTGAAGGTCGCCGTCGCGCACGGCACCGCCAACGCCAAGCGGGTGATGGAGGACATCCGTGCCGGCGGCCCGTTCTCGGAGTGCCACTTCATCGAGTTCATGGGTTGCCCGGGCGGGTGCCTGGGCGGCGGCGGCCAGCCCATCCCGACGTCTCCCGAAATCCGGCAGGCGCGGGCGAAGGCCATCTACGCCGAGGACGCCGGCTCGGCCGTGCGGAAGTCGCACGAGAACCCGGCGGTGCTGCGGCTGTACACGGAGTTCCTGACCGAAGGGCCGTGCGGCCATAAGAGCCACGAACTTCTGCACACGCACTACACCGCCCGGGGCAAGCACATCGGGTGACGCGTGGCGCAGGTCGGGCGGGGAAGAGCCGGGGCGGTCGCGAAGGGCGGCCGCCCCGGTCCGTTTCTCGAGCGAGAACCGCGGGCCGCGAAATGCTCACGGCGCGGTGATCGACCGCAGGTGCATGTTGACGATCCGCAGGCTCGGCTGGCCGGCACCGTTGAAGTAGATCTCGTACTCGTAGCTTGCGCCACTCTCGAGCTTCATGCGGTCCTGCTTGGTCGCGACCACGGACGAGACGCCGTCCCAGTTCGAGTGCACGCGATACGTGATCTCCGCGTCGGTGCTGTTCTTGAAGAACCCGTCCCAGTCCACGGTTCGATTCGTGGAACCGTTCACGTTGAGACCGAACTTCTGGTTACCGAAGCTGCCGTCGACGTACCGAGAGGTGTTGTTGATGAGCCGCACGTCGGCCTTGCCGCCGCAACTGGCCAGCCCGAGGGCGAGTACCGAAACGATCAGGATGCGCTTCATGGCGATTCCTCCTGCAGGTCTGAAGGGATGGACGAATTGGCGCGCGGTTCACGCCGGCACTTCGGTAGTCCCCGCGACCGGCGCCGAGGTGACAGACGCGGTCGAACGGAGACGGCCCCGCTCATCGAGAGCGGGGCCGTGTTCGAGGCGTCGAAGAAGTGCGGGACGAGGCCTGCGGGGGAACGCTCGCCCAGATCGCGCTGCGAACGATCTGGCGGACGAGCGCCCGGCCGAGTGCGGCCGGCGAGTTCGAGTTTCGGGTCGTGACCTTCATGATCGTTGCTCCTTTCGGTGTTCCGTTTCGGGCCGACGAACAGGAATCGACGCTGGGCTGCACTGTGGTAGTCCCCGAAGAGGCGGCTCAGGTGACGAATCCGCCTGCGATCAGGCCGCCACCGAGGCGCGTTCGCGCACGGCGCGAATCGCGTCCGCCGGGACCGCAACGCGAACCCGGCCGGTCGTCGCGAACTGCCGAGCCATCTCGAGGACCCGTTCGCGTGGTCCGTCCGGAAGCGAGTCCGGCGTGGCGGTCATGGCGAGCATGTCCACGCCCAACTCGGGCTGGTGGGTCGTCCGGCTCGAGGGAACCAGGCCGAACCCGCAGGCGGAGTAGAAGTGCGAGATTTCGGGGACGCAGTCGAGATAGGCCCGATCCAGTCTTGCGATCGTCAGGCCATAGGCGAAGACCGCCTCGACCCAGAGCGAAGCCACCGAGAATCCCGATCGCGCGGCGAGGCGGCGGGCGAGACCGGTCGCGGTGAGCCGGGTGGGCTCGGCCATGCGCAGGCCCCTGGCACACTCGCGTTCGTAGTGCTCGCGCACGACGTCGGCCTGCGCGAGATAGCTCAGCATGGGAAGCGGCGCCGGGCGCATGGCCTGCAGCCGCGCGAGCAGGTGGGGGTGGGCGGAAAAGGCCTGCAGAAGCAGCACTCGCTGCGGACTCGGCTCGTCCAGGACCAGCCTCAACGTGCCCGCGACCTGTTCGCCCTCCGGCGTGCGCGCGACGAGCACGAGGTGGTGCGACCAGAAGTCGTAGGCATCCAGGTCGAGACCGGTGGCATGGTCGAGCGACGTATACCTCGCCACGCCGGGCGTACGGACATAGCTCCCGAACCGAACGCGCGAGCCCTCGATCAGCTCCTTCGGCGTTGCGGCGGCATGGATCTCGAGCTCGAACGGGTGCGATGTCATGGCGGACCTCCGGGAGATCACGGGCGAGGAAGCGGCTTTCATTCCCGTAGTCCCCGGCTGGCCGCCAAAGGTGACAGGGAGCGAAAGCCGGGACTTTCGCTCCCTGCATCTGGCGCCCCGCCCTCAGGGAATCACGCGGATCGAGGTGTCGGTCTGGCGGAAGGCATTCTGGTCGGGGAGGGCCCGGCCGGTTCGATCCACCAGCGCCAGGTCCTGCGAGCGAATCCGGAAGCGGGATTCCCCGGTGGCGATGGCCCGGCACTTCAGCTTGAACACCACCCCGCTTCCGGAGAACTGGCCCGTCGTGTCCGTTCGCGTGGCGCCGAAGCTGACGAGCCGGTCGGCCACGGACGCCTGTCCCACGAAGATCGGGGCCGGCCCGAAGCAATCCGGCCCTCCGATTACCTGTTCGACCGCGACTCGCGTGGGGTCGTATTCGAGCTTCACGGTGCTCCCGTACAGGCCCGTGATGTTGTAGAGCACGGCCTTGATCTCGAAGCGATCGCCGACATGAACGGTATCGCGAGAAGACGCGAGCGTGAGGGCCTTCGAAGTCCCCCCCGCGGGGAAGGACCAGTCCTCGATCTCGGGAGCCACGGGCGAGGTCGCCCCGCCTTTGTCGCAGCTCGCGAGCATCGCCGCGAGCACCACCAGTGCCAGACCACGAACGATTGCATGCATGTGTACGGCCATCCTTTCCGGCGGAACCGAGGTCCGCACGAGAGACGAACTAGGGGATTCGGACGAGTCGCTGCGTCGCGCTGTGGGAGCCGGCGGTCACGCGGACCAGGTAGAGCCCCGGGGCGACGGTGTTGCCGAGTCGATCGCGGCCGTTCCAGGCGATCCGGTGCGGCCCTGCGCCGGCTTCGCGTTCGACGTGGTCCCAAACACGGCGGCCCTGCGGGCTGTAGACCTCGATCTTCGCTTCGCGCTCGCTCGAAGGGAGCGAGAACTCGATCATGGTTTCGCCGCGAGAGGGGTTGGGCGTCGGGCTGTGCAGTGCGAAGCGCGTTTCGCCGGCGGTCGGCGACAGCGCCAGGATGGCCGCACGCAACTGGCGCTGGGGCTCGCCTTGCGGGT
>JBGANH010000309.1:0-4934 GCA_044222365.1 Candidatus Eiseniibacteriota bacterium
GCACCGTTCCCCGTGACTGCGCCACGCGCTCCTCGCCGAATCCCGCCTCGATGCGTTCGCGCTCGCCGATCGCGGCGCTCAGGCGCGCACCATAACGGAAGCGCGTCCACGACGTGTCCTGCACCTGTTGCCTCATCTCGCCGCTCAGGCGCAGCGCGCGGCCGAAGAGCGTCGGCTCGGTGTAGCGCGCCGAGAAATCCGCGAGCCCCTTGCCGCGCGACTGCCACGACAGCCCGACCGCTCGCGCCGTGCCGAGCAGGTTGCCCAGTTCCAGGCGTGCGAGCCCGGCGACGCCCGCTTCACCCTGGACGCCGACCGCGCCCTCGAACGTGTTGTAGCGGGGCTCCTCGACACGCCAGCGCAGCACACCCTGCGCGAACGCGCCACCACCGGCGAGCCCCGCGTACTCGACGCGCCGGAACACACCGAGTTGCGCGAGGCGTTGCGTCGCGAGCGCGATGCGGGCGGGATCGTAGTCCGAGCCGCGCAACCGCCCCATCACGCGTTCCGCGACCTCCGGCCGCGTCACACGCAGACCCTCGAGGCGCACGTCGGTGACCTTCACGAGCGGGCCGCGCGCTCCCGACAGCCGGACTTCCACGCGTCCCGAATCCTCGCTCCAGCCGCTCACCCCGAGCTGGGCCCAGGCATGGCCCTCGCGTTCGGCGCGATCCACCGCGCGCTCGATCGCGCGCGCGAGCGCGGCCGGACGCGCGGGCTCTCCCGTGCGCCACTCGAGCGATTGCAGCAGCGCCGCGGAGTCCGCCGCGGGCACGTCGAGCGACAGCCGTCCCCAGAGCCGCTGCGTACCCGGCGTGACGCGCACGGCGAGCCGTGCGGGCGTGCCCTCCCAACCGCCTTCGGCGCGCGCGTCGAGCCAGCCGTCGGCCTGCAGCGCACCCACGAGGGCGCCGAGGGTGGCCGCGAGACGGGTCGAATCGCCGGGCGCCGCGAGCGCCGGAGCGAGCAGGCCTTCCGCCCGGCGCGCCGGCCCGGGCCAGCCCCGCACGGACAGCTCGGCCGCCCCGGCGGCGACCGCGCAGAGACAGCCCATCGTCACGACGCACGCCTGCAACAGCTTGAGCGCCCCACCTCGTGCGATGCGCGAGTGGATGCGCTGACCCGGCCATCGCTGCGCCCGGCCCGCTCGGAGCGCACGCTCCCGCTCCGGACCGAAGCCGGACTCGAAACTCGCGGCAACCCGCGACCGGAGGGAGCTGATCTTCCGGCTCAAAAGAACGCCCTCACTTCCGCGCGTCCGGTCGTGAGCGTGCGGTGCCCCGGACGCTCCTTCACTCCCGCCGAGAGCCCGAAGGTCGTGCTCTCGTGCAGGCGCAGGTCGAACCGTCCGGACGCGTCCCATCGTGGCGCGCCCGCCGGGTCGGCGCTCGGCAGCAGGCTGACGGCCGCGGGCCCGGTGACGAACGCGCGGCGCACCTGTGCCTCGATCCGGCCGCGCGCGCCCACGCCGAGCCCGAGGTCCGGCCCCAGGCGGAGCGTGCGCGTGAAGCGCGGCTGGCCGAGCGGACGCGACCACGTCGCCTCCGCCGTTCCCGCCGCGCGCACACGCGCGTTCGGCTGCCAGACGAGCTGCGACTGCGCGACCTGGTCCACGACCGCGCGGGCGAACGCGGCGCCGTTCGCGAAGGCCTGCGTGGCGCGCTGCCACTGCACGCGCGCCTCGCTCTCGACGACGACGGCGGCCCCCGAACGCGTGCGCCAGCGCAGCGAGCCCGTGCGCTGGTCCGTCGTCTGCGCGAAGTTCTCGAAGCTGCGGTCGGCGTTCACGCGGCGCTCGGCGCGCACGCGCAGCGCGGCGAGGCGCGATCCCGGCGCGAGCTCGGCTTCGAGACGCTGCGCGACCGTGCCACGCGCGAGCGCGGGGTCCACCAGCGCGAGTCCCGTCGAAAGCAGCGCGTCGGTCGCGCGCAGCTCGCCGCGGCGGCGCGCTTCGGTCTCGAGCGCGAACTCGATCCGCGAACCCCGCCAGGCCTCGCCCTGCCCGAACCGCCAGCCCGACCGCACGCTCGTCGCGACGCGCGCGAATCGCTCGAGTTCCGGGCTCACCGTGAGCACGAGGTCGTAGTCCCCCGTGCCGACGAAGTTGCCGAGCGCGTCGTACGAGCCGCGCCCGGCGCCGACGAACGACAGCGCGCGCACCCGCCGGTTCTCGGCCTCTCCGGTGACCTCGACGTTCGCCTCGCCCGAGAGCCCCCACTTCGGCTGGTCCGCGCGCAACCGCGCGCTCGCGAGATCGGCGGTCGCGCGCACGCCCGTGCCTTCGTCACGCGTGACGCGCCGCTGCAGCTGCGCGCTCGCGCCGAGCGCGCGCCCGGCAGGGGTCTCGCCGCCCGCGCGCAGCACGCGCGCGCGCGTCACCGTGATCGCGCCGGCTTCGCGACGGTCGCGGCTCTCGCCGAAGCCCGTGCTCCAGCGCCAGCGCGCGGCGGACCCGCTCGCGAGATCGGCCGCCCATTCGTCTCCCGTGTCGCGCGTGATCGCCACGTCCGAAGGTGTTCGCCGCAGGTCGTGTTCGAGCCGCACGGAGGGCGTCAGCAGCCGCCCGGGCCGCTTCGCCTCGAACTGCGCGCGCCGGCGTCCGCCGTCCGCGTGGCGGCGCGCCGCGAGCGTGCCCTCGGCGTCGAGCCACGAGGCGCGCAGCGCCACGAACCGGTCGCTCGTCCACTCCGCCCGGCGCCGCGTACCCTCGAAGCCGTCCGCCGTGGACAGCGCGGCGAACTCGCCGCGCAGTTCGGCACGCTCGGCGGGCCGCCACCACGCGCTCGTCTCGCCGCGCTTCTGGTGCTCGAGGTCCGCCCCGACGGGCAGGCCCCAGTCCTCCTCCGCGAACGGCCGCTCGAGCGTCGCGAACGGAGCGAAACGCTTCTCGACCGAACGGGCCGCGAACTGCACGCCCGCGCGCCCGGGCAGCAGCGGGGCCGCGCCCTCGAGCGTCAGCCGCAACCGCCCGGCCCCGCCCACGTTGTCCGCGTCGTCGCGCGCCGAAGCGGTGTTGAGGTCGCGCCGCGACAGCGCGCCCTCTCCTTCCAGTCGCAGCGCGCCACGCCCCGCGCTCACACCGAGCGAGACGAGCTGGCGTTGCTCGGGCAGCGGCAGCGCGCGCCCGATCGCGAACGATCCACGGCCCGCGCCGACCCAGCGGTAGGTCGTGCGGCCCGCGACGATGCTCGAGTCGGCGTAGTCGCCCGTCCCCGCGCTCACGCGCACGAAGCGCACCGAGAACGCGCCCGAGTCCGGGCCCGCGTACGCGTACGCGAGCGTGTCGCCCGCCACGCGCACGCTGTCGTAGTCGCCGACTCCCGCGGTCACGCCCGGGCCCACCGCGAGCGACGCGGCATCGCCCGCGGCCGCGAGCGCGCGCCGGTCGGCCTCGTCGAGCGAAACGTCGAGCGCGCGCCCTCGATCGTCCGACTCGGTGATCGCCGAGACGAACAGCGAGACCGGGCCGCGCTCCACTCCCGCGGAGGCCGCGGCGATGTTGCGCTTGTAGCGCGTCAGCGCGTACTGGTACTCGATCGTGATGCGGGACGCGCTCGTGATCGGGCGCCGGTTCGAGAACGTGAGCCGCGCCCGCTCGTAGTCGAGCACGTAGTCGGCGCCCTCGCCGCGCGTGAGCTTCGCGCCGTCGAGCGTCACGGCCTCGCTCCCCGCGACGATCGTGATGCCCGTGCCGCCCTCGCGGTCGGTGAGCGTGTACGGTCCCTGCAGGCCGTCGGCGCCCGCGAACTGCATGCGGTGGAACTCGCCCTGCGCGCTCGCCGCGGCGACCGCGCCGCGAAATCCGCCCTGGGCCCACTCGCCCCGCACGCCCTGCACGCGGCGATCGAGCCGCCCGAACTCCCCGGCCGAGAGCGTGAGCGGCACGTCGCCGAGGCTCGCCGCGAAATGCGGCGCCTTCAGTTCGATGAGCACGCGGTCGAGCGACTGCAGGTCCTGCGTGCTGCCCTGCGCCGAAAGCGGCAGGTTGCGGTCGGTGAGCACGCCCGTCAGCTCGACGCCCGGCGCGAGCGTGCCGCTGACGGCGAGGTCGAGCGACTGGCGCAGCGCCGCGTCCTGCGACGAACCGAACTCCACCGCGACCGTCTTGTTGCCGGTCACGGCGAGCGCCGCCCCACCGGGCGGCTGCGCGAGGTCACGGCCGGTCGCCGGGCGCGCGACCGCCGCTCCTGCTCCCGTGTCGGGCGGCGCGGCGCCCACCGGCGCCTGCGGCGGCGCAGGCGCGTACACCTGGCGCGCGTACGATTGCGGCGGCGGATCGAGCAGCCAGCAGGAGCGCACCCACAGCGATTCCCCGGGCGCGAGCGCCACGAGCACGCGCAGGTCGCCGCGCAGCGGATCGAGCAGATAGTCGCGTCCTCGCACGAGCGCGCCGCGCGCCGTCCAGACGGAATCGCTGCCCGCACGCAGCGCGATGTGCGGTAGTCGGAATCGCCTCGCGCCCTCTCCCACCACGAAGACGGCGTCGCCGCACGCGGGGTCGCGGACGACGGCGGCGTGGACGGTCGAGGCGAGCGCGAACAGCAGTGCGAGCGCCGCGGCGCCGCGCGCGATCAGCGGAAGCGGTGCTGGGGATCGCACACGCCGTCCCACTTCGGCTCGAACCGCAGCAGCCGGCCGGGCTCCGCGACGAACAACGATCCGTCGGCCGCGAACGCGAGGGCGGACGGACGCGTGCAGCGCGCGATCGCCTGCGGCGTGGCGCCCGGTGCGAGCGCGATGCGCCAAACCTGCCCGCTCACGCCGTCGGCGAGCACGGCGCGCGGCGTCACGGGATCCACCGTGAGCGACCAGCGGTCGGAGTCCCCGCCCGGCAGCTCCCAGTGCCCGAGCGATGCGCCCGAGGCGTCGAACCACTGCACCCGCACCTGCGCGGCACGCACGCTGTCCGGCGCGCCGCCCTTGCGCCGCACGCG
>JBGANH010000004.1:0-35491 GCA_044222365.1 Candidatus Eiseniibacteriota bacterium
CCACGCCTCGTTCATCTCGTCGAACGTGGTGATGTCCGCGAGGTAGATGGTCACCGAGAGGAGCCGGGTCTTGTCGGTGCCCGCCTCGGCGAGGCGTTCGTCGATGCGCTTGAGGATCGCCTCGGTCTGGCCCTTCACGCCGAGCGAGCGGTCGGCCACCACGTGGCCGGCGAGATAGACGGTGTCGCCGTGGATGACGACGCCGGAAAGCCGGGGACCCGGCGCGAGTCTCGAAATGGGCATGTGCGTCTCCGGATGCGGAAGGTGAGCGCGCAGCGTGCGCGAGTGCCGCGGGGCTTGTCGAGCCTACCGGGCCCGCGCTCTCCCGAATGAGAGCGTGCAGTGAGACGCGCGGGAGTTTTGTCGTGACGAACTTCGCCCCGTCGCCACCGCGTTCGTGACTTTTTCATGTGCTTGTCAGGCCACACAACCTACTCTGTCGTCCTGCTGTCGCACCGTGGCTCGCCGGGCGACCCCGTCCTTCGGCGTGCGCACTCATTTCCCCAGCCCCCGGAGGACGCATGAAGAAGTGGCTCGGCATGTTCATCTCGGCCGTTCTGATCGCGGCCAGCGCGACGGTTTCGTTCGCGCAGGCCGTCGAGAGCGATCCCGATCTTCCCACCGGCATCGGTGGCGAAGTCGACAAGGAAGCCTACCTGAAGGCGCGCGCCGGCTTCGACGAGCTGCGCTACGGCAGCGCCCCGAGCGACGCGCTCATCCAGGCGCGCCTCGGTGCGGTCCGCCAGCTTTCGTCGCAGGGCCGTGCGCTCGCGCCGTTCGTCTCGGCCGGCACGTGGACGCCGATCGGCCCCTGGCCCATCCCGAACGGCCAGACGACCAGCATCAGCACGGCGATCTCGGGCCGTGTCTCGGCGATCTGCGTGCACCCGACGAACCCGAACATCGTGTACGTCGGCGCGGCCCAGGGCGGCGTGTGGCGCTCGCTCGACGGCGGCACGACGTGGACGGCGATCTTCGACAACGCCGCGTCGCTCGCGATCGGCTCGCTCGCGCTCGCGCCGTCCGATCCGAGCATCCTGTACGTCGGCACCGGTGAAGCGAACGGCTCGGCCGACTCGTTCTTCGGCGTCGGTCTCTACCGCATCGACGACGCGGCGGGCGCGGCGGTCCTGAACGGGCCGTTCAACCCGACGCCGACCACCGACATCATCGGCGCCAAGACGTTCACGGGCCGTTCGATCTCGAAGATCCTCGTGGATCCGGCCGATCCGGCGATCGTGTTCTGCTCGACCGCGAGCGGCATCGGCGGCTACGGCGGTGAACCGTTCGGCGCGTCGCCCCCGATCACCGCGTTGCGCGGCATCTACCGCTCGACGAACGCCACCTCGGCGAGCCCGTCGTTCACGAAGTTGACGGTCTCCTCGGCGGCGAGCATCGCCCCGGACGTGTCGGGCAACCAGGTCATCGCCGACATGATCTACGACCCGACCGATGCCACCTCCAACACGATCCTCTGCTGGGCCAACGGTACGACCGCGGCGAACAACGGCGGCATCTACCGCACGACGACCGCGAAGGGCGCCGGCACGTTCACGCAGACGTTCGTCACGACCGTCAGCGGTGCGCGCGGCACGTTCGCGGCGAACCGCGTCGGCGCCACGACCACGATCATCGTCGGCACGGGCGAGACCGCGGCCGGCACGTCGTGCACGACCGGTAGCGGCGCGCTGCGCCGTTCGGTGGACGGCGGCCTGACCTGGTCGGCGAAGCTCGCGGGCGGCGGCGGCTACTGCGGTGGCCAGTGCTTCTACGACCTGCCCGTCGCGATCAGCCCGACCGACGCGAACATCATCCTCATCGGCGGCGCCGGCAACAGCACCTGCTCGCGCGTGTACGCGCGTTCGAGCAACGCCGGCGCGAGCTTCACGGCCGCCGGTGTGGGCGACGTCGGCCTGCACGCGGACGCGCACGCGATCGTGTTCGCGCCCTCGGATCCGAACATCGTGTACGAAGGCAACGACGGCGGCATCTACAAGTCCACGAACGGTGGCGTGAGCTGGACCAGCCTGAACGTGTTCCCGTTCAGCGCCGCGCAGTACCAGAGCCTCGACGTGCACCCGCTCGACCCGAACTTCACGATCGGCGGCACGCAGGACAACGGTACGCAGCACTACCGTCCGGACGGCACGTGGAACCGCATCGATTTCGGTGACGGCGGCTTCACGGTGATCGACCAGAACGCGGCCGACAACTCGAACGTCACGATGTTCCACACGTACTTCAACCAGACGAACGCGATGGGCTACGCGCGCGTGACCAACGTCGCGGGCGCGGCCGACGGTCTCTGGGCGTTCTTCGGCTGCGGCTTCAGCGGCAGCACGCCGAACGGCATGACGTGCACCGCGACGGCCTGCCAGTTCTACGCGCCGATGGTCCGCGGCCCGGGCAACCCGAACACGCTCTACTTCGGTTCGGACGTGCTCTACCGCTCGGCCAACGGCGGCACCACGGTGACCAAGGTGAGCCAGGACCCGATCACCTCCGCTCGTGCGATCTCGGCGATCGGCATCGCGCCGTCGAACGACAACGTGCGTCTCGTCGGCCTCACGAGCTCCACGATCTGGGGCACGGTGACCGGTTCGAGCACGCTCGTGAACATGACCGGTGCGGGCATGCCGGTGAAGTACATCGGCCGCATCGCGATCGATCCGACCGATCCGAACAAGGCGTACGTCTGCTTCGGCGGCTTCGGTGTCCCGGCCGGCCAGCACGTCTGGAAGACCACGAACCTCATGACGGGCACGCCGACCTGGTCGGCGTCGGGCTTCGGCCTGCCGGACGTGCCGGTCAACGCGTTCGCCATCGACCCGATGGTGCCGACGCGCGTGTTCGCGGGCACGGACGTGGGTGTGTACCAGTCCTTCGACGGCGGCGCGACGTGGGCGCCGTACACGACGGGCATGCCGGTCGTGGCCGTGTTCGACATGAAGATCCAGCCCACGAGCCGCACGCTGCGCGTCGCGACGCACGGCCGTGGCATGTTCGAGCGCTCGCTCGACGCCCCGGTCGCCACCCAGCTCGCGCTGGTCGGCTCGGAGATCGTGAACGGCCACCCGAAGATGACGTGGTACTCGGCCGACGGCGCGCGTGAGGTGATGAAGCTCTACCGCCGCGCGATCCCCGGCGAGTTCGCGTACGTGCAGGACCTGCAGGCGGACGGTGACGGCCTGCTCACGTACGAAGACGCGAACGTCGTCGCCGGCCGCAGCTACGAGTACAAGATCGGCGTCCTCCACAACGGCGTCGAGCGCATGCTCGGCCAGGTGTGGGTGGACGTGCCGCTCGAGACGCAGTTCGCGCTGCGCTCGCTGTCGGCCAATCCGGCACGCGGCTCGCTGCAGATGAGCGTGTCGCTCGGTTCGGCGTCGCCCGCGAGCCTCGAGCTCGTGGACGTCACCGGCCGTCGCGTCGCCGGCAAGGAGCTCGGCACGCTGGCCGCCGGCACGCACCGCATCACGCTCGACGCGTCCGGCGTGGCGTCGGGTGTGTACTTCGCGCGCCTCGCCCAGGCGGGCAAGGTCGCGTCGGTGCGCGTGACGATCGTCCGCTAGTCGAAGCACGCAGGGCCCGTCACGCAGGCGGGAGTACCACGAGAGGGGCGTCCGGAAGGGCGCCCCTTTCGCTTGCCCCGGGCGGCGCGTGGGCACCGGAGCGGCCCCCGGCCGGGCCGCGCTCGTGGCGTGGTGCGCGGCGTTCGCCCTTCGGCGCTGGCCGCGCCCGGGGGCGCTGCGCCAACGTCCGCGCCCTGTCCATCCCCGCATCACGCCTCACCTCGGAGACACGCGATGCCCACCATCACGCAGCACGCGCCCGGCAGCTTCTGCTGGGTCGAACTGGCCACGACCGACCCCGCCGCCGCGAAGCACTTCTACGGCGAACTCTTCGGCTGGACGCCGCTCGAGTTCGACATGGGTGAGAACGGCACGTACTGCATCTTCCAGCTCGGCGGCCGGCACTCGGCCGCGATGTTCCCGCTGTCGCCCGACATGCTCGAGCGCGGTGTGCCCGTGCACTGGGGCGTGTTCATCGCCGTCGAGAGCGCCGATGAGGCCGCGAAGCAGGCCGTCTCGCTCGGTGCCTCGCCGATCATGCCGCCGTTCGACGTGGGTGAGGACGGCCGGCTCGCCATCGTCACGGACACGCTCGGTGCGCCGATCAACCTGTGGCAGGGCAAGGGCACGCCCGGCGTGGGCGTGATGCACGAGCCCGGCGCGCTCGCGTGGACGCAGCTCAACGCCACCGATCCCGCGAAGGCGAAGGAGTTCTACGGTGGACTGTTCGGCTGGAAGTCGAACGACACGTCGAGCGCGATGGGCCCCTACACGCAGTGGATGCTCGGGCAGAACATGATCGCCGGCATGATGCCCATGCCGGCGGGCACCGGTGCGCCGTCGCACTGGCTGTCGTATTTCGCGGTCGCCGACGTGGACGCTTCGCACGCGAAGCTCACCGCGATGGGCGGCAAGACGTGGGTGCCGCCGTCGGACATTCCGGGCGTCGGCCGCTTCACCGTCGTCGCCGACCCGCAGGGCGCCACGTTCGCGATGGCGAAGTTCCTGCCGCCCCCGGGGGCGTAGGGAACGGCCGCGGCTCGAACGGATCACGCGGCGGCCGCCCTTCTCCCGGGCGGCCGCGGTGCGTTTGCGCGGCCGCGCGTGCGCGCGTTTACTGTCGGTCCCTCGCACACACTTCTTTCGTGGAGCCGCTCCGCATGTCGCTGCCGCCCGCCACGCAGTCGCCGCTCGGAAAAATCTCGCCCGAGGTGTTCGGCTCGGTCGTCGCGCCACGCCTGGGCGCCGAACGCGCCGAAGTGCTCGCGGGGCCGCGCGCGGGGCACGACGCCGCGATCGTGAAGATCGGCGCGGGCCGTGTGATGGCGGTGACGACCGACCCGCTCAGCGTGATCCCGGCGCTCGGGCCCGCGCGCTCGGCGCGTCTCGCCTGCCACCTGATCGCGTCCGATCTCTGGACCACGGGCATTCCGCCGGCCTACGCGAGCGTGTCGTTCGCGTTGCCGCCGCACTTCGGTGACGACCTCTTCGCCGAATACTGGGCGGCGATGAGCGACGAATGGGCGAAGCTCGGCGTGGCCGTCGTCACGGGCCACACGGGGCGCTACGACGGTTGCGACCTGTCCATCGTCGGCGCCGCGACGCTCATCGGCGTCGGCGACGAAGGGCGCTACGTCACGCCGCTCATGGCGTCGCCGGGCGATCGCGTGATCCTCACGAAGGGGTGCGCGGTCGAGACGGCGGCGGTGATCGCCGCGCTCGCGCCGCAGCGCGTGGGCGGTGCGCTCGCCGCGGCGGGACTGGACGACGGCGCGCTCGCGCGGCTGCAGGCGATGGAATCGCAGGTGAGCGTGGTCGCGGACTGCCGCGCCGCGCTGCGCGTGGGCGTGCGTGATCGCGGCGTCACGGCGCTGCACGACGCGACCGAGGGCGGTGTGCTCGGCGGGCTGGTCGAGCTCGCCAAGGCGTGCGGGCACGACCTGCGCGTCGAGCGCTCGCGCATACCGCTCCCGGCCGAAGTACGCGTCGCGTGCGAGGTGCTCGGCGTGGATCCGTACGTCTCGCTCGCCGAGGGCGCGCTGCTGTGCTGCGCGCGCGCCGAACACGCGGGCGCGGTGCTCGCGGCGCTGGCCGAAGAAGGCATCGCGGCGGCGGAGATCGGCGAGGTGATGAAGGGCACCGGCAAGCTGTGGCTCGCCGAAAGCGACGGCGCCGTCCTCACGTTGGAGGAACCGGCGCCGGATCCCTACTGGGACGCTTACGCCCGCGCGGTGCGCGAGGGCTGGAAGTAGCGGCCGATCAGCGCCCGCCCGGCATCGTGGGCGGAGGCGCCGGCGCGAACATGCTCTCGGGCACCACGCGCAGCGCGCGCGCGATCGGGTGCAGGTCCTGCTCCGGATCGGCCCAGGGCGAGCGGCGGTAGAAGAAGTCGGTGCGCGCCCACGGGCTCTTCGCGAACGTCGAGTCGGCGGCGAGACGGTCGGCGAACTCCTTCGCGAGCTTCGGATCCTTCGCGAGCATCTGCTTCGCGATCGGCTCCATCACGTAGTCCTCGCCGTACTCCTTCTTCGGGAAGATCGTGTCGAACGCGTTCCACGCCATCAGGCCGTCCGGCGCCTGCGGCTCGAACAGGTTCACCGCGAGCGCGGCCGAGGGCTGGTCGAGCGGCACCCACACGTCGCCGGGACGGAAGCTGCGCAGCTGGCGCTCAGGTCTGACGGCTGCGACGCGCGTCATGCGATGGCCTTCGAACAGCTCGGGGGCCTGCGACCATTCGGTCACGCGCAGCATCTCGACGCTGTCGCGCCACGTGCGCACGAGCCGCCGGTAGCGGACGCCGTGCACGTCGAGCGCGTCGATCGCGCGCGTCCATTCCTGCGGCACCAGGTAGCCCGCGGGCTGCTGCACGGCGAGCGTGGGCACGACCTCGCGGTAGACCATGATCGTCGTGTCCCACGGCGCGTCGCCGTAGCGCGCGACCGGCGCGCCCGTGATCTCGCTCGTCTCCCACGTCGTGACCTTGCCGCGATAGAGGAACGGCACGCCCTTGTCGGTCGTGCGCCCGGCGAGCACGACGGTGCGGCGTGCGGGATTCGTCTCGCGGGCGCGTGCGATCACGGACGCCTCGGCGTCGCGCACCGCGCCGGTGAGCGCGCGCGGACGGATGCGGATCTCGTCGAGCAGCGCGACGAGCAGGTCGTACGTCGCCTTCACGCGGTCGCCGTAGGGCTTGAGCATGTGGGTCTCGACGAGCAGCGCCCCGCGCGCGTGCAGCGGCGGGTAGCCGGTCGAGAACCGCGGCGGCGCGGCACCCATGTCGATGCCGCTCGAGGGGCGCGGCCCGCGGAAGTTGACGTAGGGCGCGGGCAGGTGGCCCATGGCGGTCAGCGCGGGCAGGACGCGGCCCTCGAACGCCTCGGCGTACCAGCGCGCGATCGGTTCCGGCACCTGGGGACCCTGCTGCAGGCCGTAGGTCACGTCGTGCTGGTAGTCGGCGCCGTCGGTGGTGTGGTCGTCCACGAGCAGCTCGGGCCACCACTTCGTGTACACGTTGGCGAGCAGCGCGCGCATCTCGGGCGTCTCGGCCTTCATGTAGTCGCGGTTGATGTTCAGCCCGGTGGGATTGACCCGCCAGCCCATCTCCTCGGGACCGTTCTGGTTGAGGCGGTTGTACTTGCTCCGCCGCTCGTGCGCGTCCACCGAGAAGATGGGCACGACGAGCACGATGCACGAGTCGATCAGGTTCTGGCGCGTGCGCAGCACCGCCATGTCGCGCACGAGTGCGAGCGAAGCGTCCTTGCCCTCGATCTCGCCCGAGTGGATGCCGTTCTGGATGAGCACGACGGGTTTGCCGGTCGCGCGCGCGGCCTCGGGCGTGAAGGCGCGGTCCTTCGACACGACGAGCAGGACGAGGTCGCGGCCCTGGCCGGACTTGCCGAACGTGACCATCTTGACCCAGCGCGAGCCCGCCTCGAGCTGCTTGCAGTAGCGCATGGTCTCGTCGTAGTCGGCCGTCTGCTTCCAGAGCGTCCGCTCGGCGCGCGTGCGCCAGAAGCCCGGCAACTCGGCGGGAACCGCCGGACCGGCGGGAACCTGTGCCGGGGTCACGTCGCGCAGGCGCGCGGCGGGCCGCGGCGGCATGGCGGCCGGGCGGCGGGCACTGTCGGCCAGCGCGCGGCCGGGTTCGTAGCGGCGGACGGAGTCGGGGCGCGCGCCACCGGGGAGTGCGGTCTGGGCGAGGGCGAGCGTGGTGCTGCAGACGAGCGCGAGGGCCGTGAGGGCCGCGGCTCGACGGGACAGGGCGGTAGTCGTCATGGCCGCGCAGGTTATCACCCGGCGCGGCCATGATGTAGGCGGAGATTGGCGGTGGGTCAGGCTTCCATGCGCCTCAGCCGGTCCTGCACCTGCACGACGTCGGTCGTGATCTCGCCGTTCTTCCAGATCGCGTCCCAGTCGAGCTTGGTGAAGTTCGTGTGCGCGAGTTCGATCGCCTCGGACACGTGCAGGCATTCGGTCATGAGGTCCGGCGTCTCCGGCGCGGGCCGGCGATGGTGCTCGGCGATCGCACGTGCGGCGTCCACGCCCATGCCCCAGCGCAGCACCGCGAGGCCGCCGAGCGGCTCGTGCAGGTGCCAGAGGAGCTGGCGGAAGAACACGTCCGGCATCTTCACCTCGCGGCGGCGCTTGTGGCGCAGCGACGAGATGTGGTCGAACGTGAGCAGCTTGCCCACGTCGTGGAGCAGCGCGAGCGAGTACGCCGTCTCGCCGTCCACGCCGAACGCCGGAGCGAGGGCGCGCGCGATGGGCGCGGTGCGCTGCATGTGCGACCAGACCTTCTGCACGAGGGCGTCGTAGCTGCCGCCCGGCCGGCAGAGCATCTGCTGCACCATGCTCTCCATGAGGATGCCCTGCACGCCCTTGAGGCCGACTCGCTGCACGGCCGCGTGGACGGAGTTGCAGGGGTTGCCGTCGCGCTTGTAGAAGACCGAGTTCGCCTGGCGCAGCAGCGCCTGCACGAGCATCGGGTCGTGCTCGAACAGCACGACGATCTGCGCGAGCGACGAGTTCGGGTTGCGCGCCACGTTGAGCGCGCGCATGGCGGCGTCCGGAGGCTGGCGGATGATCTGCTCGCCGGCCTTCGTGAGCTCCTCGACGAGCGCCGGCGCGTCGGACTGCTGCGCCTCGCGGGTCGCGCCGTCCATGAGCACCTTCGCGCGCCAGTGCAGCGAGCGGCGCAGTGCGGCTTCGACGGTGATCGGGTCGTTCGGCACGGGCACGGTGGCGTGCGCGTGCGCGGCGGGCGCGGCCGCGGCCTCGTTGCTCGCGACGGCGGCGGCGAGCGTGGCGGCCTGGGACTCGTCCGACGCGGCGGCGGAGCGATCCGAGTCGCGGGTGGAGGGAGCGGCGGCCTTCTCGGGCGAATTCCCGGTCGCACCGAAGAGGCGCTTCCAGAAGTTGGCGAACATGCGGGTCTCCCGGCGGAGGGGCCTGTGGTCCGGGCAAGCGCGTGCGTGCCCGTGGGTCCGGCTGATGCGCGAAGTCTCGGAGCCTCCGGCCACAACATGAGAGGGCGCCCCCGCGTCGCGGCGGGGGCGCCCTCAAGTGACGGCAACTTCGTGGCACGGTCAGGCCGTGACGCCCGCCAGCTGCGGCGACACGCGGACGCGCTTGCGCTTTGCCGCCGAGGGCGCGTTTTCGCGCGGCGGGGTCGCCGCCGAGAGCGTGACCATGAGCGATTTCTGCAGGTGCAGCCGGTTCTCGGCCTCCTCCAGCACGACGCTCTGCGGTCCGTCGATCACCTCGTCGGTCACTTCCTCGCCGCGGTGCGCGGGCAGGCAGTGCATGAACGAGGCGTCGCTCTTCGCGAACGACATGAGTTTCGAGTCCACGGTGAACCCGGCGAACGCGATGCGGCGCCACTGGGCCTCGGCTTCCTGCCCCATGCTCGTCCACGTGTCCGTGTACACGACGTCGGTGTCGCGCACCGCTTCCTGCGGGTCGCGCACGCGGCGCACGCGGCCTTCGCTGCGGCGTTCGGCCTCGAGGAACAGTCCGGCGTCGGGCTCGAAGCCGTCCGGCACCGCCACGCGCAGCGAGAAATCGAAGATCGTCGCCGCCTCGAGCCACGAGTGCAGCACGTTGTTGCCGTCGCCCACCCACGTCACCGTCATGTCGTCGAGATCGCGGCCCTGGCGCCAGAGCGTGTAGAGGTCGGCGAGGATCTGGCAGGGGTGCGAATGGTCGGTGAGCGCGTTGATCACCGGGATGTTCGCGTGCTTCGCGAGCCCCTGCACGAGCGTGTGCGAGAACGTGCGCGCCACGATGAGGTCGCACATGCCCGAGAGCACGTGCGCGACGTCGGGCACGCTCTCGCGGCCGTGCTCGCTCACTTCGACGGCCGTGAGGTCCACGGCGTCGCCGCCCAGTTCGTGCATGCCGACCGTGAACGACACGCGCGTGCGCAGCGAGGGCTTGTGGAAGACGAGCGCCGCCGTCTTGCCGGCGAGCGGCTTGGGCGCCTTGGGCGTGCCGCGTGCGGCGCGCAGCCGGTCGGCCTGCGCGAACAGCTCGAGCACCCAGTCCTTCTCGAGGCCGAGGAGCCCGACGAGCGAGCGGGGATTCGTGTCCATGTGCGGAGTCTCCTTCGTCACGAGATGATCGGCAGCGGCGGCTCGACGTAGGCCGCCTGCGGCAGGGGCAGGGTGTACGAGCCGCGCGCCTGCTTCGCGGCTTCTTCGCCGGCGCCGGGCACGAGGTCGAGGGCGACGGCGACTTCGTCGCAGGCGTGGCGGCGCGGGCACTTCACGCAGTCGGTCCACACCTTGCGCGGGAGCTGCTCGCGCTGTTCGAGCGAGAAGCCGCAGCTCTGGAAGAACTCGACTTCGCGCGTGAGCGCGATGAGGCGCGGCAGGCCGAGCGCGCGCGCGTCGGCGACGACGGCGGCCACGAGCTGCGCGCCGAGCCCCTTGCCGTGCGCGTCGGGCCGCACCGCGAGCGAACGGACTTCGCCGAGGTCGCCCCACAGCAGGCGCAGCGCGGCGGTCGCGATCACTTCACCGTCCTGGTCGGCGACCCAGAACTCGCGCACGCACTGGAACAGCTCGGACACCGGACGCGGCAGCAGGATGTTCTGCTCGACGTACTTGCTCATCACGCCGGCGATGCCGGGGATGTCGGAGATGCGGGCGCGGCGCAGCACGATGCCGTCGGGGCGCGTGACGACGTCCGCGGCGGCCGACGCTTCGGCACCTTCGGCGCCGGAGGCGCCGGCCGCCAAAGCCAGCGCTTCCCGCGCGCGCGAGGCGCTCGGCAGCGTCGCGGCGCTCTCGCGGCGTTCGCGCAGCGCTTCGCCGGGCCCCAGGCCCAGCCGCGCCTCGGCGTACGCGAGCTGCTCGGCGACCGAGCCGGGGCCCGCGCCGGGCGAGTGCGAGCGGCGCGCGAGCGCGCCCTCGAACGTGAGCGAGCCGACGCGTTCGTCGGTGAAGAGCGGATGAATGGCGGTGCGCGCTTCGAGCGGCAGCGCGACCGGGTCCACGCCGGCCTTCTCGGCGGCGGCCCACAGCTGGCCCACCACGCGGTGCGCGTCGCGGAACGGCACGCCCTCGGCGACGAGCGCGTCGGCGAGTTCGACCGCGAGCAGGTCGGTCGTGAGCCCGGCCTTCAGCTTCTCGGGGTTGGGCACCAGCGCGGCGATCGCGGGCGGCAGCGCCTCGAGCAGGCTCTCGAGCTGGTCGCCGGTGTCGAACACCGCGGCTTTGTCCTCCTGCAGGTCCTTTTGGTACGAGATCGGCAGGCCCTTGAGCAGCACCGCGAGCTGCTGCGCGTTCGCGAGCAGGCGCGCGCTCTTGCCGCGCGCGAGTTCGAAGAGATCGGGATTGCGCTTCTGCGGCAGCAGCGAGCTGCCCGTGCTGAAGCCGTCCGGCGCCGCGAACCAGCCGAAGCCGGGCGAGCACGCGAGCACGAGGTCTTCCGCGAGCCGCGACAGGTGCAGCCCGAGCAGCGCGGCGGCGTTCAGGTACTCGAGCGCGAAGTCGCGGTCGCCGACGGCGTCGAGCGAGTTCGCGGCGAGGCGCGTGAAGCCGAGGCGCGTCGCGAGGTCGAAGCGGTCGTACACGAGCGGCGTGCCCGCGACGGCGCCCGAGCCGAGCGGCATGCGGTCGGCGGCTTCGCGCGCGGTGGCGAAGCGCTCCTCGTCGCGCTCGAACGCGGCGGCGTGCGCGAGCCAGAAGTGCGCGAGCAGGATCGGCTGCGCGGGCTGCAGGTGCGTGTACGCGGCGCAGGCGAGCCCTTCGGAGCGCCGCGCCTGCGACACGATCGCGCGGCCGAGCGTCTGGATGTCGCTGATCGCCTCGTCGCACAGGCGCATGACGCGCATGCGGAAGAGCGTCGCGACCTGGTCGTTGCGGCTGCGGCCGGTGTGGAGCCGGCGCGCGGGCTCGCCGCAGAAGCCTTCGAGCCCGGCTTCGACCGCCGAGTGCACGTCCTCGCCCTTGAGCGCGATCTCGCCCGCGGCCAGTCCGCGCTCGAGCTTGTCGCACGCGTCGAGCAGCGCCGTCAGGTCGAGGTCGGTCAGGACGCCGCAGGTGGCCAGCGTCGTCGCGTACGCGCGCGACATCGCGAGCTCCTCGGGCCACAGCCGCTTGTCCACGGGCAGCGAGTCGTTGAGCCGCTGCGCGCGCGGGTCGAGACCGGCCGCGAGGCGGCCGGTCCAGACGGCGTCCTTCTCAGCCATGCGTCACCGCCTCTTCCGTGGCGGCGGGCATCGGCTGTCCCCGGCGCGCCGCGGTGGCGAGCGGCATGCCGAAGAGCCGGATGAAGCCCTCGGCGTGCGTCGAGTTGTAGCCCGTCATGTTGAACGACGCCATGTCGGGACGGTAGAGCGTGTACGGACTGGTGCGCGCGACGGCGTTGCAGCGGCCGCGGTACAGCTCGACCTTCACCTCGCCCGTCACCACGTCCATCGCGGTGTCCACGAACGACTGGAGCGCACGGCGCAGCGGCGAGAACCACATGCCGTTGTAGACGAGGTCCGAGTAGCGGTGCGACAGCTCGAGCCGCGTGTGCTGCAGGTCGTGCGGGAGCGTCAGGTTGCAGAGGTCCTCGAGCGCCTCGCGCAGCACGGTGCCCGCGGGCGTCTCGTACGCGCCGCGCGACTTCATGCCCACGAGCCGGCTCTCGACGATGTCGATGCGGCCGACGCCGTGACGGCCGGCGATCGTGTTGAGCGCCTCGACCAGTTCGACCGGGCCGAGCGTCTTGCCGTTCACCGCGACCGGGCGGCCGCGCTCGAACGCGATCGAGACGATCTCGGGGTGCGCCGGCTGGTCGGCGGTGTTGGCCGTCATCTTCCACATGGAATCGGGCGCGACCGTGTTCGGGTCCTCGAGCGGCCCGCCCTCGTGCGAGATGTGCCAGAGGTTCGCGTCGCGCGAGAACAGGTCGTCCTTCTTCTGCGCGAGCGGCACGCCGTGCTTCGCGGCGTACTCGAGCGCGTCCTCACGCGAGACGATGTCCCACTCGCGCCACGGCGCGATCACGGGCAGCTGCGGCGCGAGCGCCATGTAGGTGAGTTCGAAGCGCACCTGGTCGTTGCCCTTGCCGGTGCAGCCGTGCGCGAGCGCGTCCGAGTTCGTGCGCTCGGCGGCCCACACCTGGCGCGACGCGATGAGCGGGCGCGCGATGGACGTGCCGAGCAGGTAGCGGCCTTCGTAGGCGGCGCCGGCGCGCAGCATCGGGAACGCGAAGTCGCGCAGGAAGGGCACGCGCAGGTCCTCGACGATCACGTCGTCGGCGCCGATCTGCCGCGCCTTCGCCTCGAGACCGTCGAGCTCCATGCCGCCCTGGCCGACGTTCGAGCAGTAGCACACGACTTCGCAGCCGTAGTGCTCCTTGAGCCACGGCACGATGATGCTCGTGTCGAGACCGCCCGAATACGCGAGTGCCGCCTTCTTCACGTTGCGCCGCTGGTTGCTCACTTGGCTTCTCCCTTGTCGTTCGCCCGCGTCTCGAGAACCGTGAGCGCCGCGTCGAGCCGCGCGAGCGCTTCGGAGAGGTCTTCGTTCGTCACGTTGAGCGGCGGCAGCAGGCGCACCGCGCGGTCGCCGCCGCGCACGAGCAGCAGGCCCTGTTCGCGCGCTTCCGCCAGCAGGTCGGCCGGACCGAAGCCGGCGTCCGCCGCCAAATCGACGGCGCGCAGCAGTCCGAGCCCGCGCGCCTCGCGCACCGACTTCGGGTGCTTCGCCGCGATCGCTTCCGCACCCGCGGCGAGCACCGCGGCCGCTTCGTTCACGCGCGCGAGGAAGCCGGGCGCGGTCACCTGCGCGAGCGACCAGCGCGCCGCGGCGGTCGCGAGCGGATTGCCGCCGAACGTGCAGCCGTGCATGCCGGGCGAAAGGCACTGGGCGACCTCGGCGGTCATGAGGATCGCGCCGATGGGCACGCCCGCGCCGAGCGCCTTGCTGAGCACGGTGAGGTCGGCCTTCACGCCGAACTGCTCCTGCGCGAGCAGCGTCCCGGTGCGGCCCATGCCGGTCTGCACTTCGTCGAAGATCAGCGCCGCGCCGAGCGCCGTGGCGCGGGCGCGCAACGCCTGCAGGAACTCGCGCGTCGCGGGCACGGCGCCGCTCTCGCCCTGCACGGGTTCGACGACGATCGCGCAGACGTCCTGCGTGATCGCGTCGGTGAGCGCGCCGAGATCGTTGTAGGGCGCGAAGCGCACGCCGGGGATGAGCGGCTCGAAGGGCGCGCGGTAGGCCGGCGTGTGCGTGGCCGACAGGGCGAAGCCGGTGCGGCCGTGGAAGCCGCCCATGAACGCGACGATGTCGCGCCCCTTCATGCCGAGCGCCCCGGCGCGGGCGCGCGCGAACTTGATCGCGGCGTCCATGCCTTCGGTGCCGGAGTTGCAGAAGAACACGCGGTCGTAGCCGGTCGCGTGCGTCAGCTCACGCGCCAGCTCGACGCCGTTCTCGTTCGTGTAGAGGTTCGAGGTGTGTACGAGCTTCGCGGCCTGCGCGGCGATCGCCTCGGCGAGTCCCGCCGGGGCGTGGCCGTGCGCGTTGACCGCGATCCCGCTCACGAAGTCGAGGTATTCGCGCCCGTTCACGTCCGTCACGCGCGCGCCCTTGCCGCTCACGAGCTGGAGCCGGGGCAGCGGATACAGCGGCGCGAAGAGCAGCGGTTCTTCGGTCGCGAAGGCGGCGGACGGGGCAGGCGCCGAGGGCGCCGAGGTTTCCTTCGTCATCACTTCAGCCATGGGCGACCTCCGTCGGTGCGCCGCTCGCCGTGCCGTGCCCGGCTCCGGCATGCAGCAGCGTGCCGTGCGAGCGTTCGAGCAGCAGGGTCTTGAGCGTTTCCGGTCCGCGCCACGCGGCGATGTGCACGCGCGTGACTCCGGCGCGCACCGCGGCCGCGGCGCCCGCGAGCTTCGGCCGCATGCCGCCCTCGACCTGCGGATGCGCGAGCGTGGCGTCGAAGTCCTCCGCGGCGATCTCGCTGACGATCTCGCCGTCGAGCTTGAGCCCGGGCGTGTCCGAGAGCAGCGCGAGGTCGCTCGCGTGCACGGCCCAGGCGAGCGCGGAGGCCGCGTCGTCCGCGTTCACGTTGAGCAGGTCGCCGCCGTCCGTCGCCGCGATGCTCGCGAGCACGGGCGTGCGGCCCTGCGCGAGCAGGGTGTTGAGGAGCGACGCGTCCACGGCTTCGACCTCGCCGACTTCACCGAGCGTCGCCGATTGCGCGTGGCGCCGGACGCGCAGCGTGCCGCCGTCGAGGGCCGCGAGGCCCACGGCGTTCACGCCGGCGGCGCGGAGCGCGGCCACGAGGCGCTTGTTCGCCAGTCCGGCGAGCACGGCCGTCGCCACTTCGAGCGTCGCCGGGTCGGTGACGCGCAGCCCGTTCTCGAAGCGCGAGGCGATGCCGAGCTTGCCGCACCACGCGGTGACTTCCGCGCCGCCGCCGTGCACGACCACCGCCGGATGCGCGAACGCGGCGAGTGCCGCGGCGAACTCGGCCGGGGCGCCGGGCGCATCGAGCGCGCGGCCGCCGAGCTTGATCACGACGGGGCGGACGGGAAGCGAGTGCGTGTCCGGCCTCACCACGGGTTGCCGTGGACCGGCAGCGCCCACGCCTCGGGCCACCCGAGCAGCACGTTGAGGTTCTGCAGCGCCTGGCCGGCCGCACCCTTGACGAGGTTGTCGATCGCGGTGGTCGCGAGCAGCGTGCGGCCGTCGTGCACCGTCGTGACCCTCACGTCGCAGCGGTTCGAGTTGCGCACCGCGCGCGTCTCGGGCCACTCGCCCTGCGGCAGCACCCGCACGAACGTCTCGTTCGCGTAGCGCTTCACGTACGCCTCGTGCGCCTCTTCGGGCGACATCGCGTGCGCGAGCGACACCGTGGCGGTCAGCAGGATGCCGCGCGCCATGGGCGTGAGCTGGGGCACGAAGGACACGGCCGCGGAGCCGTTCGACAGCTTCGCGAAGTTGCGCGCCATCTCGGGCACGTGCTGGTGCACTTCGCCCGCCTTGTAGATCGCGGCGCCGCCGTCGAGCTCGACGAACGACGTGCGCAACGCCGGCTTGCGGCCGGCGCCGGAGACGCCGGAAAGCGCGGTCACGCTGACCGGGCCCGCGAGCCAGCCGGCCTCGAGCGCGGGCAGCAGCGCGAGCGTGGCGGCGGTCGGATAGCAGCCCGGGTTCGCGATGCGCGTGGCCGTGGCGATCTGGTCACGGAACGCTTCGGGCAGCCCGTAGACGTAGCCGTCCGCGCCGTCGCGGTAGTCGCTCGAGAGGTCGATCACGCGCGCGAGCTTCGAGATCCACTCGCCGTGCACGGCGCAGTAGTCCTTGAAGGCGCCGTGCGGCAGGCAGGCGACGAGCGTGTCGAACTGTCCCTCTTCGAACAGCGCGGGCAGCGCGTCCGGGCCGACGGGCGCGGGCAGCGCAGCGGCGCGCGCGTCCACGCCCGGCATGAGTTCGGCGGCCGGACGGCCGGCGTGCTCGCGCGAGACGAGCGCGGCGATCTGCACCCCGTCGTGCTGGAGGGCGAGGCGGATGAACTCCTGGCCGGAGTACCCGCTGGCGCCGAGGACGGCCACCCGGGCGACTCGTCGGCCGCGGGCGTCGGTGACGACGGGGGCGGCGGCGGGAATGGCGGGAGCGGTCACTGGGCACCTCCTGTGGTCTGGGCGATGGAGTCGAGATGACGCTTGAAACGCCTCGCGGTGGCCACGTCGTGCAGCACGCAGAGCACCGTGTCGTCGCCGGCCACGGAGCCGACGAGTCCTTCGAACTCGAGCATGTCGATCGCGCGAGCGACGGCACTGGCGTGGCCCGGCGGGGTCTTCACCACCGCCAGGTTCTGCGCGAGCCGCGTCTCGTTGACGAACACCTTCAGGTCCAGCATCTGCCGGCTGCGGTCGAGCGATTCGCCCGCCGGTCCCGGCAGTTCGTACCAGGTCGATCCATCCGCGCCCGCGCGCTTGGCCACTCCCAGGCTGCGCAGGTCGCGCGACAGCGTCGCCTGCGTGACTTCGATGCCGCTGCGGCCGAGCGCCGCGGCCAGTTCGTCCTGGCTCGAGTAGCGCTTGCCGGCCAGCATCTGCGTGAGAGCGGTGAGCCTGCGGGTGCGTGACATGAATCGGCGTGCCTCCGGTCCGACTGAATACTTATGCGGGTGAGTGAATAAACAACCATTCCCCCGGGGGCGCAAGCGGTTTGTGGTCCCGGAGCGGAAAAAGTCGGGCGGGCGCCCCCCGAGAGGGCGCCCGCCGCCGGTTTCGCGAACAGAAACGGCCGTTTCAGCGCACGAGCACCATGCGCCGCGCCTTGCGCCCGCCCTCGAACTCGAGCGACCAGAAGTACGCGCCCGCGTGCACGGCGTGGCCCGAGTCGTCGCGGCCGTCCCACCACGTCACGCTGCGGCCCGCGGCCGCGACGCCGTCCACGAGCGTGCGCACGCGCGCGCCGGCGAGGTCGTACACGGTGAGCCGTGCGTGCCCGGTGCGCGGCACCGACCATGCGATACCCGCGTGCCCGCGCGCCGGATTGGGCGTGCTGGCGCCGAGCGCGAACGCGAGCGGCCCGTCGCTCACGCCGAGTTCGCCCGCCACCACGGTGATCGCGAAGCAGTCCTGGCCCACGGTCACGCCGCCCGGCCCCGTGACGGTGACGCACACACGGTTCACGCCGGCGGCCGCGGAGTCGGGCACGGCGACCGTCGCCGCGAGCCACGCGGCGCCGGCGGCCGGAACGTTCACGACGGCGTCGGCCGGCAGCGGCCACGTCCGGTCGCTCGAGAAGTGCGCGGTGTGCGCGCCCGCGAATTGCGTGTTCGCGTTCGCGAGCGACCAGCCGAAGTCGGCCGCTCCGGTCGCGTTCATGGTCGTGTCGGCCGGGCCGGAGGCGATCGCCGACGTGGTCGCCACCGCCGCCGCGTACACGTCGAGGTTCGCGCCGCGGCCGTCGGCCCACGCCGCGAGCACGGCCGCGCCGCCCGAGCCGAGCGCGAGGTAGTCCCCCATGTTCGGCGCCATGTTCGTGGCCGCGGTCGTGAAGTTCGTCGCCGTGCCGCTCAGGCGCGCGTTGGCGGCCCAGCTCGCGCCGCCGTCGGGCGAGCGCGACAGGTAGAGGTTCGCGCGCGAACCGTACGTGTCGTCGCGGAAGTCGTAGGCGAGCGTGTACGGCAGGCCGTCGCCGCCGACCGCGATCTCGGGCAGGTAGTTGTCGTAGCCGACCGCGTCGTCGTTCACGCGCACGGGCGCGGCCCACGACGAGCCGTTGTCCGACCACGTCACGAACACGTCGCGCTGGTCGCGGCCGCGCTCGGCGCCGCGCGCCCCGGCCACCGTGCGCACGCGGTATCCCATGCTGCGGTACGAAACCGCCGCGACGCGCAGGTAGTAGGTGCCGCTCACCGGTGCGGTGTAGGTCCACATCACGCTGGTGATGGTGGCGGCGGTGCTGTCGGTCTTGCCGCCGTACGTGAGCATCTGGGCGCCGTCCGGAGCAGGCGCGAACAGTCGCAGCGTGAACGCGCGTGTCGCGGTGAACGAGTCGGCGTACACGATCACGTGCTGCCCCGCGGTGAGCGGGATCGCGAAGTAGTCCTGGTCGCGCGTGCTCGCGGTGGTCGTGAGCGTGCCGCGCAGCACCTGCCCCAGCGTCGCCGCCGTCGCGGTCGCGGTGCTGCCGTTGCTCTCGACCTCGGACCTGCCGATGCCCGCGGTGGTCGTGGCCGGGAAGGGATCGTCGAGCCAGTCGTAGCTCTCGTTCCACGACAGGTAGACGCGGCCGCGGTGGGCGCCGCGCGTGCGGTCCACGGCGATGCCCGGGAACGTGATCCCGCGGTTGCGGTTGAAGCCGGGTGCGCCGGTGCCGAAGTTCGAGATCTGGTCCACGCACGTGAGCTCGGCGCCGAAGCTCGCGCCGAAGTCGGCCGAGCGGCGGTAGCGGAAGTGGTCGGTGTCGATCGCCGGGTTGGTCTCGAGCGCGGACCACACCGCGTGCACTTCGCCGTTCGGACCCACGGCGACGCGCGAACCCTGCACGAGGCCGTTGTCCGCGGCGGACGACAGCATCACCGAGGCGCCCCAGGTGCGGCCGCCGTCGGTCGAGCGGTAGAAGTCGATCTGGTCGCCGCTCGTCGTGAACGTCGTGTTGCTCACGTAGAGGTGACCGGTGAGCGAATCCACCGCGATCCACTGCTTGTCGAGGAACACGCTTGCGCTGGTCGCGATGCGCACCACGAAGGCGCTGTCGAACGCGAACACGTCGTTCGTGAACCGCCCGCGCGCGACCGCGATCGCGTTGGTCGTGCCGTTCGCACCGCCGGGGCTGGCGAGGCCGCAGTACCAGAAGTCGCCGGTCTTCTCGTTCACGGCGAGCACGGGATCGCTCGTCCAGATCCACGACGGATATGCCGCCGGATGCGGCACCGCGCCGCCGTCGGTGAACGACGCGCCGCCGTCGGCGGACCAGCCGAAGCCCTGGCCTTCGCCGTACGGCACCGAGTTGAAGCCCTGCCCGTCGTTCCACGCGGTGACCACGAAGTTGCCGAGCGCCGCGACCGCGGTCTCGGACTGCGCCGCGCTCGCGCCGTCACCCGCGGGATCGTTGCACCGCACGTTCGCGGGGATCGCCGCCGCCGCCTGCGCCGAAAGCGGCGGGTTCGCGAGGCCGAACGGACCGGCGGCGCCGGCGACGGGCAGGTCGTCGGGCAGCACGGGCACGGCGCGCGCACCGGGGCGGAGTCGCGGCGCGGACGCGGCCTTGCCGTGGCGGCGCACGAGCGCGCGCTCCTGCGCCGCGCGCATCTTGTGCAGCGGCCCGAGGCGCAGCAGCTCGACCTGCATGCGGCGGTACTCGGCGCGGCGGGCGAGGGATTCGGGATCGGTCGTCGTGCCGGCACGGGCCGGTGTCGAACGGGAGCGCCGCGAAGAGCAGCGCCGCGAACACGAGCCGGGGGCTCGTGGCGATCGGGCGGAAGTGCATGACCTCGTGAGCTGCAAGGGCGGAGCCAGAAGCGGCGCCGGGGACGGAGTGTCCCGGCGCCGCCTCGTGGCAGTCAGTTGCCTAGCGCAGCACCGCGACCTTGGCGGAGCCACCTGTCCCCGGACGTGCAAGACGCACGACGTACATGCCCGGACGCAACGTGGCGCCGTCCGTGCCGGAGCCCGCTCCCGTGAGTGCGACCGAGTGCACGCCGGCGCCGAGCGCCGACAGGTCGCGCGACGCCACGCGCCGCCCCGCGAGGTCGATCAGCTCGAGCGTCGCGTGCGCGCCGCCCTGCGGCAGCGCGAACGTCACCGACAGCGAACCGCGTGAGGGATTCGGCCACACGGCCCGCACGCCGAAGCGCGCCGCCGCCTCGCCGTCCACCGCGAGCGCCGAGGCCGGCACGATCGTGAAGTCGGCGGCGCTCTGTCCGATCACCTGCTGGCGCGCCGCATCCACCACGCGGACGCGTGCGGTGCTCGTGCCCGCGCCGGCCACCGTCCACGTCCACTCGGTGCCGGGCACGGAAGAGGCGAGGCGCTGCCACGTCACGCCACCGTCGCGCGAGAGTTCGACGTGCGCGTGCGTGACGTTCGCCGAGCGCGTCCACGCGATCGTGCGCTGCTGCGTCGCGATCCACGTGTCGCCGCCCGCCGGCGCGGTCACGCCGAGCGACGCCGCCGAGCCGCAGCCCGCGCGCCAGATCGTCGCGGTGTTCGTGCCGTTGTTGACCACCGCGAGGTCGGCGCCGCCGTCGCCGTCGAAGTCGCCGAGCGCGATCGCCCACGCCTTCGTGTTCGCGGCCGACGTGACGGCGGCGTTGAACGTGCCGTCGCCCTTGCCCGTGAGCATGCTCATGGTCTTCGCGGTGGTCGAACTGTTCGCCACCGCGAGGTCCGGCACGCCGTCGCCGTTCCAGTCGGTGACCACGAGGCCGCGCGGGTTCGAGTTCACGCTCACCGACGTGCCGCTCACCGGGAACGAACCGTTGCCGACGCCGGCCGCGCCGGCGCCGAGGAACATGCTCACGCTGCTCGCGCCCGAGTTCGCGACCGCGAGGTCGGCGATGCCGTCGAGATTGAAGTCCGCGCTGGCGAGATCCCAGGGCGTGCCGCCGGCGTTGTAGCTGGCCGCGGCGCCGAAGGTGCCGTTCCCCACGCCGAGCGCACCCTGTCCGAGCAGCACCTTGAGGCCGCTCGCCGTGGTCGCGAGGTCCCAGATGCCGTCCTCGTTGAAGTCGCCCACGATCACCTGGCGCGTCTGAGCCGACACCGGCACCGTGACGGGAGCTTCGAACGTGCCGTCGGGCACGCCCGCGGTCGTGTGGCCGCGCAGCGTGAGCAGGCCGCCCAGGGAACCGGCGACCACGAGATCGTTCGCGCCGTCCTCGTCGAAGTCGGCGATCGCGATGCCGCTCGGCTGCGCGTTGAGCGGCGTGCGCACGCCCGCGGCGAACGTGCCGTCGCCGTTGCCGCGCAGCAGCCACAGCGCGCTGTCGGCCTGCGTGCCGACGAGCAGGTCGGGGTGGCCGTCCAGGTCGACGTCGGAGATCGCCACGCACGCGGGCGTACCCGCCGCGGTGTACGTGACGCCGGCGGCGAACGTGCCGTTGCCGTTGCCGCGCAGCACGCTCACGGTGGTCGAGCCGTTGTTCGCGACCACGAGATCGGCGTCACCGTCGTGGTCGAGGTCGGCCGTCGCGGTCGCGATCGGCGCGGAGCCGGTGCTCACGTTGGGCGAGGACGCGAGCGGGCAGAGGTTGAGCTTCACCTCGGCCGAGAAGCCGGACGAATCTGCGGCGCGCACCGTGCGCACTTTGTAGTAGAACGTGCCCATCTCGGTGTCGTCGAACGTCAGCCCGGTCGTGAAGCCGCGGTACTGCGGCGCGGCGTCGAGCATCGTGCGGCTGCGCCAGACCGAGTAGCCGGTCACGCCCGTCGAGCCGCCCGCCACCCACGAGACTCGCGCGCCGGTCGGGATCGCGGCGATGGACGGCGTACGCGGTGGCGCCGGCGCCGGCGTCGTCGCGCATGCGGCCGCGTTGATGCGCTGCCGCATGTAGTCGATGCAGATCGGGTGGAAGTCGAGACGGATGTTCGTCTGGCCGCCCGTGAGCAGGTGGCAGTAGCTCATGATCGTGCCCTTGTCCGGCGGCACGTGGGGCGTGGGCGTGATGCAGCCTTCTTCGCTCGTCTGGCACGAGTCGATGAGCGCGTTGGCGGGAAGGTAGCCGAGCGCCTGCCAGTTGCAGCTGTGCGTGTGGTACGAGCCGAAGTTGTGCCCCAGTTCGTGCGCGACGACCGACGCATCCCAGGTGCTCGTGTTGGTCGGGTAGCTGTAGGCCGCGTCGATCGCGCTCACGCTGTAGCCGAGCGAGCCGCTGCACAGCGAGTTGAGGTACGCGATGCCGCCGCCGAGCGGCCGCGCCGACAGCAGCGTGGCGAGCGAGCGCGACACGCCGCTGCGATTGGCGATCCAGTAGCTGCGGAACTCCGGCAGCTGCGCGCTCGTCGTCGCCTGCGTGTACGGGTCCGAGACCGTGGACCAGAAGTTCAGGTACGACACGTTGAGCGTCGCCTCGAGGTCGCGCTCGTAGATGAGCGACACCACGTTCATGAGCGACACCACGTAGGCGGTGGCGCTCGCGAGGTTCGACGAGAAGGTCGTGTACAGCTCGTAGTCGCAATCCACCGCGATCGTGAACGCCTTGCGCGGGGCGTCGATCTGCACGCCGTTCGGGGTCGCGGCGCGCGGCAGGCGGGGCTGCGGTCCGGCGGGGTCGAGCTCGGCTTCCGTGTTCTCGTTCACGCCGCAGGTGAAGGTGCTCGCCGCGGACGCGAGATTCGCGGCCGGTGCGAGCGCGTGCAGCGCACGCCCGCCGGACAGCGACGCCGCGACCGGTGCGAGCTGCAACTGTTCGCCGTGCATTTCGATCGCGCCGATCGCGCCGTCGGCGGTGAACGTGAGCGCCGCCCAGCCGTCCGGATCGCCGGCGACGGTGCCGCGGAAGCACACGACGTCCGGCGCGTACGCATGCGCTCCCGCGTCGTCGGTGTACGTGAGCGTCGCGCCCGGCGCGAGTACGTCCACACGCGTGAGCGACAGCGTCAGCACGCTGCCGTCCGGCGCCGGTAGTTCGAGCGTGCCACCGTCACCGGAGCGGAACTCGGCGAGCGCCGCCTCGTCCACGCTCAGGTACGCGACGGACTCGCGCTGGGGCACGAGCCCCGTCGCGAGCGCCACGTCCGCGGTGCGGACGGGGCCCGTGGCGCGGACGAATGGCGAGGCGGCGTGTGCCGCGACCGTGAGGCTCGAGAGAGCGAGAGCGAGGAGCGAAAGCGAGACGAGCAACCGGCGCGACTTCATGCGATCACCTCAGGATGCTGATCCTCCGGGACGTTTCGTCGGAACCCTGGATCAGGCGCAACAGGTAGACGCCGGGACGGATGCCGCCGCCGGCGGGGAGAACGAACTCGTGGGCGCCCGGTCCGGGCGTGCCCAACTCATAGGTGCGGACGAGCCGCCCCGTGATATCCAGCACTTCAATTCTCGCACGGTTCGTGCCCCGAAGGCGATACGCCACCCGGACCGGCGCGGCCGCGCCACGGTCCACGGGGTTCGGGAACACGCCGGTGATGGCCAGCGAGGGCGGCGTGGGCCCGGCGGGCATGGTGACGGAAGCCTTTCCGTAGAAACGTTCTTCGCCGTCCACGACCACGCCGAGGCGGTACTCGTAGGTGGCTCCCACGACGACCGAAGTGTCCGTGAAGCTGGCCGCGCCGGCCGCGGGCGGCAGCGTCTCGCGGGCGCTCCAGGCGCCGCCCGGCAGGTTCCGGCGGTAGACCGTCGGCGTCACCGTCGTGGACGGCGTGAGCTGCCAGTTGACGAGCACCGTGCTGTCCGAGGTCGCCTGCGCCGTCGTGACGTCCGCGCGCAGCGCCGCGGCGACGAACGCCATGTAGGCGTTCGGGTCGCCGTCGCGGCCGTCCGCCCAGCAACCGGCGATGCCGCGGTCCCAGGCGGCGAGGCCGTTGTAGTCGCCCTGGTTCGGCTGGATGTTCGTGTTCACGATCGTCCATGCGGTCTGCGCGCTCGACAGCGCAGAGCCCGCTTGCCAGGTGGCGCCACCGTCGGACGAGGCCGAGAAGTAGGTGTGCGAGACCGCACCGCCGCTGCTGCTCGCGGAGTTGCGGAAGTCGAACCATTGCGTGAACACGTGGCCGTCCGGACTCACCGCGATCTCGGGGAGCCAGTCGTCATAGCCGCTCGGGCTGTCGCTCACGCGCACCGGGGCGCTCCAGAAGGCGCCCTTGTCGTCCGACCAGGACGTGAACACGTCGCGTTGGTCGCGCCCGCGTTCGATCGTCCGTGTCGCGGGGCCGGTGCGGATGCGGTAGCCGCCGAAGCCCGTCACCGGGAAGATGCGGAAGTAGTACGTGCCCGCGTTCGGCGCGGTGAAGGGATAGGCCGGTCCGAAGCCCGAAGTGATGTCGGTGGACGAGGCGAGCGCGTACGTGAGCCGTGACGATCCGTCCGGGCCGAACACGCGCATCGAGAACTGCATCCCCGCGGACATCGAATCGGCCATGAACACGATGGACTCGCCCGCGCTCAGCGTGACCTGGTACCAGTCCTCTTCCACGCCGCTCGTCGCGAGGTCGCCGCGCAGCGTCTGGCCGCTCAGGAACGCGTTCGCACCGGCGGGCGCGCCGTTCGGTTCGACTTCGCTGCGGTTGCCCGACAGCCCGATGCCCGTGAGGTCGTCGAACCAGTTGAGGCTCTCGGCCCACGTCAGGTGCAGCCGCCCGTCGTGGGCGCCACCGCTGTGATCCGCCGCGATCGAGGCAAACTGGATGCCCATCGCACGATTGAAGCCGGGTGCGCCGGTGGCGAAGTTCGGATAGAACGTGAGGATGGTCGTGGGCGCGGCGAACGACGCACCGAAGTTCACGGACTTCGCGATGCGGTAGGCGTCCACGTCCACGAGACCGATCTTGTAGTACATCACGTAGACCGTTCCGTCGGGGCCGACCACCGGCCGCGAGCCCTGCACGAGGCCGCGTTCGTCGAGCGCGATGTTGTTCGAGTTGACCGACACGAGCACGGGCGTGCTCCACGACGTCAGCGCGCTGTCGGCGGCCTGGAAGTTGATCTCGCTCACGTTCGAGACGAAGCGGGTGTAGCTGAGGTAGACGCGCCCCGTGCCCGGATCCACCGCGATCCACTGCTTGTCGAGGAACTCGGAGGAGTAGTTCACGCTGCGCACGAGCGAGGGCGTCTGCCAGACGACGTTCGAGCCGCTGAAGCGGCCCTTCACCACGCCGATGCCGTTCGTGTTACCCGAGGGGCCGTCGGGATCGATGAGTGCCGAGAAGTAGAACGCGCCCGTGCGCGGGTTCACCGCGAGCACGGGGTCGCTGGTCCACGACCAGTTCGGCGATCCTGCGGGAATCGGGAACGTGCCGCGGTCGGTCCACGTCTGTCCTCCGTCGGCCGACGTGGCGTAGCCCTGGTACTGGTTCGAACCGTCGTGGAAGCCCTTGCCGTCGTTCCACGCGGCGATCAGGTACTGGTTCCACGCGACGATGGACGTTTCGCACTGGCCGTCGCCCGCCGTGTCGCCGGTCGGGTTGTTGCAGCGCACGTTCGTGGGCGCGACCGCCGCCACGGCGGGCGCGGCGTCACCGAACGCGCCCGGTCGCGGCGCGGCCGGCAGTGCTTCGGTGCGCCCGTCGGGTCGCGCCTTCTCACCGCCCACGCGCAGGCTCGTCTTGCCCGCGCGCTTCATCTGCTTCGCCAGCCGGCGCAGCTCGCGCTGGCGTTCGGCGAACTCCTTGCGCTCCTCGCGGCGTTCCATCGGTTCCAGCCCGAGCCGCAGCGCCTGCAGGCGCTTGATCGGCGCGAGGTGCTCGAACGTGCGGCCGGCAGCGGCAGCCGCCGGGGACGCGAAGGTCCCCACGCCGAGCGTGAACGCGAATGCCGCGGCGAGCGCGACGCATGAGCCTTTCCGGGTGCGCGGCATGGGAGTCCTTTCGGGGGTACTGCCTGCCCGGCGCCGGCGCGTCGGGGAGTTACTTATGCCACGGCGCGACCATGAACCAGAGCAGCACGAGGAACACGAGCAACTGGACGGCGTTGCCGATCCGCCAGCGGTCGAGCGCGCCGGTGTAGCCGACGGGCTCGTTGGTGGCGCCGCCGTTCGCGGCCGCGCGCGCCTGCGCGGCGAGCCGCGAGCCCTGCGGCAGGTCCACCGCGAGCAGCACGAGCAGGTTCACCAGCCACAGCGCGTTCGCGATCTGGAACGAGCGCGTGTCCGCCATCCGGTAGCCGAGCGACATGCCGAGCAACTGCCCCAGCACGCCGGCGCCGATCAGCGAGCCGAGCGCGAACACGATCCCGAGGCGCCGGTTCAGCTCGAACAGCGCGGCGCGCTCGTTCCAGTTCGTGGTGCGACGGGCGGCCAGCGCGTTCCAGTGGGCGGCCATGAGCGCGGCGACGTAGGTGAAGCCGAACAGTACGTGGAAGTACTCCACGAGGGGCAGTGGCACGGGTGACGTCTCCTGGTGTTCCGGGAAGCGGGGGGAGTGTGGAGCGCTGCGGCGCCGCGGGAGTCTAGCCGCGCGCGCCGGGCAAGGGCCAGCGCAAGGCCCGGTTGCGGCCCCCCGGTGCGCGGGACCGCCCCATTGGCAGGCGCGTTCCCCGGAAAGTACTTTCCCCTTCTACACCCGACCCGCCGGGATTGCTCCCGGCTCCTGTGACGACCCGCGAGATCCCGCGTCCCATCTCATGAGCACCGGTTCCGAAAGCCGCACCGACACCGAACTGCTGCGCGAGATCCGCCGCGAGCCCGGTTCCCCCGGAGCCCTCGCCGCGGGCAGCGAGCTGTTCGGCCGGTACCGGCTCAAGACCTATCAATGGTGCTTCCGGGTGGTGCGCGACCACGACACCGCGCTCGACCTGGCGCAGGACGCGCTGCTGTCGGCCTGGCGGGGACTCGCCGGGTTCGACGAGCGCTCGCAGTTCTCGTCGTGGCTGTTCGCGATCGTCCGCAACCGCTGCCTGACGGCGGTGCGCAAGCGCGTGAACGTCCGCGACGAATCGGTGGATCCGGACGACCTGCTCGCCGATGGGCGTGACCCGCTCGACGTGCTCGCCGACCGGCAGGAGGAAGGCGCGGTGCTGGAGGCCATCCGCGACGACCTCGAGCCCCTCGAGCAGGAAGCGTTGTGGCTGCGCGCCGTGGAGCGCATGCCGGTGGACGAAATCACGCGGGTGCTGCGCATACGTTCGGCTTCGGGCGCGCGGGGAGTGCTGCAGTCCGCGCGACGCAAGCTGAAGGCGCGATTCGGGTCGCGCAGGGAGGGCATGTGACCAGGTCCCAGGGTTGTCCCGCCGAATCCGCGCTGCCCGCGCGCTTCGACGCGGGCGAGCCGGAAGTGCTCGCGCACGTGCAGGGGTGTCCTCGGTGCCGTGCGCTGATCGCGCAGCACCGGGCGTTCCTCGAGAACGAGGCCAACCCGGCGCCGACTCCGGCACAGCTGGCCGCTGCCGATGCGGCGCTGGCCGCCGCGCTCGAGCGTGAGATGTCGGGTGGCCGCGCGCCGCAGCAGGTGACGGCCTCGCCGCGCTCGCTCGCGGACCCGCCGCGTGCGTCCTGGTGGCAGGCACTGTTCGCGCCCGCGCTGCGTCCGGCGTGGGGCTTCGCCGCCGTGCTGGTCGTGGCGGGCGGCCTGTATGCGACGCTGCGCCCGGTGGAGCGCGCCGAGGTGCGCGGTGACGCGACGCAGGCCGAGGTCGTGACCACGCTCGCTCCGGTCGCGGGCGACGGTGTCGTGACGCTCGCGTGGGAGCCCGTCGCGGGCGCGGACGGCTACGACGTCGTGCTGCTCGCCACCGACCTGTCCGAACTCGGCGCGCCCCTGCACGTGCGCGAGCCGCGGCTCGAACTGCGCCGCGACGCGCTGCCCGCCGGCGTGACGAGCGGCGCGAAGCTGCTCTGGCAGGTCACCGCCCGCATCGGTGAGCGCGAGCTGTCGCACTCGGTCGCCGCGGAGTGCGTGGCGCCGTGACGCCACTGGCAGCGCTGCCAGTCCGCTGACGAAACCCGGACCGGCGGACGCAGTCGTGTTCGCGCGCCGCTACTGCACTCGCACGCGGTAGCTCACGCTGCCGCGGCCGCCGGGCGCGAGTGCGCCGGCGAGCGTCCAGGTCACGGTGCCGTTGGCGCCGACCGCGGGCTGCATGAGCGCGCAGCCGGTGATGCCGTCGGCGGCCGTGGCGCACGTCGCGGAGTCGAACACCGTCCACGCCGGCGTGGCGTCGCGGATCACGAGGTTCGAGAGCGTGCCCGTGCCCGGGTTCTCGTAGGAAATCGTGTACACGAGATAGTCGCCGGGACGCGCGCTCGCCACGTCCACGGTCTTCGTGAGCACGAGGCCGCTCGCCAGCGTCACGGTGGTGACGTCCTGCAGCTGCTCGCCGGACGACAGCGCCGGCGCGGCGTTCGCGTACGTGAAGCTCGCGGTCAGCGTCGCCTGTTCGCTCGCACCGGTGGGCGCGCCGGCGGGCGTCGCGTGCGTCGCGATCACGCACACGCTCTGGCCCGCGGCGAGCGCGATGCTGCTCGCGGTCGAGAGCGCCGGTTCGCCGGCGTCGAGCACGCCGTCGCAGTCGAGGTCGCGGTGCAGCGTCATGCTCCAGCCCGCGAGCGCGGGCGTCGCGACGCCCGCGGAGGCGAAGCTCACCGCGCCGTCGCTCGCCGCCGTGAACGTGTGCGCGTAGCTCGTCGTGGCTCCGCTCGACACGGTGCGCGCACCGTTGGCGACCCAGGTGTTGCGCGGCACCTCGCCGAAGGCGAGGCCCTGGTATTCGCGGCCGGAGGCCGCGGTGAATGTGACGGCCGCCGCCGCGCGATCGTAGGTGCCGAAGCTGTCGCCCGCGCGTCCGCCGGTCGCGAGTGCGCCCACACCCACGGGCGCGACGACGTTCACGTTCGCGCCGGCGAGCGTGTGCGGCAGCCACAGCGCGAACGCGCCGGCGCCGTCGGTGAGTGCGCTGTCGCAGGGCGCGGCGCCGCACGACGCGCTCGTCAGTCGCACGCGCGCACCCGCGATCGCCGACTCGGCGCCGGAGCGAGCGCCGTCGTGCGCGACGCCGCCACCGGCGCCGTCGTCGCGGAAGCGGACGCCGCGCACGACGCTGCCGTGCCAGAGCCCGAACGTCGCGCCGCCCACATCGGTCGCCGCCACGTTCAGCGGTCCGCGCTCGCCGGTGGGCGCCTCGGTGCGCACCCAGCCCGCGGGTGCATCGGCGGTCGAGTCGGCGCCGTCGGCCGACGTGTCGAGCTTCACCACGTACGCGCCCGAGGCGACGAACGTGAACGCGAAAGCGCCGCTCGTGCCGTCCACCGCCGCGACCTGCGAAGCCGACGGCGAACCCACGGCGAACAGCTTCGCCCACAGCGCCGCGCCGGTGCCGCCCTCGCCCGCGTCGCGCTGCGCGTCGTGGTCGGCGTCGGCGTACGCCCAGCCGCCGACGCTCACGCCGGTGGTCACGGGCACGCCGCCCGAGAACTCGGACGTGCCGGTGCCCGTCACCGTCGCGGTCGCGGTGAGCACGACCGAAGCGGCGACGTGGGGCGGCGCGGGCATCGTGAAGCGGAAACGCCGCGTGTTGTCGGTGCCGGGGTTGATGCCGTTGTAGAGGCCGGAGTACGTGCTCGTCGTGCCGTCGAGGTCGGCGGCCGAGCCTTCCGTGACGCTCGCCACGTACGTGCGTCCTTCGCCGAAGCCGCTCGGGTCGCCGTCCGAGACGAACAGCTCGATCACGCTGCCGGGCCGCGCCCAGCCGCTCACGGTGAAGCTGCCGTTCGAGAGCACGGCGTAGTCCATCACGGGATGGTTGAGCAGCGCGTTGCCGCCCGCGTCGCCGTCGCCGTTGTCGTTGCGCGTCACGTACGGCGCGGTGCCGCGCGCGGCGTCGTCGGCCGCCGACTGCAGGTCGATGCCGACCTGGCCGCTCGCCGCGCCGCCGCCGTTGCCGGCCGCCGTGCCGTTGCCCCAGATCGAGTTGCGCGAGAGCACGTGGTTGCTCGCGCCGCTCGTCACCTGCACGCCCGCGCCCACGTGGAGCGCGATCTCGCAGCGCTGCACCGTGCCGCCCGCGCCGCCGAGCCGCACGCCCGCGGTCGCGGTGTTCGCCGCCGCGCCGAGGCCGCAGCGCCGCACGGTGACGTTGGTCAGCGTGAGCCCGCCGGTCGCCGTGCGCGCGTCCACGCCGTTGCCTTCGGACTCGCCGATCCAGCACGCGGTCACGCTCAGCGTGCCGCTCGCTTCGAGCGACACCGCGCCGCGCGCGCCGTTGCCGATCGCGACGCCGCGGATCTCGCTCGTCTGGATCGTCCAGCCGTTGCTCGCGCCCGCGAGCGTCACGGCGCTGCCCGCGGCGAAGCCGAGCAGCGAGCGCTGCACGAGGCCCGCGTCGCCGCCCGCGGCGCGCAGCAGGTCGCCGCCCGCGCGCGACGCCGCGCCCGAGTCGGCGAACGCGCGCGCCGTGGCGCCGAGCACCGCGTCCTCGAGCGTGAAGCCGTTCGCGCTCGCGCCCACGCGCACGCACGCGTCGTTCGCGCTGTTGACGGCGTTGCCGAAGCCCGAGCGCGCGCACGGTGACGCTTGCGCCCTGCACGTCGAGCCCGATCGCGAGCGCGTTCGCGTCGCGCAGTTCGACTTCGGGCGCGGCGACGGCCGTGAGCGCGATCTCGTCCGTGCCCACCGTGGGCGCGGCGCCGAGCGCGCCGCCGTTCGTGTTGCCGACGTTCGCGGTCTGCGTGCCGCCGTCCACGCGCGTTCCCGCGTCGGTCAGCGCCGGCAGCGGCGTGAGCGGCACGAAGCGCGCGACGCCGTTCACGAGCGCGTTCGCGAGTCCCGCGCGCAGGCCCGGATGCGCGAGCCCGTCGGGAACCATGAACACGCTGGTCTCGACGCCCGCGGGCAGGCCCGATTGCGCGAGGCCCGTGTTGGCGAGCGCGTTCGCGTTGAGCAGGAACTGTCGCAGCGTGCCCGCGCCCGCGTCGCGCGTGCTCACGATCGTGTCGAAGTTGAAGCCGAAATCCACGCCGGTCACGTCGGCCGAGCCGAGCGTCACGCTCGCCACCGACTGCGGCGTGGCCGCGGGGCTCGTGAGCGTGCCGAGCGCGGCCGCCGTCGTGTTCGAGTCGGCGTCGGCGATCGCGGGGTTCTCGCCGCCGACGCGGTCGGTCACGGCGACCGGAGTGCCGCTCGAGGCGTCGGTGCGCCACGTCTGCACGGACAGCAGTCCCGCGACGGCGCCGGGGCGCGACGAGCGCACGCTCGCGTTCACGACGCGCACGGTGTACGCGCCCGCCGGCCAGCCGTCGAACACGTACGCGCCCGCCGCGTCGGTCCGTGCGAGCTGCAGGAACGCTCCGGTGCCGCCGTCGTACAACTCGACGCGCGCGCCCGGGCGCGCCACGCCGGAGGATGCGGCGAGCGAGCGCCCCGCGCCGCCGCCGTAGTTCGGATCCTCGAACACGGTTCCCGCGATGCGCGCCGAGGTCACCGTGACGATCGTGGACTGCGTGCCGCCGGTCACGGGATCGCCGTCCGAGCGCGCGGCGAACGCGACGCCCGACTGCTGGCCCGTGAACGCGAGCGCGGCCTGGTTGCTGACCGCGGTGCCCGAGGGCTGCGGCGCGTTCACGGTCACCCGGAAGACGACGCTCGTGGTGACGGCGACGTCGATGCGTCCGCCCGCCGCGGCCGTGGCGCCGGTGCCGAGGCGCGCGACGACGCTGCGCGAGGCGCCCACGTATTCCGCCTGATCGTCGCCCGCGGCGTCGGTCTTCGCGCCCGCGTTCGGGCCCGCGCTCACGCGCAGCGAACCCGGCACGTACGTGACGTTCGACGGCAGCGTGTCGGCCATGGCGCACGCGATCGCGTGGTCGAGGCCGTTGTTGCGCATCGTGACCGTGTACTCGAGCACGTCGCCCGGGCGCACGAGGCCGCCGTTCACGTCGGTCACCGTCTTCGTGAAGTTCGCGGCGTCGAACACCGGCGCGTACAGGTCCGTCGCGAACGTCACCGCGCCGGGGTAGTACGTGTCGCCGTTCGTCGTGAGGGAGACCGACGCGCTCGTCGCGCCGTTCGCGAGCAGGCCGTCCGCCTGCACGAGATCGCAGTCGAAGCCGAGCTGGTTCAGGTAGTTCGGGTTCTTCGCGGTGAACGGCGCGCCGAGCTGGCTGATCGAGCTGTTGAAGAAGTTGTCCGCGGGATTGGTCGCGTTCGAGAGCGCGGTGCCGTTGAGCCGGAAGCTGTCGCCGGTGAAGCCGAGGTCGCCTTCGAACGCGACCACGCCGAGCCGCGTGTTCACGGTGCCCGCGGGCGGCGTCACGAACCCGCTCACCGTCATGTTGACGGTCGTCGTGCCCGAGACGAGCGCGAAGCCGTCGAACACGACGAGGTTGCGCGCGGGCTGCGTGGCGTCGGAGTACACGACCACGAGCGACCAGCCACCGTGCACGTTCGTCGTGTTGGGTGTCGAGCGCACGTCGGCGACGCGATACACGCCCGCGCCGGCCGCTCGCACGAGCGCGGTGACCTCGGCGAAGCCCTGGTAGGCGCTGCCGCTCGCGTCGAGCTGCGTCGCCGTGTAGGTGTTGTACGCGCTCGAAGCCGGCGTCGCGATCTTGACCGTGTTGCGCAGCGCGTTGTTGGTGTAGCCGCCCCAGTAGAGGCCGGCCCACGTGACCGTGGCGCCCGCGGGCAGCGTCAGCGTCGCGGTGCTCGAGCTGACCGTGGTCGAGACGCCGTCCATGTCCACGTAGACCATGGTGTTGTCGTTGTTGTTGATCGAGTTGCCGTTGCCGTTGCGGGCGTTGTTGCAGTTGCCGCCGCCGTTGCACGACATGACCGTGTTGCCGATCAGCGTGACGTCGCCCGGCTGGTTGACGCTGAAGCGCGGCGTGAACTGGCGCACGACCTGCGCGGCCGCGGGCGTGGCGCACAGCACGGCGTACGCGAGGGCGGCGGCGAGCACCGCCACCGGGCCGAGGGCTTCGAAGGCCCCGGAGCGGCCGGAACCGCGATGCCAAGTCCTCACGGGCGCACCTCCGGTTCGTTCGCGAACGTGCGTTCGTCGAAGCGCATGCGTACGCGCAGGTAGGCGCCGGCGCGCGTCCACGACTCGCCCGCGAGCTCCTCGTCGTCGAAACCGAAGCGGTTGAATCCCAGGGCCAGCCACGCGCCACGCGCGAGTTCGCGTCCGACCTCGGCGCCGAGTCCGTACTCGCGTTCGGCGAACGTGCGGCCGGCGCGCACGCCGCCCGTGACGCCCGCATCCCAGTGCGTGCCCAGCGCGCGCGACAGCCGTCCGTGCAGCCACTGCGCGCCGCCCGCGGTGACGCGCCCGGGTTCCTGGTCGCGCGTGAGCTTGCCCGCCCAGCCGAGCGTGCCTTCCCATGCGCGCTTCGTGGTCGAGCCCGAGAGCGCGGCGATGTTCGCGACGTGGCGCACGCGTCCGATGCCGGCGACGGCGTTCGGCGCCTCGCGGTCGTAGCGGAACTCCCAGCGGCCGAGCGCTTCGTGCGCGCCGTTCGGCCGCCACGCGAAGCCGAGCTGCAGCCGCTCGCGCGCCTCGGCGCCGGCGCCGTGTGTGCGCGTGAGCGTGAGCAGCTGGCGGCCGAGCGCGGTCCACGCCGAGTCGAGCCGCACCGCCGCCGCCATGCCCTGCAGGAACTGGTCGCTCGCGCGGCTCGTGCGCACTTCGAAGCGCGACGAACCCTTCCACACGTCGTCGCCCGTGAAGTCCACCGCGCCCGTGACTGCGGTCGTCGGGCCCGCGTCGCCGCCCGCGAGCGGTGTGACGCGCTCGAACGTGGTCGAGATCCGCATGCCTTCTGCGACCTTCCAGCCGTTGCGCAGGCCGACCGCGGCCTGGCCTTCGCGGCCGGCGATCGCGTCGCTCATGCGGTACTCGCTGAAGACGTGCGCGCCGTGCGCGACGTCGGCGTCCACGCCCACCACGGTGGCGGCCTGGTTTTGCGCGTTCGAGAGCGCCCAGGCGCTGGAAAGGCTCGAGAGCAGTTCGTGCCGCGCGTAGAGCCGTCCGCGCGCGGTGAACCGGTACTCGCCGCCCACCGCCGCCATGCGCCGCTCCCAGTCGCGCGTGTCCTGCTCGACCTCGGAGTAGCCGCTCCACTCCGGGTGCCCGGGCCACTGCGCGGACAGCCGCGCGCGCAGCGCCGCGCTCGTGCGTTCGGCGGGCGCGCCGCGGCGCGAGACGCCGGCCACGCGCACGCCGAACTCGCCGCGTGCCGCGGTGCCGAGCGGGCGATCGAGCGACAGCAGTCCGCCCGCGCGGCGTTCGCGTCCGGCGGCGTCGGCGCTGAAGAGCGCCTCGGCGGCGAGCCGCGAGCGGTCGGGCAGGCGCAGCGCGAGCGTCGCGCCCGCCTCGTTGCGACCGGCTCCGGCGCCCGCCGAGGGGTTGTCGAAGCGCGGCGAGGTCGAAACGCCCCACGCGCGAGCGGTGCCGCGCGGCGACTCGTGCGTGAGTTCGACGCGTCCACCGTCGGCCGCGGCCTCGCCCACGTGGCGCGTCGCCGCCCACTCGGCCGCGAACGCGGTGTGCGCGCCCGCGCGCCACTCGCCCGAGACTCCGCGCAGTTCGTACGGCGCCGAGGGGTCGTGGTCGTCCACGGCCACCGCGCCCACTTCGAGCCGCGGATGCACGCGCACGCGCGCGTCGGCGCCGTGCACCCACGCGGCGGCGCCGTCGCCGTCGCGCTCGTAGCTCACGCGCAGCCACACGGTGTTCAGGTCCGCGTCCACGCTCGGCGCGGGCGCGCGCAGCAGCAGCCGGCCGGTGAGCGGTTCGAGCGTGTAGTCGGTGAAGCGCTGCAGCGACGTGCTGCTCCGGACGAGCGCGGGCTGCGCGCGGTCGCGCACGATCAGCTCGACGCGCTCGGAGTTCTCGACCACCGGTGCGTCGGCGAGCACGTACGGCCCGCTCGTGCCCATGCCGCGGAGTTCTTCCACCGCGCGGCGGCCGCGGTCGCGGCTCGTGAACGTGTGCACCGCGAGCGGGCCGCGCTCCCACGACGCGAGCGCGCCGGTGAGCGAGCGGCCGTATCGCCCGAGTGAGCGGAAGGAAGAGGTGGGTCCGGAGGACCCGGACCCCGTGACGTAGTCGCCGTAGAGCAGCGACGCGTCGCGGCGTTCGAGCTTCGCGTACAGCTGGCCCGTGGACTGCGCTTCGTAGCCGCGCGTGGCGGCGTCGCCCGTGACCGGGAAGCCGCGGTCGGGGGTGAGGTCGCGGAACTGGCGCTGTTCGCGCTCGCGATCGGAATCCCAGCCGAGCGTCAACAGCAGGTCGCCCTGCACGCGGCCCTTGAGGAAGAGTGCGCCGTGCGCGTCGGCGGCCGTGCGGCCATCGCGGCTCTCGGTGGCGAACTGCGTGATC
>JBGANH010000005.1:0-35353 GCA_044222365.1 Candidatus Eiseniibacteriota bacterium
CCGCCGCGGGGGCGGCCCGCCGTACGCGCTCCCTCAGTGCTTGCGGCGCTTCGCCTTGCCCTCGCGGCGGGCGTCCTTGCGCACCGACTGCAGCCACTCGACCGCCCCCGGCTGCGCTTCCCAGCCGGGCATCAGGTCCCGGGCCACGATGCGCGCCTCCTCGTCGCTGCCCGGGCGCGATTCCCCGGGCTCGGAATCCGGCAGCGGGGCGCTGCCGCTGAGGTACTTGGCGACGTGCGGATTGGCGCGCTGCGCGAGCGCGAACGCCTCGCGCGTCGCAGGTGCGTCGCCGTGTCGCGCGAACGCGATGAGCAGCGTCGCCCACGGGCCGAACGGCGGCGTGGTGAAACGGATTTTCACGAGTTCCTCGGCCGCGTCGTGGCGGCGCGCCGCGAGCAGTTCGCGCAGCAGCGGGTAGCCCACGCCCATCGGGTCGCTCGGATCGAGCCGCAGCAGCTCGAACAGGTGACGCGCGCCCTCGTCCACGCGGTCGGCGAGCAGCAGCATCTCGCCGTAGCCCGAACGCGCGCGCAGGTAGGGCCGCAGCGCGAGCTGGTTCCACAGGTGGCCCGCGGACTCCTCGACGGCGTCCTCCCCGCCCGCGGCGCGCACCGCCGCGGCGTACGCCTCGCCCCAGTACGCGAGCGCGAGGTCGCGGTCGGGCATCTCCTCGGCCTGGATCACGAACGCGTCGGCGCAGTCCGGCCACTCGCGCAGCGCGCGGCGTGCGAGCTGCACGCGGCGGCGGCCGTCGTAGCGGTTCGCTTCGTGAATCAGGTCCTCCGCGCGTTCGCGCGGCGTCGTGGGCTCGGGACGCGGCAGCGCGCCGGAGCGCAGGCGCGAGCGCAGGAACGCCTGCGCCTGCGCGGGGCCGTCGAACGACTGCCCTTCCATGAGCCGCGCCATGTCGCGCAGCGTGCGCTCCTGCTGCCAGTCCTCGCGGTCGTCGAGCGATTCGTCCCGCGCGGGGATGCCGTCGTTCGGCGGCAGCAGCTGCGGCAGCGCGAGCCGCACGCGCACCTCGCCCGCGCCCGTCGTCACCGTGCGCTCCCAGCGCGCCTCGTCGAGGTCCTCGTCGGTGGACTCGGCGATCGCGCGCACGACGGCTTCGAAGTAATCGAACTGCGCGGCCGTCACGGGGCCGAAGCCCTTCTCGCCCATGTAGTGCGACGGGATCGCGACCTCGACGCCCTGCACGAGCGGCAGTCCTTCGCGCTTCCAGCGTCGCCGGTCCTCGATTGCGAGTTCGTCCGGCGAGCCCAGGCCGACGACCCAGCATTCCTGGTCGGCGATCTCGTCGTCCGAGAGGCTGCCGTCGTAGGCCGCGACGATGTCGTCCTCGTCGGCGTGGAACAGCAGGCCCTTGTGCGCGCCGACGCCGCCCTGCACCGAACACCACGCCGGCAGCCCTTCGCCCGCGGGCGCCTCGACGTGCACGAAGTCGATCGCGCCGAGCCGCAGCCACGGCCGCGTCTCCGCGAAGCGCGCGAACGCCGCGGACAACGACCGCAGGCGCTCGGACGACACGTGCGTGAAGAGCGGCGGACGCGGCGAGACGCCCATGAGTTCGTGGCGCAGCTCGTCGATCGGCTCGTCGAGCTGCTCGGTGTGCTCGACGAGCGTGCAGCCGATGCCGCACGTCTCGAGCACGGGCCGGAGTTCGGCGAAGAGCTGCGGATCGTCCACCTCGACGCGCGAGGGGCGGCGCGAAGGCCGCACGTCGCGCGCGAGCGTGAGCAGCGCGGTGAAGGCCGGCTCGACGCGCGGCGCGCCCCACTCGACTCCTTCGCCCACGCCGACGCGGCGCTGTTCGACCGAGACCGCGACGTATGCGTCCACGATGCGGTCGTCGTCGTTCAGTTCGAGCCAGTCGGACAGCCGCGCCGCGCGCAGCTGCCACACGTCGTCACCGGCTTCGAGGGCGAGGAGTCGATCGATCTGCTGCTGCGTGACGTCTGCGGACATGGCGCGGCCTCGTTGCGGGGGCGTGAGGTGATGCGGGCACGGCAGCGTAGGGTGGCCGCCCGTGGCGCGGCAAACGCGTTCGTGCGAGATGCGTTGCTTTCGCCGCGCGCGCCACGGAAGCTGCCGTCCGGGTCGAGGTCGTGGCGCGCACGTGCGGAGGGTCCCCGGAATGCGATCGGACGTGCGAGCGAGACCCGGCGCCGACCGCGCGCTGCTGTTCGCCTCGCGCGGCCTGCGGCTGTTCGCGTTCGGCGCACTCTCGATCGCGTTCGTGTCCTACCTCGCCGCCGCGGGCTTTTCGGGCCGCGCCATCGCCGCGCTGCTCACCGCGACGCTGCTCGGCGACGCGGCGGTGTCGCTGTGGATCACGACGAACGCCGACCGGCGCGGGCGCCGCGCCATGCTGTGCGTGGGCGCGCTGCTCACCGTCGCCGGGGGCGCCGCGTTCCTGCTGACGCGGCGGATCGAATGGCTGATGATCGGCGCGACGCTGGGCGTGCTGAGCCCGAGCGGCAACGAGGCCGGCCCCTTCCTGCCGATCGAGCAGGCCGCGCTCTCGCAGCTCGGCGAGGCGAGCGACCGCACGCGCACGTTCGCCTGGTACAGCCTCACGGGCTCCGTGGCCACGGCGCTCGGCGCTCTCGCGGGTGGCACGCTCGTGCAGGCCGCCCTGCACTCCGGCGCGGGCGAAGCGGCGAGCTGGCGGCTGCCGTTCGTCGTACACACGATCGCGGGCGCGCTGCTGCTGGCGCTGGCCGCCGCGCTGTCGCCCGCGGTCGAAGCGCCCGCGACGGAAGGTCCGGCGCCGCGGGCCGGCGTGCTCGGGCTGCACCGTTCCGCCGGCGTCGTGGGGCGGCTCTCGGGACTGTTCGCGCTCGACGCGTTCGCCGGCGGCTTCGTGATCCAGAGCGTGCTGGTGCACTGGTTCCACGCGCGCTGGGGCGCGAATCCCGCCACGATCGGCGCGCTCTTCTTCGGCGCCAACCTGCTGTCGGCCGCGTCCGCGCTGCTCGCGCACCGCATCGCCGCGCGCGTCGGATTGCTGCGCACGATGGTCTTCACGCACCTGCCCTCGAACGTGCTGCTGCTGCTGGTGCCCGTGATGCCGTCGCTGGGCGCGGCGATCGGCGTGCTGCTCGCGCGGTTCTCGATCTCGCAGATGGACGTGCCCACGCGCCAGTCGTACACGATGGCCGTGGTCGAGCCCGACGAGCGCGCCGCCGCCGCGGGCGTGACCGGCATCGCGCGTTCGCTCGGCGCCGCGCTCGCGCCCGCGGTGGCCGGGCCGCTGCTGCTCGCGAGCGGCGGCGCGCCGTTCTGGATCGCGGGCGGGCTGAAGATCGCCTACGACCTGCTGCTGTGGCGCGCGTTCCGGAGCGACGCGGCCACGCGCGCGATCCGGTGACGCTCCGCGGCTAATTGAGCGAGAACTTCACCGGCACCGCGACCCACACGGCGACCGGTTTGCCCTTGGACTTCGCGGGCACGAACGTCCACTGGCGCACGGCGCGCACGGCCGCGTCGTCCAGCATCGGGATCGACTTCGTGATGCGCGTGTCCTTCACGTGGCCGTCCTTCCCGATCAGCGCCTGGACCATGACCGTGCCGTCGATGTTGGCGCGACGCGCGTCCTCGGGATACGAGGGCGCCACTTTGTAGAGCGCCTCGGGCAGCGTCTCGACGTAGACGTACTCGCCGAACGCGGGATCGCGATCGCCGTGGTTCGTCGCGGCCGACGTGTGCAGCCCCGTGAACAGCGCGGTGTCCCCGTACTCCGGCACCCACGTCTCGACGCGCGCCTGCGCCACATCCCAGCCGTCGCGGATCTCCGCGCGCAGCGTGTTGTTCGTGATCGCGGTGATGCGCACCAGCCAGACGCGCCCGGCGCCGTCCCCCAACTCGCGCACGACGCCGAGATACGCGTCCTTCTCGCGCCCGGCGCGCCCGAGCGTCGTGTTGCCCCGATGCAGGGAGAGCCAGCCGCCGTCCATCCGCTGCAGGTGGATCTTCTCGCCCGGGCGCTCGACGATGCTCCAGGTGCCGAACTCCGGCAGTGGCGGTATCGGCTTGTCCTCGGCGAACGCGACCGCGGCGAACAGCGACGCGAACAACAGCAGCGGAGTCGTGGACGTGCGCATCGTGGAAGCCTCCAGGAACGGCCCCGGGAACACCGGAGCACCGAAGTCAGCAGAGCATTCGCCCAAGCGCCGACACGACGTACTCGAACCCGGGCGACAGCTGGAACAGGACGAACAGACCCGCGAACCGGGCGCCGGGCATCGACACGAGGTCCGTCCACTGCTCGGCCATTCGCGAAGGCATGAGCAGCGTGATCACGGCGGACCCGTCGAGTGGCGGAATCGGGAGCAGGTTGAACATCATGAGCAGCAGGTTCAGCGAGCATACGACCGAGAGCATGTGTGCAGCGAACCCAAGCTCCAGCACCGCCGCGTACCCTGCCGACGGTCGGACCCATTGGGACAGCCCGAAGTCGGACAGTGGCGTCTCGAAAAGACCCGCGGCCATCCCGACCTTCATGACGGCGAACGCCACGATCGCGAGCACGAGGTTTGCGGCCGGCCCGGCCGCCGCCATCCATGCCGCCCGCCGCGGGTACCGCGCCGCCCAGTAGGGATCGTAGGGCGCGCTCGCCCAGCCATGGGCCAGCCGTGCGTGATCGCCGTGAGCAGTGGCACGACCAGCATGCCGATCGGCTCCCGGCTCATGTGAGGAAGGGCCGACAGGGACACCTGCCCCTCATCCGCGGCCGTGCTGTCGCCGAGCCGTTCCGCGGCCCATGCGTGCGCCGCCTCGTGAGCACAGGTCGAGAACAGGAAGGCGGGATACCAGAAGACGAGTGCGGCCAGAGCCTCGGGATGCATGGGCGACCTCGCGGGCGAGGAGTGAGGAACGACGGGGACCTACCGGCTTCGTCGTCCGGAGTCGCGCCGTGTGACACGGGGCCGCGTTTCCGGCGCCTCGACTACTCGAACTTCTGGTTCGGATAGGCGCGAATGACGCGCTCCGCCTCGGCCAGCATCTTGTCGATCCGCACGCGATCGGCTTCCTTCGGCGAGAGCGCGAGCAACTGCCGGAGCTCGCGCTGGGCCGAGCGGTACTTGTTGGCCTTCATGAGCTCGTACGCGTGCCGGAGTCCTTTGCCGACCTCCAGCGTGAGGATCGAATCATCGATCTGGCCATGTACCTCTGGATCGTGAACGAGCGTGCGCATCTCGCGCAGCATCCGAAGCGCGTCGTCGAACTCCTGACGGCCGACCGCCAATTGCACCCGGGCCGCCAGATCGTTGAACCGCTCGGGGTCCCAATCCCATTTGTCCCCACGCGCGCCCGTGGAGGCTGAGCCGGTTTCGGAAGTGTCCGCGTGATCGCCAGCCGCGGCGGCAGGCGGCACTGCCAAGGCTTCGCCTCCCCGCGCCAGCTTCTCCTTGAGCTCGCGAGCGAACTTGAGGTTTTCGGTCAAATCTTCGCGATCGGGCATGGCCGTGCATGCCGATGCCAGCGCCCGATAGGCGGCGTCCGGCATCTTGCCTTCAATGAGGAAGGTGGCCCCGAAGCCCGCGAGCGCCTCCGGATTCTCGGGCTGTGCCTTCAAGACGTCGTTGAAGCAAGTGCGCGCGCGCTCGACGGTCGCGGCGAAGTCGGGCTCTCGGAACCTGCCGTCGCGGGCCAACGCGTTCGCGCGATCGAGGTCGGCGAGCCCGGCGAACAGCGCGATGCGAACGTCGCCGGGGGCCAGTTCGCGCGCGCGCCGCAGGTACACGCGCGCCTTCTCGTAGTCGCTTTCCGAGGTGTAGAGGCAACCCAGCGCGCAGTGCGCGGCGGCGCTTGACGAGTCACGAGCGAGCGCGGCCCCAAGCAACTGGTGCGAGTCCTGGTAGCGAGTCGGTCCGGACGCCCAGAGCAGGTCCCCGAGACGGACGAGCGCCTCGACTTCGCCGACGGGGCGAACGTCGTAGGGGATGTTCGCCGCGGAAGGCGCGGCCGCCGGCACCGTCCGGTGCTCCAGCATGTCGTCCTTCGCGTACTGGTGCACCTGGGCGACGAGGTCCGGCCAGGTCGAGACGGGAAACTGGCGCTCGAACGACGCACGCAGCGGCCGGCCTCGTCGCACGTCCGCCAAGACGCTGTCGAACTGCGCCGCACGCTCCGGACGCGCCTGCAGCCAGTGCGCGATCGCCCAGCCTTCGATGTAGGTCGCTTCGCGCAGTCCGTTGTTCGAGTTGTACGCGCGACCACCACGCTGCAGCGCGAAAAGAACGTTCAGCGGGGTCAGCTCGTTCTGCTTGAGCCAGTACAGGTATGGGTCGACGCGATGGCCGAACTCGGCGCGATCCCCACGTTGGCGAAAAGTCTCGTAGTAGCCCGCGAGCCCCTCGTCGAGCCAGGCAGGCATACCTCCGAAGTTCGTGTGCAGGAAGATGTGCGTGAGCTCGTGACACGCGACCTTCTCGCCGCTCAGTCCCTCGATCTGGGCATTCATCGCGAAGATGAACCGGCCGCGCGCGGGAAGCGTGAAGCCAGCGGGATCCTCGATGCCCACCGGCACGAACGCGTCGAGCGACGCCTGGTCACGGAAGACGAAGATCTCGAGCGGGAGCACCGGGTAGGCGCGCAGCCCGGGAAACCGCACGGCGAGCATCGCGTGAAACTGCTCGAGGCGGCGCGCCACGCTGGCCGCCTTGCCCTCGCCGCCGTTCGTGAGCACGCGGAAGTGCTCGGTGCGGACCTCACGCCACTCCTGGGAGGCCAGCACGGCCGCATCCACGGTGGCGCGAGCCGGCGTCGCGAACACGATACTTAGGAGCGAAAGGGTCGCGAGGCACGCGGATCGGGTGAGGCGAACGGGAAGTCGCAACATGCCGGTTCTCCGGTCGTGAGGTACGTCTCCCCTGCGGGCCAGGGGACGGGCGAAGGCTGTTCTGGGTGAAGCGTCCTTCGCCCGCCCGACCGGCAGGAGGAACATCAACGTGCTTCCGGGCAATACCCGCGCAGCGCGGTCACGGCCATCGACGCCTGCAAGTATTCCTGACGTTCGACCATAGGATATGCGGGCATTGCATTCACCATCCTGATCTCGTCACGGTCGAGCGCCCGCTCCTGCACGAGTTGCGTCGCACGGTTGAAACGCGCCATGGCCTCGTCGTAACGCGCCTTGGCAATCCGGAGCCGGTGTTCCGCGCCGACCAGCTGGACACACGCGGGATTGCTCGCATCGGCGATCTCGTCCACTTCGACGGGCTCGACGTGCGCCGCGGGATCGACGTGCACGCGCGCACGTTTCGGCCGCACCGTCCGCTTCGCCTTCGCGGTCACGGAATCGGGCATTCGAATGGCGGCGGTGTCCGCCCGGGTCGAGTCAGCAGCGATTCGAGAATCGTCCGCGTGGAGCGCGGTGCAGGAAACCGCGAGAAGACCGGCGAACAGGGGCGTCAGGATCGTGCGGTAAACAATCGTGAGTTTCATGAGTGATCTCCGGGAATCCCCCACGCGGCGCGCGGGGTGGTCTGGAAGTGGGACTCCTGACTTCCTCGTCGGGGACCTCGCGCTCCCGTGACGGGTGCCGGTCCACTCAGAACCACGCGCGAAGCAGCTCGACACGCACCTCGCGCCGCGAGAGCCGGAGCGGACGAACGCCGACGCGAATGCGGGGCCACTGGGAGGGCGATCCGCCTGGCGGCCGCCATTCGTACCCGGCTCGCTCCTGCACTCTTTCGCCGAGCGCGCGAATCCGGAGATGGGCCGATTGAAGCGCCCCGTGTGGCGCCGGTGCCTCCGGCGTTCGTCCGGCGCGCAGGTATGTCGCGCCCGAATGCGTCGAGCGCTCGGGCTCTCCGTGAAGCATGAGCGACAGGAGCAGGGCAGCGATCATCGTGAAGACGCGGCGGGGGCCCCGAAGGACTCCCGCCGTGCTCGCCTCTAGAACTTCAGTGTCAGCCCGGCGCTGACGTTACCGGGACCGTAGGTGACGTCCTGGTTGACGCCGCTCACGGTCTGCGACTGGAACGCGGACCCTTCGACGAAGCCCGCCAGCTTCGGCGTGAAGAAGAAGCGGCCACCCGCGTGCACGCCGTACACCCACGTCATCCCCGCCGCCGCCGCCAGATCCGCCGCCTCGCCCCCGATGCTGAGTTTGAGGGACTGACGGCCGAGCGACACACCGCCGTAGACGTCGTAGCGCTTGTCGTCGAAGAAGTCCCCGAGGTGATAAGAGGCGCGCGCGCCGTACATCGAGTAACCGAGATCGAAGGAAACCGGTTCACCTTGCGTGTTGGTGTAACCCGAGAGCGCGCCGCTCCGACCGGTGATCCCCACGAACCCGCCGACGGACAGGTTGTCGGAGACGCCGACCTCGCCGGTGACGAGCCAGAACGGTGCGGAGCCGTAGAGTGCACTGCTGCCCGAAGGGCCCACGCCCACGTTCACCAGCGCGCGGCCGCGCTCGAAGCTTCCCTTGTCGCCGAACGCGAAGGCCGGAGCGGCAGAAACCACACACGCCACCACGACGGCCGCCGTGAACAGAACGCGATGCTTCATGACGATCCTCCACCAAAGGCTTGTTTCGTGTTCCCGGGCGGGGCAGGAGATCGCTCCTGCCTCATACCGCGCCGGTGTTGGGGGTGTCGTCGGTGCGCGCGAGGGCGTGTGACGCGAGAGATGCGTTCGTACTCGAAAGCAAGAACCCGCGCGGCCGGTTGGCCGCGCGGGCTCGGGAATGCAGGACGTCAATCTTCGACGCGAGCGGCCATCGAGCTCGAAGTGATCAGCACGTCGCCTCGCTTGATTCCCTTGCAGCCAGAAACCACCTGGACGACCGAAGACAACTCCCCTACCGCATCGGTCCGAACGCGACCGATCAGCTTGAGCGCCGCGCCGAGTGACTCCCCAGTTTCGGGATCTTCGAGGTCCTCACCGCGCGCGTACACGTCGAATTCCTGCCCTTCCTGGAGTCCGACCGCCGTGCCGCCGCGGATGTAGATGGCGCCGTCCTTGTTCACCTTCGCGACGACGCTCTGCCACGGACGCTCGCGCAGCTCGGTGACGATCCGATAGGTCGCTTTGTGGACCGCGACGGCGAGCGCCTCGGTGATGGGCGCCTTCTTCGTGCTCTCGTGCGTGCCCCCGAGCCATCCACCGGTGGATGCGCGAATCCCGCCGAGGCCGATCGAGCGAGAGCTCGCCGTACCCGCAACGGTCTCGCTGGCGATGAACTTGCCAGTCGCGATGTCCACGACCTTCACGGTCAACACGACCATGGATTTCGCCTTACCCAGATCCACGCCTCCGCCCCAGCGCTGCCGAAGCGTTCCCATCCTCGTGTGGGACTTCTCCACTTCCGGGATCCACTCGTCCACGGTCACCATGACGGCATACTGGGCCCCGAGCAGTGCGCCAACTTTCGGGGCGGACGGATTCGCGAGCAGCCCGGACCCGCCGAGGCCCTGCTCGGCCAGGATGCGCCCCAGCTGCTCGCGCTCGACGATGTCGAACCGGTGCGAGTCCATGAGCGAGGACGCGAGCAGATCCGCGATCCGTGCGACCGGCACGACGCCACCCGTCATGTCGTTCGCCGTCGGCTGAGGCATGACCCAGGTGTAGCTCGGCGCCGTGCCCGTGAGCCCCAGCTGACCCTGCAGGCCACCACCCTCCGACACGTGAATGAAGATGCGCGGCTTGAGTCCTGCGTACTCGGAGAACTCGAGACTCAGCCAATCCTTGTCGTCGTACTTCTTGTGCGGGTCCACAACTTCGACTTCCTTGTCGTCACGGAAGACGGCGACCGGCACTTCCTTCGCGTAGACCTCGGAGGTCGCGCTCCATGCGAGCGCGGCGAACAGGGCTACGGCGGCGGTCGGAGCGGAAACTTGGAACGGGAACTTCATGGCTCGCCTCCGATGGAGCTCGGGTCTGGACTTGCACCCGGCGGAGTGCCCGGTGCGTTCGATGGGGCTCGTCGGAGCCAAGCGAGGCGTGTGACAAAAAAACGGGCGAGCCCGTCGGCTCGCCCGCCCTCGCGCACTGCTTCGCCATCACCAATCGAGATCGTCCACCGCCCGGAGCTCCGCAAGCTCGCGCCTGCCCGAGACGATGCGCAGCCTGGTCAGGCGCAGGCAGCTCGCGCGCCACTCGGTGGCTCGCGACCGGGGAGTGAGGTGCATGGTCACGATCGCCTGGAGCGCGGCGGGTGAGCCCCTGCGCACCCGCTCGCGCAGGCGGAGCCACTCACGGGCTTCCGTCCCATTCATCGCGACGTGAGCCACGAGCCCCCTGCCCGGGCGAAGCGCGAAACTCCCCGGACAGGTCCGGCGGCCGCGCCGGTGCTCGCCATCGCGCGGCTCGAGGCACACGCTGCTCGAGAGCGTGCCCAGCGGCACGCGCACACGCAGCACGCCGCGCGCCGCGTCGTAGCCGAGGAGGTACACCGGCAACCCCGTGGCCTCCGTCTGCGGTAAGTCCGCCTCGTCCACCCATTCTTCGGGGTCGAAGCGGCGCTCCTCGCGTGGCGGAGCGCCGGCCGAAGCGCGGTCGGCGGCGAAACCACAGCGGGCCGAAGCCACCAGGAGCACCAGCCCCGAACAAATCCACCATGCACGTCGCATCGGTTTGGCCTCGTCGATCGAGTCCCCGGGGGAGTCATCCGCACCTACTCCTCACTCCGTCGTCCCACTCGGGAGGCCGGATCGGGTCCAGTCCGGGAACATCGTCGGCCCCGGCGCCGGAGCGTGACCGCCGGAATAGTTGGACCGGCACAACCCGATGATTGCTATACTCTTGGAGCCGCTTCCCCCGGCTCACCCGTTGGAGATTCAGGCCGCGACATGTCCTCGTCCGGAACGGAATCAGCCCAGGAGCGATCCATCGACTGGAAGGCCGCGACGGTCTTCCTGCGCCGTCGTGTGGATCGTGAAGCCTGGCGGGCCACGGAAGAAGTCCGTGAGGAGCTCACGCAGCTCGCGCTCATGCGGCTGCTGCGCGCCGCGCGCCGCAGCCCGATCGACAACCTCGAAGCCTTCATGAACGTGATCGCGCATCGCGTCGTGCTCGACTGGCTCGACAGCGACCGGATCCAGCCGGCCATGACCGGAATCGAGAACGACGAGGGCGAGCCGCTGCCGCTGCCGACGCCGACGGAAAGCCCTCGCGCCAGGCTCGAGCAGCTGCGCTGGATCGTGCTCGAGTTCTTCCGGCTGAACTGTCCGCCCTGCCGCGATCTCGCGGAGCTGTACTTCGAAGAGGTCGACTGGAAACAAGTCGCCGCCACACTGCAGCGCTCGTACGACTCCGTGCGCGCCGAATGGTCTCGAAAGTGTCTCGCGCTCCTGAAGGAAGAGGAGCGGAAGAACCCGGGGACGCTGTCCGAGTTTCTCGATACCGGGGATGACGTCCGATGAGCCCGCGAATCGCTTCGAATGATCACGCGCGAGTGCGCGAACTGCTCGTCTCCCATGCCGCGGGCCTGCTGAATCCCGAGCAGGAGAAGTTCGTTCAGGATCACCTCGAACAGTGCCCCACGTGCACGGGCGCATTCGAAACGCTGATCCGCCGAGCGGAAGGCACGAAGCCGGAACGCGAGCACCTGCCCGAGTCGTTGCTCGTGCGCTGGCCGCAGGCGAGCGCGAAGCTGCGCGGCCTCGAGCGGACGCTCGTGCAGCAGCACCTCGAGGGCTGCGACGAGTGCCGTGCGGACCTCCGCATGCTGGGCCACGACCCGGTGCTGTCGGAGGCCGTCGCGGAAGCGAAGGCACCCGTGCGCGAGGCGCGTCCGGAACGCGCTCCGGCCCGGCCGGCCGCCGCACCCCGCTCGCTGTGGGTGCAGTGGGGACTCGGCGCGTGGGCCACGGCCGCATCCATGGCGGCGATCCTGCTCGTCACCCAGCGCGGGCCGGTGACGGATTGGGATGCCCCGAAGGAGCCCGGCTCCGAAAGCCCGCAGCTCGCCTACGTGGTGATTCCCGATGCGTTCGAACAGACGCGCGGCGAGGCAGGTGCTCCCGAGGACGTGAAGATCGCCGTTCCGAACGGGCGCCGCTGGGCGGACCTCCCGCTCCCGCGGCCGTCCATCGACTTCCGATCGGGGCAGGTCACGTACGAAATCCGCACGGCGGGCGACAGCCTGGTGGCGCGGACCGAACAGGCCTACGACGAGAACTCCGCCGGACGCGCGACGCTGCACCTGCAGCTCGGCCGGCCGCCGCTTCCCGCGGGCCGCTACGTCGTCCGCATGATCGCCACTCCCGCCGCGGGCGGCGCCAAGGAGCGCCAGGAAGTCGGGTGGCTCCTGCAATACGAGTAGCCGCTCCGCGAGTTCGACACGTCACACGACGGGCATCCGGCCGACGAGCCGGGTGCCCGTTTCGCGTGCAGGGTGCATGCGACGGGAAGAAGGCGAGGGATTCCCGTGAGCGACCTGCACTCCTCGACACCGTCCGGACACCTCTCGCATGCGGCGCTCACCTCGTGGCTCGTCGGCTGGACCAGCGGCGAGGCGCGCGCGCGCGCACGGTCCCACCTCACGGACTGCCCCGAGTGCCGCCGGCGATTGCACGGCATGCGCCGGGAACTCCGCACCGGCGGGCTGACGCCGCAGCATCCGCCCGATTCACTGCTCGCGCTCTGGGAGCGTGAACCCGGGCGCGTCAAGGGGTTCGGCGCCCGATTGCTCGAGTCCCACATCCGCGAATGCAGTCGCTGCCACACGACCTTCCAGGCACTCCGGAGCATGCGCCTGCGCGTCGAGGCCGGACGGGGTGCATCCGCCGGCAGCTCGCACGCAATCGAACCGCTGCGCACGCACCCACGGCGACAGCCGCGGCGGACGATCGCGGCCCGCACACCACAACCACGGGGACTCGTGCTCTCGTGGAGTCACCTGCTCACGGGTGTCGCCGCTTCCCTGCTGACGGTCTCCGGGCTTTCGCTCGGGATGCTCGCTCGTCCCGGCACGAGCCTGATGCTCAGTCCGACGGCGCAGTTGCCCACGGGCACCGCGGTGGCTTCGTCCATGCCGGTGGCCGCGGCCCCGGGTACGCACGCGTTCTATCTCGACACGCCGGCGCTCCCCGAAGCAGCCGCGCCGGAGACGGCGGTCTCGATCGAGATCTGGAGCCGCGAGGGACGCATGCTCGCGAGCACGCGCACGTCGGCGGATCGGCTGCGGGAGCCGTCGGTGGTGGTGCTGCAGCGCGCGGGCGCACAGCCGGAGAGCGCGGAGTACCAGCTCGTGCTGCGCTACCGCCCGTCACGCCAGCTCGAGGAACAGACCTACTCGTTCCCGGTGACCTGCAGGCTCTGAGCGTTCGTGGCCGCGCCGGTCACACGGCGGCGCGGCCCCCGACGAAGGTTGCGTGAGCGGCGCCGGCCGAACTCCCGGCGAAGACGCCGCACTCCCCCGAGGGACGCGCCGCGCCGATCGTTCCTCGCCCACGACCCGGCGCGATGGAAAGGACTCACCATCATGGAACGACTGTCCCGCCTCATGAAGTTCGTGCTGCCCATCACCATGCTGGCCGCGCTGCTCGTCGGCGCGGTCGTCTCGGCGCAGGTGGCGACCCAGCTCACGCTCCGCTTCCAGCCTTCGAAGGACCGCTACTCGCGCGGCGAAGCCATCCACTTCGTCGCGACGCTCAAGGACGCCTCCGGTGCCCCGCTCGCGGGCAGGCAGGTCGAGTTCTTCAAGGCCAGCTCGGCCACGAGGAACCAGCCGCGCAAGATCGGCGAAGGCACGACCGATGCGAGCGGCCGTGCGATGTTCCCCGGCACCGTCCCGACCAACCCGAACGAAGACTGGGTGCACATCTCCGTGCGCTGGGCTGGTGACGCCTCGGGCGCCCCGGCGCAGTCGCAGCCGAAGCGCATCCCGATCGGTTGAGTGCGGTCGCGACGGAGGGGCCGCGGGCGATCCGTCCGCGGCCCCTCCGTTCGCCGCGCGCGAGGAGCGGGAGAACTTCTTGAGGTCGCCGACCGCTCAGGGCATCCTCGCCCGATGGACCGCACGCCACGCCGAGCCACCTGCAGCGGAGGTGACGATTGAAGTTCGATCGGATGTTCCCGGAACGCCCCCGCCCCATGCCCCGGCGTCTCGTCCGCACCCTGATGATCGCCCTCTCGGCCCTGACGTGCGCCACCTCGCTTCGCGCCGCGACGGACGTGCCCGCCGGACTGCGGCTGGACGGCGCCCCACTCGCGGCCCACGTGCGCTCGCTCGGGACGAAGTTCGACGCCTCGTGGGATTCGCTGTTCGTCGCGGAACTGCGCGCGACCCTGTCGCGCACCCCCGACACCACCGAACTCCGCTTGGCCGAGCTGCGCGTCGCCGAAGCGGAGTCGCTCGTGTTCGGCACCACGAACGCGCGTGCCGCGCTGGTGCTGCGGGCGGGCTGGGCGACGAGCGCGAGCACACAGCGGGTGCGCGCGAACCAGAACGAGCGCGAGGCCGCAAGGCTCGCGCGTGAGGCACCGGATTCCTCCGACGCGCTGTTCGCTCTCGCGATCGAGGGCTGCGAGGTGGTGGGCGATGCGCGCCGTGCGGCCCTGCTCGCCGGCCAGCGCGGCGCGGCGGCGCTGGGGCGCCGCGACCTCGCCGCGGCAGAGAGCCTCTTCGTGCTCGCGATCGAGGCGCGCCGTAAGCTCGGCGACGAAAAACTGCTCGGGAACTCGCACGGCGATCTCGGCGCGACGCTGCTGGCTCGAAAGCAGTACGCGCGCGCCCGCGCACATCTCGAGGCTTCGCGCACGATCCGTGAACACACCGGGCAATCGGCGCAGCTTGGGGTCGTGCTCGGACGCATCGGCTCGCTGCTTTCCGAGACCGGGAAACCCGACAGCGCGGCGAGGTACTTCGAATCGGGCGTGGCGCTCGCCTGTTCACAGGGGGACAGCGCGAGAACCCGCGAGTTGCTCGTGAACCAGCTCCGAGCGCTTCGGCTCGCGGGCGAGAACGCATACGCGGAACTCGTGGGCGAGCGCGCGCTGGCGGCGCTCGCGCCACCGGTCGAAACACCCGAGCAGGCACGCATGCGGGGCCAGGCACTGGAAGAGCTCGCGATCCTGAAGCGGGATGGTGGGCGATTCGCGGAAGCGTTCGCGGACTACGAAGCGGCTCTGGCCGTGTATCGCGCCCTGGAAGACGAGCGCTTCGTCTGCGAAGCGCTCGGGAACCTCGGCGGCCTACTGACCTCCGATCTCGGCGAGCCGCGGCGTGCGCTCGCATTGCTGCGCGAGGCCGAACGGATCGCGAAAGCACTGGAGGATCCGGAGCAGCTCGCGAGGCTGTACCTCAATGAATCGCTCGCACACGAGGAATTGGGCGATCTCGCGAACGCCCGCCGGCTGAGCGCTCTCGGCTGGGACGCGGCGGCGCTCACGGGGGATTCCTCGATCGTGTACGCCGCGGCGATGCGCGCGGGCGACGTCTCGCTCGCGCGAGGCAACCTGAAGCTTGCAGAGGCTCAGTATTCGCGAGCGATCCGTGCCTGCGACGGGTTCGCGTCTCGAAGAGAGGCCGTCGACGGCCGCACGAATCGCAGCGTCGTCTGGATCAAGCAAGGCCGGCTCGAGGAAGCCGCACGCGAACAGGCGGCGCTGGCCGACTCCGCCCGCGCACTGGACAACGCCGCGCTGGAGTCGTTCTGCGCGATCAACCTCGCCGACATCGCCGAGCGTCGCGGTGACCGCGACGCCGCGCGCGAGTGGACACGCCGCGGCCTCGACATCGTCGAGCGCCTGCGTGACGGTCAGGGGCACGACCGCGTGGCCGTGGGATTCTTCTCGACCCGCATGGACGAGTACGAGTGGATGATCCATCTGCTCACTCGCGATGCCCGCAGGCCGTCCTCGCGCCCCCGGTTGGAAGAGGCGTTCCAGTGGTCCGAGCGCTCCAAGGCGCGAGCGCTCACCGAGCGAGCGTTGCGCGCCGCGGGACTCGAGCGCGATGCGTCGCTCGCCGCGCTGACTTCCCGTCTCGACGCGGACGAAGCCCTGATCGAGTTCTCGGTGGGTGATTCCAGTTCGTCCGCGTGGATCATCCGCCGCTCCGGATGGCGGCACTATGCGCTGCCACCGCGCGGCCGGCTCGCGCACCGCATTCGTGCCTACCGGGATCGCCTGCAGGACCCCACCCGCTCCTCCAGCCCTGCCACGCTCCGCGAGGGCAGGGATCTCGGCCGCCTGCTGCTCTCCCCCGCCGGCCCGGCGCTTTCCGGAGTACGGCGCCTGATCATCGTTCCCGACGACGCCCTGTGCCTGCTGCCGTTCGAGGCGCTGGCGCTCGAGGGCGAAGGTGCACGCGCGCCGCGTTGGCTCGTGGAGAGCATGTCGGTGCGCTACCTGCCGTCGGCGGCGTTCCTGCTCCGGCCGGCCGGGCAGTCGCCGCGCTCGGCGAGCATCCTGAGCGTCGTGGACCCCGCGTATCCCACGACCCCGGATCGGCTCGGGCGCGTCTGGGCGAAGCTCCCCGGAAGCCGTACCGAGGAACGCCTCCTCGGGACGCTCGTCGGAGCGCGAGCGAACGTGCGCCTCTCCGGCGCGGGAGCCTCGAGGAAGGCGGTGCTCTCCAGCGCCGCGCTCGCGGACGCCTCGCTCATTCACTTCGGAACGCACGCCACGAGCAGCTCGGTCGAACCCGAGCTCTCCGGCCTTTGGCTCGCCCCCGATCAGCCGGGCGGTCCGGCCAGCCGGCTGTCCGCGACCGAACTGGAACGGCTGCAGCTCCGTGCCGACCTCGTCACCCTGGCCGCCTGCGAGTCGGGCCTCGGCCGCCTGACCCGCGGCGAAGGGCTCGTGGGGCTGGCGCGCGCCTGCCTCGCGGGCGGAGCGCGGGGCTGTCTGGTGAGCCTGTGGCCCGTCGGTGACGCCTCGACGTCCCGGCTCATGCGCGACTTCTACGACGCCGCGCTCCGCTCCGGGCGCGACCGCGACGAGGCACTGGCCGCTGCGCAGCGCGGCATGATCCGTACGAGCGGCATGTCGGCGCCCCACCAGTGGGCGGCGTTCGTCCTGATCGGGGACGCCACCCCGCTCGCCCGCCCCGGAACAGCCACACCGCCGAATCGCGATTGACCGTCACACAGCCCGGGACCCTCCGACGAACCCTCCGTACCGCCCGTTGGGCGGAGCGGTCTGGATCACGTCTCAAAAGGAGGAACGCCATGAAGACCACGAACCGGATGCTGTGCGGCCTCGCGCTGGTGCTCGCCTCGGCGGCGATGCTCTCGAGCTGCGGCAAGTCGACGACCACCGTGAAGCCGAACCCGCTGACCAAGAAGGCCGCGGACGTCATCGCCGTCGAGTCCGCCGATCGTCTCATCACGAACGGCGCGATGTACTCGGCCAACTCCATGGTCCGCCCGTTCGTGTTCGCTCCCGCCGGCATGCGCAGTCGGCCGGCCCGGCCTGCCCGAGTCGGGACCGTCACGACCGACAGCACCGTGTTCTGGTACGAGATGACGGCGTTCGACGCGGCCGGAGACACCGTGGACTGGACCCGCGGCGACGGCACGGAGATCGCCCGGATCAAGATGGCGTGGCGCTTCTACATCGAAGCGGCCCAGGACGACGACCGGGTGCTGCTCAGCAGCGAGGGTCAGTACGAGTTCACCGGACTCGCGGGTGCGGAAGAGCGTTACGTGATGAACGGTGACGGTCGCGAAATCTTCGAACTGGAGCTGCGCGAACCCGAGTGGTGGGCGATCCTGCATCTCAACGGCGCGGACCAGATGTACGGCGTCGCGTGGCAGAAGTCTGGCAGCCCCTCCTACCCGGTCGCGGGAAGGTTCGTGTTCCAGTGGCACGGTGACTGGGACTTCTGGAACGGCACGAATCGCGAGACGGGCAACGGCGATGCCGACTGCGTGGTGACCTTCAACGGGACCGAGATCGCGGACCTTCTCGTGGGCGGCTACCACTACACCCTGAACCTGGTGACGGGCGAGGTCGGAGGCCTGGATCCCGGCCCGGCACTCCGCAGGGCCCTCTGAACGAACAACCGCCGGTCCGAAACTCCGGACCGGCGGTTTTCTTTTCGTGCGCCACCGAGCGGCGATCAACGAACGAGCACGATCCGCTTCTTCAGGTCGGCACCGTCCGCCCGGAGTCTCGCGAAATAGACGCCCGCGCCGATGCGCTCGCGCGCCGAGTTCAGGCCGTCCCACTCGGCCTCCTGCCAGTCCACTCCCACGCGGCCGCGGAACAGCGTGCGCACGACGCGGCCCTGCAGGTCGTAGATCTCGAGCGAGGCGTTGCGCGCGGTGGGGAACCGGAATCGCAACCGCGCGCCGGCGGAGTTCGGGTTCGGGGACGCGAGCGCGAGTTCGGGAACGACAGGTGCGCCATTCTCCACTTCGAGCGTGTTCAGTACCGGGAACTCGTCGCTCGTGCTCAATACGCCCCGCACCCATCGGGCGTCGATCGTCTGCTCGACCTGGAGCACGGCGACCCGCGCATGATCCGTGACGCTGTCCGGAACCGCCCAGATCGCGTGACCGGAGTTGGGAAGCCCGGTTGCGACGACGGCCCAGTGGTCCCCACCGTCGCGCGAGGAAAGGAGCACCACGCTCGTCGCGGACGGTGCGAGCGCCGGGTCGAAGAACACCATGCGCGTTGCGCCCGTACGCACCGGCTGGCCGGGCCGCGGGTCGTCGATGTACCCGCGCCTCACGTTCGTGGTGTCGCGCGCCACGAAGGTGCGGTTGTCCACTTTGCCCGTCACGGTGATTTCGACCGAGTCCCCGACGCCGACCACGGTGCGAATCAGGTCGTTCGGGAACGCCAGCGGCAGCTCGTCGAGACTGTTGTCGTTCGTATCGAACGGCTTGAGCGTCCGCGTCGTGTCCGCAGCGACCATGCCGGCGAATCGTACGGTCGCCCCCTTGATGTGTTCGGGAGCGAAGCCTGCGGGAAGTTCGACCCGGCCGTAGGTCCAACCCGTCAGGTTCCCGAGATCGAAGAGATCGAGCGGCATTTCCAGCTGCGCCTGGACCGGCGGGCTCGAGTCGAGCGAGAGCCGCGTGACGAAGGACGAGCCTTCGTTCGCGACCATCGCGAACTGGCCGTCGGGCGATGTGGCGACGCCCATCGGCGAATCGCCGTCGCTGATCGTCCGCAGCAACTCGTAGGTGAGCGGCACCGGTTCGGTCGCGGCGCCGGTGGAACCCGTCGCGAAGCCGCCCTGGAACGAGTACTGGAAGATCTTGTTCTCGTCGGGCGCGACCGCGTAGAGGAGCGATCCCGAGGGACTCGACTTCACGGACGTGACGCGGGCCGGAGGATCGATCTGCGCGAGCACCGTTCCGAACCGCGAGCTGGTCTCGCTCGCGTCGAGCACCACGAGCCGTCCGTCGCGGCTCGCACCAAACAGCATGCCGCCGCTGCGGCGATCGAAATCGAGCGACGCGACACCACTCGGAATGTCCGTGCTCTCGTGGAGCGTGAAGTCGCCGAGGTCGAGACGCTGCACGCCGATCGTGGAACCGATCCAGCAGCGCCCGGCATCGGCCGTGATGGCGAACGTCGTGCTCGTGGTAGGCGTCTTCACGGACTTCACCACGGTTCCGTAGGACGAGCTGTTCGGTTCGATGTCGACGTCGAAGACTCCCGAACCGTCGGCGCTCAGTGCGAGCAGGTGCCCGTGACCGGAGCTGACGAAGATCGAGATTGCGGAGGGCGGGAACTCGAGCTCGATGTGCCCTGTGCGTTTCAGGTACTTCTCGGTCCCGGACTTCACGTTGACGATCGACACGTCGCGGCTTCCAGCCGCGGCGACGTACAGCGAGCGGCCGTTGGGATGAACGGCCAGCGCGGTCGGGTTCCTGCCGACGGCGATCGAACGCTCGTACACGCCGGCGCCGAGATCGAAGACGGAGACGTTGTTGGCGGCAGGATTGAGGATGAATGCCAGCTTGCCGTCCACGCTCAGGGCGATGTCGCGCCCGCCCCTGGGAATCGAAATCGCGTCCACGGTGGTCGTCGTCGGAGGCTGCGCGGGTGCCAGTGTGAACGTGACCGTGTTCGTCGGAAGGGCGGCGCCCACCACCTGCACGTACACACCGCCCGTGACCGCGTCCGCGGGAACGACGACTTCGAGAAGCCCCTCGCTGGCCCGATTGACGAAGGCCCGGCGATTCAGGAACCAGACGACGTTCTGGTTCGGCTGCGGCGAGAAGCCGCGGCCGACGATGTTGATCATCGCGCCGGGCGGCGCGGCGTTCGGGCTCAGGTAGTCGATCGCGGCCGTGAGCGGGGCGGACTCCGTCGAGAACGGGACCGACTTGTCGGTGACCAACAAGTCGCCCTCGAAGTCTTCGACGGCTCCCGTCAGCGAGAAGGACCCGGATGCGGAAAACGGCAGGATCTGCTCCGGCGTGAAGACGAACTTGTGATCGTCGTCGAACCACTCGAGGTGGCCAGCAATGGGAGAGCCTCCCGCGGTGACCGTCAGGTGCGACGCGACGCTCGTTCTGTTCATGCGCTGGTTGAAGCGCATGAAGAAGCGCGAACTCGTGAGCAGGGGGGCGGTCATGGTCTCCGCCGGTCCCGACTCCACGACGTACGGCCGGGTGCCGGCGTCAGCCGTCGCCGCCGTGGCCGAAACGGCGAGCGACGTCCCGTGCGGTTCGGTGACCGTCATCGTGCGGACACCCGGTGACGCCGGAAGCGTCCAGACGACGCTCGCGAAGCCATCGCCATCGGTGAGACGCGTCGCCACCAGTCCACCGGGCGCCGCGCCCTGCAACTGCCCTGCGGACGCGGACGGAAGCACGAAGCGCACGGGAGCGCCCGGAACCGGCAGCCCCTTGCCGTCCATGACCCGCACGACGACGGGTTGAAGCTGGGCGTTCACGCCGAGCGCCTGGTTCGCTCCACTGACGAGCTGGAAGTCGCCCACGTCGGAAAGCAGGAGCGGCGAGACCGCGTCGTTGTTCGAGAGCGAGACGGGATCGCGATCGCCGCCGGTCCGCGCGATCCAGAGCGAGCGCCCGTCCATCGCGCGCGCCATGCCGGTCACAGGCCCGCCCGCGTGCACGACGCGCGCGACGGGAGACGCCCCACCGATCGCGAACTCGACGAGACTGTCCACCCCCGCGATACGGGCGAGCACGCCCGTTCCCGACGGCGACGGCGTGAAGTCGCGAAGCGTGTCCGCGCTCGAGATCACCTTGCCGAACCAGAGCTGGTTCGCGAGCGAACCGCTCTCCGCCGACCAGACCCCGATGCTGCCCGGCGCGACGGCTCCGGCGATGCGCTTGCCGTTGCTCGAGAGCGCGAGGCTCGTGACAGGCTGACCGGCGTGCACGGTAGAGGACTGCTGCAGCGACGCCGTCACGGCGTCCACGCTCCACAGGCGGTCCTCGCCGCCGATCCACAGGCGCTTTCCGTCCGGCGACGGCGCGAGCGAACGCGGAGCGTGCGAACCCATGTCGTAGCTGGCCGGGATACTCGTGCCGTCGAGCGCGATCCAGTTCACGCGATTCGTGCTTCTCGAAGCGACGTACATGTGCCGTCCGAGAGGATCGGCCGCAATCTGTGTCGGCACTCCGAGTGCCGGATCGGTGTTCGTGGCGCCGATGGTCTGGAATCCGGCGACGGTGCTGCAGGCGATGCGCTGGAGGAAACCGCCGGTCGCACCGGGTCCCGCCACCCAGAACTCCGTCCCGCCGGGAAGGAATGCACCATCGGCGGGAATGAGGCCGGTCGCGAGCGAGACCCGCTGGAGCAACTCCCCGAAGTGCCCGGGCGACACGTCCTCGCCCGCGCGATAGAACTCGATCGCGGCCGGGAACGAACACGCGCCGACGGTGAGCGGGCCGCGCGCGACGGCGAGCCACGCGCCGTCGGGAGACGTGCGCATCCATCGGAACGGACGATTGCCCGCGTTCCCCGACGCGACGCACGTGTCGCGCGTCTCCGGAACCGCGAAGGGCGTCGGCGCCGGATCGATCAGGGAGATCGGAGACAGAATGCGCATCGGCAGCGCGAGCGTGCGCGCGGAAATCGGCGGCACGACGCTCGCGGAAGTCGCCTGTGGCTCGGCGACCGGCAGCACGAATGACGCCGCCCCCGAGACCGCGCTGGTCGCGAGGACCGGCGTGCCGATCTGCGCCACCTCGACCTGCGATCCGCCGGGATAGGGCTGCGCGGATCCGATCGCGACGGCGACGTCACCGGCCAGCGCCGCGGGCGGCACGAGTTTCGTGAGCGACGCGGCACCCGTGAGCGAGAAGAACGTGAGGTTGCCGGCGGAGGGAGACGACGCGAACGCGTAGGTCGCCGCGCGGTCACACCTCACGAGCCCGGGAGAAGACGCGAGCGGGGCACTGGCGAGCGCCTTGCCGTGCTCGGAACCCGAAGCCAGGTCCGTGACCACGAGCTGGCTGGGCGAACTGGCCGTCGCCAGGGTGAGCGTGCCGTCGGCGATCCACGAGACGTCCTGCACCCGGCCGGACGTGGGCAGTACCGTCGTCGTGAAGGGTCCCGACGGAAGCGTTCCCGTGATCTCGATCAGCTGCCGGGAGTTTCCGGCCGCGACGAGCCAGCGGTCGCCCTGCGGCGAGCAGGAGATCGAACGCACGGCGCCGCCGAGCGCGGACGCCGGCGCGATCGGCATCGGCGTCGGCCAGGTCTCGTCGAGCGGGCCGAACGCGAACAGGCCGCCCTCGGGAGACGACAGCACGAGCCAACGTCCCGTGGGATCGATCGCGACGACTCCGTCCAACGAGGAATCTGGGAACTGCCAGTGGGCGACGCGTTCCCCGCGGGAAGTGCCGCCGATGTCGATGTTCCAGGCGGACACGCCGTGCGTGCTCGGGCTGACCGAGTACGCGCGCAGTCCGTGCGCGGCCGTGACGAACGCCTCGGCGCGAGCCGCACCTTCGAGCGTGTCGCGCGGAGAGAGGTAGTTCGGATCGTTCGAGGCGGCGTTCACCCACAGCACGCGGCCGAGTTCGGGCTGCGTGAGGAACATCGAGCGTTCCAGCGGGCTCGGATGGAAGAGCACCGATCGCATGGCGCCCCAGCCGGCACGAGGCTGTCCCAGCGCCGGCATGCCTGCGGAGACGAGCACCTCCTGAAGGCCGCTGGACCCGACCGCGTACGCGTGAGTTCCGTCCGGCGCGATGGCCAGCCCCGACGGCGCGAAGCCGAGCGACAGGCCCGAGCCCGCCGCCGACGCCACGGGTACGACGCGGCCGGACTGCACGGTGAAGACGGGACCACCCGCCTGCACGGCGCCGCCGATGCGGAGCGACAGCGGCCCGCTCTCGGCGTTCGCGGGAACGACCGCGGTCATCCAGCGCGTGTGCACGTTCGCGGCGGGCGCCTCGACGAATCCGCCACACCCCGAGCACGCGAACCGCACGAAGTAGCTGGAGCCCGGAACGAACTGGTCACCCGCGAGCGTCACGACGGCGCCGACCGGCGCGCTCGCAGGCTCGACGGACTGGATGGCGGCCGGCGTGTCGGCCGCACGCGTGTGGAAACTGAGTGATTCGGGTTGTGCGATCGAGACGCCATTGGCGTCCTTCAGCGCAGCCGTGATCTTGACCTTGTAGTTCGTCCCGCTGTCCAGCGGATCGGTGGGAACGAACACCCAGCGCACGCGGTCGAGGAGCGAACCCTTGCCCGCGACCCGCAAAGTGTCGCCCTCGCGAACGAGCCGGAACGCCGTCACGAGCGAAAGCCCGTCCACGGGTTCACTGAAGTCCACCACGATGGGCTCGTCGGGATACACGTCGCCGCCGCCGGGCCGTGGTGGGCGGATCGAGTTCACGCGCGGCGGGGACACGTCCCGGTCCGTGACGATGTTGCGCACCAGCGTGCCGCCGGCCGCGACGAGCATCGAGTCTCTCGCGTCGCCGTCGGCGTCGTCCTCACCGAGATCCCAGTACTCGGCCGTCACGTTGGGCGCGGCGATGCCCCGAAGGCCCCGCGAAACGTTGTCCCGCTCCCATTCCGTCAGCGAGCGCGTCATCACCCAGTAATGACCCGGCGCGAGACGCTGCAGCAGGTACGAGCCGTCGGCCGCGGTGTAGTCCACGGCGACGATGCTGTCCGCGCTCCCCACGAGCGGCCGGCGGATCGCGAGCATGACGGCCCCTTCGATCGGCTGGTTCGTCGCTCCGCTCGTGAGCGTGCCTCGGATCTGCCCGTAGGTGGTCGTCAGCGTCGGCGAGGGGTAGATCGACGCGACCGCCCCGCGGTCCTCGTCGGTCAGCGAGGACTGATCGCGCGTACCGGGCAGGACCGTCGCATACATGCTCGCCTGGTCGTGAACACTGTGCGCGAGTCCGATCATGTGACCGCCCTCGTGCGTCACGATGCTCTGCAGGTCGTAGTACTCGGGTGCCTGCGGGCCCTCGGGGGTCGTGAAGCGATACGCGGGATTGAACCGGATGTCGGCGTCCACGATCTCGCCCGGCAGGGCGATGCGATCGAGGAACGACGTCGGCTGGTCGAACACCGTGCGGAACGTGATCGCGACGATGTTGGAGTCCCACGGGTGCTTGCCGTCGAGGGTCGGGTCGGTGAAGACGAGCGAGTTGATACCATCGGCGGCGCGCGCGGTGGGAATGTCGGCCGGGGGGTCCTCGACGAACGAGATGTCCGCGCCGTCGACCTGTGCCCAGGCCGCGAAGCCCGCCCGGATGGCGGGCAGTGCGATCTCCGGCGTGACGCACGTCGGGCACGTGGTCGAGGAAACCTTGTAATGCATGGCGCCGCGGCTGCGCGGCCAGTACTGCGTCGCGTTGAACGTGGCGGTCGCTTCCTGGCAACCGTTGCCGTCGACGTCCGCACGCTGCGGTGCCACGGTCACGCAGGCGTCCTGCGCGTCGGGAACACCGTCGCCGTCCTGGTCTCCACGCGTCGTCGCAATATAGATGTCGTCGAGCCGGGGAAGCCCGGTCGCCTCGCGCCCCGAGAAGCCCGCCGCATCGGTCTCCGCGCGGTCCGCCACTTCGAAGACGAGCTGCACCTGGTTGGGCTTGTAGAGCAAGTTCACCCCGGTGAAATCCTGCGGGAAGCGCATCTCCCGGACCGGTTCGTACACGGTTCCCGCGTCCCCGCCTGCGCCGATGTCCGTGAGCCACGTCAGGGGTTGGCCGACTTCGAGCGGCCGCGCATCGCCGCTCGACTTCGCGCGCACGAAGACCTTGAGCGCGCGGCGCTGCGCGAGCGTGTTGAAGCGGGCGCCGAAGCCGACGATCACCGTGTCCTGATTGGCGGGAATCGTGATCCACGGCGAGACGAGGCGCGCGAACGCGCCGTCGGGCACCTGGTCCGCGGCGGAGACGAACGACCACACGCACGAGTTGTTCACCGGTTCCCCGAGCGTGGAGCCGAAGCGCGGTACGACGTTCGTCACGGGGACGGTGAGGTCGCGCACGGCGAGCGCGCCGTTCGGCGTCGTGACGACGCCGTTGACGGCACTGAGCGCCCAGTCGCCGCCGATCGAGCCGGACTCGAACGTCGCCATCGGGAAGAGCGGCGTGACGCCACCGCGAACGACGAGATCGTCGATCTGCACCGCGCTGCACGCGTCCGGCGCCACCGTCCTCGGAGGAGCCCGTGGAGTCCGTCTGCACGACGATGCGCCAGCGCGTGGAAGGATCGAATCCGGTGTTGCCGTCCTGGTCGAGCACCGCCTCCGCGATCAGCAGGTCGGATCCCGCCACCGCCTTCGCGACGGTGACCGGTCCAGCCGGTCGGCGCCAGCGGGTGTTCACGAACGTCCACACTCCGCCCTTGAGTGCCTGGACGGCGAGGAACTCACTCCCCGTGGTCGGGTAGACGAGGCCGGGCGCGGCGGTGAAGTCCACCTTTGCGTTGAACGAGAGCGACGCTCCCGCGGAGGGCCACGCGGCCGAAGTGGTGAGGCGCTGGCTCCAGTTGTTGCCGAAGCCCGAACCATAGACCCAGCCCGCGGTCTCGGTGGGAGCCGTGAGCGAGTCAGCCCCGAACCAGAGCGCGCGCGTGCCCATGGTCATCTCGGCGGTGTTGACGACGTGCTTGGGCGAGACGTGGGCGTAGACGCGACCCACGAGATCCTCACCCGTCCATCCGCGTGGCTGGCAGTCGGTACCCGCGTTGTCGAACCCGTAGTACGCGGCGAGGTACCCACCCGGCTGCGCGCGGTACTTCACCACGTTGAACGGGTCGCTCTCCGTCGGAAAAAGCGATCCGCTGGTCGCGAGCAGCACGTAACCCACCGCGGCGCTGTCGAGCTGGACGCCTGAGAAGGTCGCGACACCGTTCACGGCGGCGCGCTCGAGCACCCCACCGAGTCGCGAGTTTCCGGGATTGTTCGACAGGCTCAACGCGACGGTCGCCGTGGAAGTCGGACAGGTGTTGCCATAGCTGTCGAGCACCCGCACGACCACGGGTGCCATCGGCACGCCGATCGCGGCGTCCTTGACGGCGTCCATACCCAGCCTGAACGCGGAGGCTGCGGCGACATTGAACACGGGAACGAGCTTCTCCTGCGCGGCCCACGTCACCTTGAGTTCGTAAGGTCCCACCTTGTTGAGGTAATAGCCGGAAAACGACGCGAGCCCGCTCACGGTCGTGGTGGTCGTGGTTCCTCCGAGAATGAAACCGCCCGGTCCGCTGTTGACCGAGAGCGAGACCACGTCTCCCGACGTGGTGACGCGGTTGTTGCCCGCATCGAGGACCTCGACCTGGAGCGTCGGAGTCGGAGCAGCTCCCGCGATGGCACTCGTAGGCCACTGGATCACTTCGTGGTGCGTGCCGACGCCGGGCACGATCGCCACGGCGCTGCTCGCCTCGATGCCGGAATATGACGTGGAGGATGCGACGAGCGTGAACACGCCGCTCTTGTTGATCGAGACGTTCGTGAATGTGGCGTGCCCGCCGAGGATCGGCGCGGAGCCGTTCGACACGACGACACCGGGCGGATTGCCGAGCACGCTGAGCGTGACGGTGCCGGCGTTCACGTTCACGACGCGGCCGATCGCGTCCTTCAGGTCGATCCCGAAGCTGCCGAGCGAAACCACCGCCGTGCCGTTGGAGGGCGCGGGGTTCCAGGTGAACTGCGACACGGGTCCGTCGGTGATGCCGTTGGCGGCACCGTCGGTGTAGGCGGAGAACTCTCCGAGGATGGCCGCGCGAACGCGGTAGTAATAGCGGGTGTTCGCGTTTCGCTGACCGTCGTCATAAAACGCGTTCGTGGTCGTTCCCGCGAGCTGCCAGTTCCCGGGAGCTCCCGCCGATCGCTCGACCGAGTAGGTGATGACGGGAGTGACGCCGCTCGTCGTCGGTGGTGTCCAGCTCACCCTCAGCGAGCTCGTCGTGGGACTGCCCACCGACACACCCGTCGGCGCGGGCACCGCGGCGGTCGTGATGACGAGGCGAAAGCCACTGACCCAGAGATCGCTCGTGCTGCTGCCCGTCCGGCGCACACGCACCTGCAGTGCCGCGACATCCGCCGCGCTCCAGCCCGCCGACTTCAGGCTCACGCAAGAGACTCCGCTGTTTCCCGCTCCCGCGAAGATCCAGTCACAGGTCGTGTTCTGCGACTGGGAGGACAGAGCACTGTTGCCCACGCTGGGGTAGACCGCCTGGGCCTCGAAGCCAGCCGTCCCGGTGGCCGCCCGGCCCCGCACGTCGAACTCGACATTCGTGATGTATTGACCCGCGGGTATTCCGCTGAACGCTTGGAACTCGCTGGCGAGCAACCACGCCGTGTTGGCGCACGCTCCCGAGTAGCTGTGCCGTTGCAAGGACGCACCGAGACCGGTTCCGGGAGAACAGCCGCTCGGCGTGCCTCCGGCTTCTCCTTCGAAGTCCCATCCGCACTGCGTGCCCGCATTCATGCCCGCCACCGTCGCGTAGATCGTCTCCGCGCGCGCGGTACCAACCGTGAGCAGGAGCGCCACGAACAACAGGAGGATGCGCCCCACACCGCTGGTCGCGCGGCTCATCGGTCACCCCCTGCTCCGAGCTGAGCGCTGACCTGCCGCAGGAACTCGTCGTACGTGATCCGGGCCTGCTGCTCCGGCTTCGCCGCCAGCCGCAGCGTGCGAAGGTCGCGGAAGGCCATGCCGGGCGTCATGCGCTGCACGAGTCGCTCACCGGTGTCGGGGTCGGTCACGATGTCGAACTTGCCTTGCGACAGACCACTCACCGTTCGAACGCCGGACGGCGACGCCTCGTTGAAGAAGAAGACCGCCTCTTCCCCGACGGCGAAGGACGGGGCGCCGTCCGCGATGACTCGACAAGCGTCCACCGTTCCGCCGGGCACCGCCACGGTGACCGTTCCGTCGCCACTGCCCTTGAGCTCCGCCGTCGTCTCGACCGTGACCCACGTGATGATCGAGCGGTGATCCTCGGTCCATGCACCGCGCACCGCGACGACCCTGCCGGTCACGATGCGCGGCGAGGACTCGCACAGCTGGGCGAAGTCCATCAGGCGAATCGTGGTGGCAGCCACCACGCCGGCCAGAAGAGGAACCATCAAGGCCGACAGCGCGGTGACCCGGATCATGAAGGCAATGAGAACGGAGGCTCGCGGATGGCGCGAGCGGGTCGCGGAACGCAGCTGGTGCATGATGTCCTCTCGTGCAATCACGTGCTCTTGAGGCCAGGGCGAAGGGGTGCTGTGGAACTGAGCAATGTTCAACGAAGTGTGAACACAACCTCCCGCGAGGGTAAAGCGAAGCCTTCGAGCTCGAGCGGAAACTTCATTTGCGCCCTCGCGTGCTTGCGATCGCGTTCTCTGCAAACACTTCGGCCCGGAAACGCGATCCGCCGACGGCCGTTTCCCTTGGCCGCCGGCGAAGTGCGTTGTCCCCCATCGGGTTGTCTCAAGCCAGGCGCGTTCACCGAATGATCGTGAGCGCCCGGGTGAGGGTTTCGCCGCCGTTCCGGAGCCTGACGTAGAACATGCCCGGGGCGACCGGCTTCCCCGAGGAGTCGCGGCCGTTCCAGCGCACCTGCATCCACGCGTCCATGCCCGGCCCCGAGGCGAGGCGGCGCACCACCCGGCCGTCGATGCCGTACACGACGACCTCGAACGGGCTGCCCCGGCGGCTCGCGAAGCCGATCACGCAATCCTGGCGCGTCGGATTCGGCCCCATCACGAACTTCGCGCCGGCGGCGGGCAGCGCGACGGTACCCTCGGCGCTGAGCAGGACCTCGGCGTCGCCGACGTACTCCCCTTCCGCGTCGAAAGCGACGAGCATCAGGCTTCCGCCTTCGCCACTCGCCCACGCGTCCTCGCCTTCGATCTCGACCGAGATCCCGACGCTGTCCTTCACGGTGATGCCGGCGCCCACGGGCTGACCGTTCACCCGCACCGAAACTCCGGGCGGCAGGAACGCCTGAGTCTCGACGCGCCACTCCTGGCCTTCGTCCACGAGCACGGGAACGACCACTTCGACGGCGCCGGCCTGATCGCTGCCGAGCTGCGCGGACGCACGATTCGAGGGGGGCGTCGTCGTGGAGTTGCGCGGTGCGGCGGCCTGAGTGTTGAGCTGCCGACTCTGCTCACCAGGAACGAGATGCTTGGGCGGTCGCCTGCAATCGTTGTTGAACTTGTCCTCGTAGAACCCGCTCACGAATCCGTAGGCCGCGAAGGCCTCTCCCGCGCACGAAATCGACAAGGGTGGTGGCAGGAACGCACACGTCGTCACCATGCAGGCGAGCCAGTTGTCGTCGCAACGGCGACGATCGCGCCGCGGGTCGCAACCGGATGCAGTACCGCCAACGCCGGGCACGCCGTGATAACAACAGTCGTGACTGTTGCAGCATTGCCGGAACTGCGGCATCAGGAGATTTCCGCCGAGGTTCTGCCAATACGCGGCATCGCCACGCAGCGGATCGGGGCCACATCCGTTCGGGTGACACGGAACACACCCGGGCAGCCGGCACTCGGCCTCGGAGTGGCCGGGGGCCGGTTCGGGCACGGAGCCCGCCGCCACCGTCGCGGTCGTCGCCTGCGCGTTCGACGCCGCGAAGCGCAACTGCGCGAGGTAGTAGGCGAGCTGGCTGACGAGCGTGTCCTCCCGGGCGGTGCGATTCACGTGCAGCAGCCCCTGCTTCCACAGGTAGAAGAGCGTGTCTCCCTGGGTGCTGCCGAAGACGCCGAGCTGAAGCTCGCGCGCCGACCTCGGCAATGCCGAAGCATCCACGAGTCGATGGCCGAAGAGCCGCACCTCTTCCCAGTTCGCGAGGCCGGTGCCGGGATCGAACGGAAGCGCTGCGACGACGAGCGACCCCAGGCCGATCTGCGCCCAGCTGACCGAGTCGTCGTCGGCGATGCGCCAGAAGGGCGCGCCGGAGGGTCCATCGGCCTGCGGCGCGGGATTCGTGTACGCGGTGGCGCGGAAGCAGGTGTGACGATTGTCGAGCGGATACACGAACAGCGTGCGCACGGTCTTCGTCTCACCGGGAAGCAGCACGAACTTCGGCTGCTTCCCGATCGGCACCCATCCGCGGCCGATGCCGTACCCCTTCGCGGTCAGCGAGAGTGAGTCCACACGCACGGCCGACCCGGCGAGATTGGTCACCGAACCGCTGACGGTGACCGTATCACCGGCGTGAATGACCTTCGGGAAATGATCGAGCGCGACGTCCACGCGCAGCGGCGTCAGGCTGCGCCGGCAGGATTCGCCGACGTGAGTGCGGAAGACCTGCCAGTCCTCGCGGTCGACGGCTCCGTCTCCGGTCACATCTCCGCAACCGGACACCGAGAAATCCGACATCGCGACCCGCCCGTCACCGTTGGTGTCGAGTCCGACGATGCGCACCTCGCGCGACTGACCGTCCTGCGTTCTCAGCACCGCGCGACCGCGGGGGCAGCCCACGCCTTTCACGAAGAACGTCAGCCGGCCGTCGTCGTCGGAAGCATCGAGGGGCTCCACGATGGGGTCCCGCGGCGTGCCTTCGCAGCCGCTCACACCCGTGACGCCGGACAGGTCGAGCCAGACTCCTCGCACGCCGGCCACGGGCGACCCGTCGGCACGCACGAGCCGCACGTCGAACGGCACGCTGCCCTGTGGCGTGACGGTGACGACGGACGAGAGCACGCACGACGAAAGCGCGATCGCCGGCAGCGTGGACATGCCAACAGAAACACTCGCGGTGCGCGCGGTCTGCCGATCGTTCACGATCACGAGCGCCTCGCGCTCTCCCTCACCGAGGCCGTGAGGCAGGAACGTGACCCGGAGGATCGCCGCGACGTCCGACTGCGACAGGAGGTCCGCGCGCAACCAGGACGCCGTGGCGCTCACCTCGAGCTGGCTCACCGGAGAGAGTCCGGAGATGTTCACGAGACGCGTCGCGAGTGAATCCTCTCCGGGCAGCCGCGTCGCCGTCAGCGACGACGGCAGCGCTCGCATCAGCGCGCCGTGTTCGGGCACGTGGACGCGCAGCGTGCAGGCGGCCGAGCTGCGTGCGTCGGCGCCCGTCGCGCGAAAGACGGCGAAGTGATCTCCGCTGTCGTTCGCTCGAGGAGCGAGCTGAAGGATCACATTCGTCCCCGACGCGGGACCGGAGAACGGCAACGCGGGAGTCGGCGAGACGAAGCGCGGCCGCTCGAGCGCCTCGACGGAAATCGTCGCGCCCGTCGGCGCCGCTGCCGAGACGACGACCCAAGTCGTGTCCCCCGGCGCCACTTCGACTCCGGACGCCGGTGACAACGTGCAGACGGGGCCATCGACGACGCGGGCCATTTCCGAGCCGATCAGCACGGGCAGTCCCGTGCCCGCTGCGCGCGCAAGCACCTTCATGCCGAGATAGCCGGGCGGCCCGGTGAATTGCGAGTGCCACTCGCTGTGGCTGATGTTCGCGGACGTCGCGCCGGGCGCGATGCGCACGAGATCCTCGGTCGGCGTAACAGTGACCACGGACTGATCCACGACGGAAAGAGGGAGCGGCAGCCACGCGTAGGGATCGACGAAGCCCGTCAGCGTCATGGCAAGCAGGCTGCCTCCGTGCCCGTTCAGGTAGGACTGGACATCCTGCGCCCGGGTAGCGAGTGCGTCGAGCTGCAGCTGCGTGATGCCGCCGCCAGTTTCTCCCGCGCGCGTCGGGATCCACACGACACGATACCGCTCCAGCGGCAGGCTCGAGATCTCGGCGATCGAGACGGCGTAGCGGATGCGCAGCCCGGGGCCGCCGTTGGTCACGAGATTCCAGCTTTCGAGTGCGGTCCTCGCCGTCGACCCGTTGACACCGACGGCGAGCAGCGTGTCGGAGTCGATGCGTGAACTGTCCGCGGCGGCCCGCAGCAGGAGCGCGTACAGGTTTCCGCAGCGCATGCCCTGACAGTGGTCCTCTCCGTCGTCACCCGAGAGCACGATCACTCCCGCACAAGCGGCGCAGCAGAACAGTGCGAGCCACAGGGCGGTCAACATGACGACCAGGGCGCTTCTTCGATCTTGAATCTTCGGCGTGGGCATGGCTCCGGCTCCGTCGGGGTTTCGAAGCGGCGCCCCAGCCGACGTGTTCGACCGGGGAGCGCTTGCGGGGGGCGCGGTGGGCGCTTTCGTTCAGTGCGCGGCGAGTTTCGCGACGACCGTCGGCACCTCGGACGACTTGAGGTACTCGAGAGTGACGGCGGGGTCGGTGAGCACGACGCCGTGACGCTTCGCCACTTCGACGATCACGCCCTGGATCGCCGGCTGCATGCCCCCGAGCAACTCGGCCGCCTTCGCCTCGACGGTCTCTTCGCCGTACACGAAGACCGTGAAGCGGGGCTCACGTTCGTCCGCGACGATCAGCACCGAAAGGTCGAGCTCGGGCGGGAAGTTGTTCAGCATCGCCGTGGAACCGAGCGCGATGTCGTCGAGCTTGGCGACGGCCTTCGCCGTCAGGCGCTGGGGCGTGGGCTTGGCCTGCGACTCCGCGGCATGAGCGCCCGTGACGAGCGCGAGCGATGCGAGGGCGACGAGAAGCACCTGTCGGATGGCGTTCATGGCGGCTCTCCCGAGTTCTTGCGCCAGTGGAATCGGTGGCGATCGGCTCCTTGCCGCTCCACTGGATTCCGGCGTCACCTGCTTCGTCGGGGGATTCGCCGTACTGTGACGCTCACCGGCCCGCTCACGACCGCACCCCGAACGCCGGCGGCATTCGGGGTGCGGCATGAGTGTCGAGCGAAGGGCTCGCGAAGCGGACGGTCAGTTCGCGATGTGCGCACCGATGCTCTGGTAGACCGTGTTGATCGGGCAGCCCACGCTCGTGGTCGAGCTGCCCGCGAAGAGCAGCGCCACCGGGTTGTTGCCGGACTGCGTGCAGATGAGCGAGCCGGAGTCACCCTCAGCGGACATGCTCGAGCAGATCACGACCCCGGCGAAGCGCGCGGACCCGATCCCCGTGTAGTTCACGGTGAGCGACGCGTTGACCGCCACGACCGTGCCCGTGGTGAGCTTGGTCGTGCGGCCTACTTTCTTCACGGGGAGACCGACGGTCGCGACGCGCGTCGTCGCGGACGGCTTGAAGCTGCCCGTCGGCGCCGACTCGATCGGGGACACCGAGAGGCCCGGAGTGATGCGTGCGATCGCGCAGTCCACGTAGTTCGTCGAGCCGTCGAACTTGACCGGCGTCCAGCGCGAGAGCGTTCCGACGGTCGTGCTCGTGCCGCAGCTCACGTCGGCGCGACCGGGCGACACGATCACATCACCGACCAGTCCACCCGTACGGGCGAAGACGTGCCAGTTCGAGAGCCAGTAGTTGCGCGCGCCGTCGGTGACGATGGCACCGAACGTTCCCGAGTTGCACATGGACGCGCGTCCGGTGGACGTGCCGCAGTAGTACGCCTGCGCGCGCACGTCCCCGACGACGTACTCGAGCACGTCCTGACCACCGACCTTCGCCGGCACGCGATGCGAAGGGCGCCGCGTCAGCGCGAGCACCACGGGACGGCCGCGATACGTGGAGAGCGCGGTGCCGACCACGTCGCGATCGCGCGCGGTGAGTTCCGATTCGATCGCGACCTGTCGGGGCGCGAGGGCCGCGACCTGCCCGGCATCGACGATGCCGAAGTCACCGAGATCGCGCGCGGCCACGACGGGCGCCGCCGGAGCGTCCGCCGATGCGGCGCCCTCGGGCACGGGCGCCGTGTTGGAATGAAGGCATCCGGACGCCACGAAAGCGAGCAGCACGAGCGCGAGGCTCGCGGCCCGGGCATGGGAGAACATCTTTCGACCGTGCATGACGGCCCTCCGTGTCACGGCCCGGAGCGCACGACTCCCGCCGATCGGAAGGGCGTCCGAACCACGCCCACTCCGTCGCCGCGAGACCCGAACTGTGACAGCCCCAACTGCTTCGCCTCGGCAGGTCCACGCGGACAGCGCGCACTCCACCACCGCGCCGCACGTCCGTTGACTCCCCGCTCCCCCCTGTGCGTACATCCGCGCCCATGAAGATCTACACCCGCACCGGAGACGACGGCACCACGGGACTGCTCGGCGCCCGTCGCGTGCCCAAGGACGACGCGCGCGTCGAAGCCTACGGCAGCGTGGACGAACTCAACGCCACGCTGGGCGCGGCGCTGGCCCACGACGAGTCGGGCCTGCTCCGCGACGAGCTGACGGCGCTGCAGACCGCGCTGTTCCAGCTCGGGGCCGAACTCGCGGCCACCGACGACAACGTGCTTCAGAAGCTCTCGCGCGTGGCCGATGACGACATCGCGGCGCTGGAACGCACGATCGACCGGCTGGACGCCGACCTCGCGCCGCTCACCCGCTTCATCCTTCCGGGCGGCACGAAGCTCGCCGCCGAGCTGCACCGCGCGCGCACCGTGTGCCGGCGCGCCGAGCGGCGGGTGGTGACGCTGGCGCACCACGACGCGGTCGAGCCGCGGCTGGTGCGGTACCTGAATCGTCTCGCCGACCTGCTCTTCGTGATGGCGCGCTGGGCCAACGCGCGCGCCGGCGTGAGCGAGTCGACGTGGAATCCGAAGGGCTGACTTCCGCGCGCGAACACGCCGGCCGCCGGGATTCGATCCCCGACACGCCCGCCGCACGCGAGCCCGATGCCAGACGGAGATGCCGGACGATGCGACGACATCCGGCCGCTCCCTCGGTCCCGAATCGTCGCTCTTTACTTCCGACCCGACCGCGGCCATAATGCGCGCCGCGAACCGCAGTACAGGTTCCAGTGGAGGAGAAGGATGTACCGGAGCCCCCTGGCCGGGGCCGGTTTCCCTTCCCGCGGACCCTTCGCAACCGTCCTGATCCCGGCGCTCGCCTGTTTTGCGCGCGCGGACCTGACGCCGAAGGAAAACCCGGTTTCGAGCGTTCCCGTCGCCATCACGGACGGAACGGCGCTCCGAACCTCGGTCCTCGCGGGTGATCGAAGCCGCAGCGAACACGAGTGCACCACCGGCCGGTTCCGGACGCCGGCGGGCTGACGTCGGGCCCGC
>JBGANH010000006.1:0-35344 GCA_044222365.1 Candidatus Eiseniibacteriota bacterium
GCGCGCGAGCGAGATCGCGCGGTCGAGCACCGCGCGCGTGAGCACGCCCTTGCCGTAGTCCGAGACGATCAGGCCGTCGCACGCGGGCAGTTCGCGCGCGAGCATCGCGAGCACGCCTTCGAGCGCGATGCCTTCGATCTCCGCGCGCGACTCCCAGTCCGCGCGCACGACCTGCTGGTGCTGCGCGATGATGCGCGTCTTGAACGTGGTCGGGCGCGAGGGATCGCGCACGAGGAGCCGCGTGTCCACGCCGCGCGCGGTGAACGCGTCGAGCAGCTGCTGCGCGCGCGAATCCTCGCCGAGCACGCCGACGAGCGCCGGCGTCGCGCCGAGCGCGACCAGGTTCGCGGCCACGTTGCCCGCGCCGCCGAGCGAACTGCTTTCGCGCTGCACCTCGACGACCGGAACCGGCGCCTCGGGCGAGATGCGGTCGCACCGTCCCCAGAGGTAGTGATCGAGCATCAGGTCGCCGAGCACGAGAATGCGGCGGCCGGCGAAACGCTGCACGAGTTCGTGCAGGCGCGGAAGCGCGAACGGCGTGGGATCGGACATGCGCGGCAGGTTAGGTGCCGCGCCCCGGGACCGTCAAAAGCAGAGTGCCCCGCGGCCGAACCGGCGGCGGGGCACCCGGAACCGCTCGCGGCGCTCGTCAGCGCACGACGCTCACGCGCTTCGTGACGAGGTGCCCGCCCTGCTGCAGGCGCGCCCAGTGGAGACCGGGCGCGAAGCGCTGGCCGCGGTGGTGAGCGCCCACCGAGAAAAACGCGGGCCCGAATCCGTCGTGGACCGGGCCCACGTGCGTGAAGCTCCGCTTCGCTGTGAGTCGTACAGCGCTGCGCGTGCCGCCGCGCGGAGCGTCTTCGTCCTGACGACGGGGTCCGCGTACGGAACGCGAGCGCATGAAAGCGCACGAAGCCTCCGGAATCAATCCGGCGGCCGTCCGTCGCGGAAGAATTGACGGTGTTTCTCCTCCCCCCTAGCGTGCGCCGCATGGTTCTCGAAATCATCCCGTTCAGCGACACGCGCCACGAAACGTTGCGCGCCCTGCTGCACGATCCCTCGATCGCGCCGCAGTTCGACAAGTTCCTCGGTCCCGACGGTCTCGAGCACAAGCTCTCCGACCGCAAGCTCGCGCGCGACTGCCTGCGTCTCGCGCTGCTCGACGGCGTGCCGGTCGGCTTCGGTGTGGCGTGGGTGCTGCGGCAGCCGGTCGCGACGTGGACCATGACGCGCGTGGCCGTCCTCGAAGCGCACCGGCACGCCGGCATCGGCCGCGCGCTCGCCGAAGCGGTGATCGCCGCGGTGCGCGCGGGCGCGCCCACCGACGCGCCGGTCGAGGTCGCGGGCGCGGCTTGGCTGCCGCAGCCGCACGCCGCCGCCCTCGCCGCGTCGTTGGGCTTCACGCACGAGCGCTTCTTCTGGCTCATGGAACGTCCGCGCGGACCGGTCGCGGCGCCGGAGTGGCCGGCCGGAGTCACCGTGCGCACGTTCGACGGCGGCGACGAGATGCTCGCGGACTGGCGCGACATCTACAACGACTCCTTCGCGCAGCACTTCCGCTTCATGCCGACGACGCTCGAAGAGGGCCGCTCGATCGTGGCGAGCCCGCAGTTCCGCGCCGACGGCGTGCTGCTCGCATACAAGGACGGCGCCTGCGCGGGCTTCTGCCGCATCGAGCTGCACGAGACGCGCGGCGAGATCGGCGTGCTCGGCACCGCGCACACCGCGCGCGGCATCGGGCTCGGCCGCGCGCTGCTGCGCTGGGGCGTGCAGTGGCTCGAGCGCGAGACGACCACGCCCGTCACGCTGCTCGTGGACGGCGAGAACGAGAACGCGCTGAAGCTCTACCGCAGCGAAGGGTTCGAAGTGACGCGCACGCGCCAGATCTGGGGGCGCAAGTACGAGGCGGGCGCTTGAGCGTCTCCGCGGCGCCCGAGGGACGGAAGTCCTTCCGCACGTTCCTCGTCCTGTGGAGCACGCAGACGCTGTCGCTCTTCGGCACGTTCGTCACGCAGTTCGCGGTCAACATCTGGCTCACGCTCGAGCGCTACCCTCGCGCGGACCAGAAAGGCGAACTCGCGCTGGCGCTCACCGCCTGCGGCGTCGCGTCCACGCTTCCGCTCATCTTCTTCATGCCGCTGGCCGGCGCCTTCGCCGATCGCCACGACCGCCGCCGCATCCTGCTCGCCGCCAACCTCGTCTCGGCGGCGCTCACGGCCGCGCTCGTCGTGCTGCACGCGACCAGGATGCTCACGCTGCCCGCGGCGGTCGTGCTGCTCGCGGGGTACGCGCTCGCGAACTCGTTCCACAGCGCGGCGTTCGACAGCTCGTACGCGACGCTCGTGCCCGAGGAACAACTCGGGCGCGCGAACGGCATGATGCAGACCTCGTTCGCGCTGTCGCAGGTCGTCGCGCCCGGCATCGCCGCCGTGCTCATCGGGTTGCCGGCGCTCGCGCGCGCCGGCGGCGTCCCGCTCCCGCCGACGCTCTCGAGCGGCGTGCCGTTCGCCTTCGCCGCGGACGGGCTCAGCTTCGTGATCGCGGCGGTCGCGGTCGCGCTCCTGCGATTCCCGCCCGCCGCGCCGGGCGGACGCGGCGCGAGCGTCTGGCACGACACGTTCGAGGGCTTCTCGTGGATCGTGAAGCGCCGGCCGTTCCTGTGGCTCATCAGTTTCGGCGGGCTCGCGAACCTCACGTTCGCGCCGCTCATCCTGCTCATGCCGCTGCTGGTCCGCGACCGGCTCGCCGCCGACTGCGCGGCGCGGCACCTGTCCTACGAAGCGGCGCTCGCGCTCGTGAACTCGGTCATGGGACTCGGCGGAGTCGTGGGCGGCGTACTCATGACGGTGTGGGGCGGGCTGCGCCGGAAGCTCGTCTACGGACTCGTCGTCTCGATGATCGTGCTCGGGATCGGCCAGGTCGTCGCGGGCCTGTCCACGACGGTCGCCGCGTTCGCGGCCGGGCTGTTCCTGAGCGAGCTGCTCGTGCCCGCGCTCAACTCGCATTCGTTCCTGCTCTGGAAGGACCTCACGCCGCCCGGCATGCTCGCGCGCGCGTTGGCGACGCGGCGCTTCATCTCGCAGAGCGCGTTCCCGGTCGGCACGATGATCTCGGGCTGGCTCGCCGCGCGTTTCGAACCGTGGATCGTCGTGACGATCGCCGGCGGGATGCTCGCCACGTGGTGCACGGTGCAGGTGCTGTCCCCATCGTTCGCGACGCTCGAAGCGCGCATGCGCGACGCCGCGGCGCGCTGAGCGCGTCCGCGGAACGTCAGCGCCCGAACTCGAAGCGCTGGCGGCACCACACGGCCACCGGCCGGCCGTTCTGCGTGGCCGGCCAGAAGCGCATGGCGAGCGCGGCCTCGATCGTCGCGACCACGGCCGCCGAATCCGCCACGCCCTCCGAGAACATCGCGTCCGAGACAGCGCCTTCCTCGTCCACGCGCACGTCGAGCTCGACCCAGCCGCGCCGCGCGCGAGACCGGTCGATGCGCGCGCCCTCGCGCACGATCGGGGCGCGCAGCTCGTCGTCCGTGGCGAGCGCACCGGCCGCCGGCGGCGCGGCGTGCGGCTCGGGCTCGGCGGGCTCCGGCGCCGGCGGCGCGAGCGCGAGGTCCTCGCGACGCGGCGCCACGCGGACCATCGCCACGCGCGGCGGCTCCGGCGGCACTCGCGACGGATCGAAGTCCGCGACCGGGCTGAGCGCCCCGGGCACGCTCTCGCCATGAACGGCCAGGGAGTCGGGCGAGGTGCCGGCTGCGAACGGGGGCTCGTGGCGCGCGCGACCACAGGCGGCGAGCGCCAGCAGGGCGCACATGGCGAGAAGGATTCGCATGCCCGGACTCTAGCGGGCGCGCCCCGGCGCGTCAGCCCGCGCGCGATGGGCGGGCGGCAGGCGCTGGCACGAAAATGTCGCGAAGCCCGCGCTTGTTCCCCGGTCGGGCACGGGACTACTGTCGGCACATGACCTCTCGCGAACGCATGCTCGCCGCCCTGCGCGGCGAAAACGTCGACCGCCCGCCCGTGTCGTTCTGGGGCCACGTCTACCACCGTGAGTCGAGCGCAGAGGATCTCGTCGCGCACACGATGGAGCGGTGGCGCCGGTTCGAGTGGGACTGGGTGAAGCTCAATCCCCGCAAGCACTGCTTCGTCGAGGACTGGGGCGTGCGCTACCGCTACAGCGGCGTGCCGGACGCCAAACCCACGCTCGAGTATTTCCCGGTCGCGAACAGTTCGGACTGGGACCGCATCGCGGAGATCCCGCACGACCAGGGCGTGCTCGGCGAACAGATCGCGTCGGTCCGGCAGCTGCGCGCCCAGTTGCCCGCGGACGTACCGATCCTCGCCACCGTGTTCACGCCGCTCGCGGTCCTGGGCGAGCTCACCGAGCCCCCGACACTGCTGCGCGACCACCTGACGAGCGCACCCGCCGCGGTCGAGCGCGCGCTCGAGAAGGTGACGCGCGTGTACGAGAAGTTCGCCGCGGCGCTCATGGCCGCGGGCGCCGACGGGCTCTACCTCGCGACGGTGGACTGGGGCTCGCGCCAGTTCGTGACGAGCGAATCGCTGAAGCGCTGGTCGCGGCCGTACGACCTGCGTGTGCTCGCCGCCGCAGGCGCGTCGCCGTTCCACACGCTGCACGTGTGCAAGGGCGACTGCCTGCTGTTCGATTTCGCCGACTATCCGGTGGGCGCGTTCTCGTGGGACGCGACCGCGCCGGGCAATCCCTCGCTCGCCGAAGGACTGGAGCGCCTGAGCGGCGCCGTCATGGGAGGCATCTCCCACGAAGGCGCCATCCTCGACGCTTCGCCCGACGGCGTGCGATTGCAGTACCGCCGTGCGCTCGAGCAGACGGGCGGACGGCGCTGGTTGGTCGCGCCCGGGTGCTCGATGCCACCCGCCACACCCGAGGGAAACCTCGCGGCGATCCGGGAAGACGTCCTCCACACGGTCGCGTCCGAAGGGCGCATGGCCCGATAGGCAGTCCGGCAGCGCCCTCTGTCACCGGAGCGGTTCCCCGCCGCCCCGGTTCACGTGTGGAGGTGCGTCATGCGGAGTGTGTGGATCGTTCTCGCTTTGCTGCTGCTCCCGGTGGTCGCCGGCGCACAGGGCGTCGACAAGTATCCCGCCAGCAGGCCCGCGCCCGTGGTGCGCCCGTACTCCGAGGGTGGCACGCTGCCCGTGCCGCACCACTCGATCGGATCGGTGAGCGTCGGCGAGCGCGCGCCGGACTTCGAACTCGAATCGGCCTCGGGAGGCAAGCGCCGCCTGAGCGACTGGCGCGGCAGCTGGGTCGCGCTGTGGTTCGGCTCGCGCGCGCCGTCGATCGCCACGGCGGATTCGCTCGCTCGCGCGGTCACCGGAGACGGCGTCGCCGTGCTCATGGTCGCGGCGGAGCGCACGGGCATGCTGCGGGGCTGGCTCGACCGCAACCCCGGCGCGATGGTGACGCTGCTCTCGGATGCGATGCGCGACATCGCCTGCGAGTACGGCGCGTTCGACGCCACTCGCGGGCAGAGCACGCCGGGCTTCGTGCTGCTCGACGCGGACGGTGTGGTGCGCGTGGCCGTCATGGGCGTGGCGCTCGGCGCCGACGACGCCCGGCGCATGGTGCAAATCGCGAAGACCAGTCTCTAGCTTTGCACGGTGCCCCGGGGATTCACTGGGGCGACGAAACTTGCCCTCTCGCACATCGCACCGATTCAACCGGCCGCGAGACGGGGACGATATGCGGGGTGTGGTGCTCACACCCCGCTTCATCGCACATCTTCCCCTGAGGGCAACATGACGACCCGCTGGATTTCCGCGTCCCTCCTGACGCTTTCGCTCGGCGCGAGCACGGTGCTCGCGGCGGGCTGGAACTCTCCTCCTCCGCGCCCCGAAGCCCAGACCACGCTGCCGCTCGTGCCGCTCGGCACGAGTGGCGAATACGCCTGGATCGAGGTGGGCTCGAGTGCTCCGGATTTCTCGTACGACGCGATCGAGGGCGGCTCGAACCGCCTGCACGACCTGCGCGCCCAGGGCCCCGTGCTGCTCGTGATCGGTGCGACCAGCGACCAGCTCGCGGCGTTGCAGCGCGAGCGCGAGGAGCTGCTGCGCATGGGCGTCGTACCCGTCGCCGTCGTGGACGCCCGCACGAAGTCGGTGCGCCGCCAGATCGGCAAGCTCGGGCTGACGTATCCCGTCATCGCCGATTCGCGCCGGCTGATCGCGGCGCAGTTCAACGCGCTCGAACCGAACTCGCGCGCGGCGATGCCCGCGTGGTTCGTCGTGGACCGGCAGGGGCGTGTGCGCGACCTGAACCGGTTCGTTTGGCCTTCCCGCGAGTGGTCGGACGTGGCCGCGAGCGCACTCGGCCTCCCGCGCGAAGGAGACTCGCAGCCGGCTTCGGCGCGCTGATCGCACGGCCCGCCGGACGCACGAAGGGCGCGGTGACCTTGGTCGCCGCGCCCTTTCGCATGTCCGTTTGGCTGGCGCCCCGCTCAGGCCGCCCGCAGTTTGCGCGCGCTCAGCACGCGCAGCGCGTTCTCGACGTCCTCCCACGAGAACGGCTTCGCCATCACGAGGTCCACGCCGCGCGAAACCGCGGCCTCTTCCTCGAGCTGGAAGCCCCACCCGGTGACGAGCACGACGTCCGGCGGCTGCGCGCACGCCTTCGCGGTCAGCGCGAGATCCCAGCCGTTCACGTCGGGCATGCCGAGGTCGGTGAACACGACGTCGAACGTGTCGCGGCTCAGCGCCTCGACGCCGGCCGGTCCACCGTGCGCGCGGGTGACCTGCATGCCCATCGCGGCGAGCAGGTCCACGAGCACTTCGAGCACGGTCTGCTCGTCGTCCACCACGAGCACGCGGCGGGACTCGGGCGCCATCGTCGAGTCCGCGGTCTGCGATTCGGACTCGACCGCGCCGACCGGGAACTCGAGCGTGAACACCGTGCCGACGCCGGGCTCGCTCTGCACTTCGATCGCGCCGCGGTGGCGCGAGACGATGCCGTAGGCCACCGAGAGCCCGAGTCCGGTACCCTTGATCTCCTTGGTCGTGAAGAACGGGTCGAAGATCTTCGCCCGCGTCTCCTCGTCCATGCCGACACCGGAGTCGCGCACCTGCACGCGCACCGCGTCGTGGCCGTTCTCGGACGTGATCCAGAGCCCGCCGCCTTCCGGCATGGCGTCGAGGGCGTTGAGCACGAGGTTCGTGAACACCTCGCGCAGCTCGCTCGCGTTGCCCGCGGTCGGCAGGTTCGCCTGCAGCTCGAGGTGCACGTCCACCTGCACGCCCCGGCGCTTGGCGCCGGTCTCCCACGCGGGCCGCGTGAGTTCGAGCACGCCGAGCAGCACCTGGTTGATGTCGAGCGTCTCGAAGCGCTCGTCCTGTCGCACGCGCGTGAACTCCTGCACGCGCCGCACCGTGTGCGCGCCGTCCAGCGCGGCCTGCTCGATGACCGCGAGCTGGCGGCGCAGTTCGCCGTCCGTGCTCGTCTGCAGCAGCAGCTGGGTGCGGCCGAGGATCGCGGCGAGGATGTTGTTGAAGTCGTGCGCGACGCCGCCGGCCATTTCGCCGAGCGCGTTGAGTTTCGCGGACTGCACGAGCTGCGCCTGCGTCTGCCGCAATTCGTCGAAGGCGACCTTCATGTCCGCGTAAAGGCGCGCGTTCGCGATCGCGGCGCTGCACTGGCCGGCGAACAGCGTCGCGAGCTCGAGGTCCTCGGTCTGGAAACCGCGTGGCCCGATACGGGTGAGCGTGATCACGCCGACGACCTTGTCGCGCGACAGCAGCGGCACGCACAGCAGCGCCGTCTGCTCCGGCGGCGTACCGGGCACGGTCACGGCGCGCGGGTCGGCTTCGGCGTCGTTCACGATCTCGCCGCGGCCCGTCTGCGCCACCATGCCGGTGATGCCTTCGCCGAGGCGCAGGCGCACGGCCATCATCTCTTCCATGTACGAGCGCGCGTCGCACACGACGGGCACGAGCACCTGCTCGGCTTCGTCGAACAGGAACACGCTGCACTCGTCCGTCTGGATCACCTGGCGGACGAGCTTGGCGATCGTGCCGAGAATCGTGTTGAGGTCGAGCGAGTTCACGACCGCGTGGCTCACCTCGAGCAGCGCGGCGAACTTCTCCTTCTGGCGCTTCTCACGCTCGAGCATGTCCGCGAGCGTCGCGTCCGCGATCGCGCGCGAGGCGTCGGCCGAGAAGCTGACGAACCAGCCCGAAAGCGCGCCGTTGGGCGCGAACGGCACGCGGGAGACCACGAACTCGTCGTCGGGGCGCACGCGCAGGCGCACGCGGTCGAGTTCGAGCGCGTCTCGAGTCGGGCCCGGTGCGGTCCGCTCGCAGCAGCCGACGTCGCCCGCGAGCAGTTCCGGCATGCGCATGCCCACCAGCACGTCGCCACGCTCACGCGCCAGCTCGCGGAACGCGGCGTTGGCGCAGGTGATCCGCAGTTCGGCGTCCACGAACACCATCGGCGCCGGGATGAACTCGAGGATCGGCCCCAGTTCCGCGCCCCAGCCCTGCGAACCACCGCGAGGCACGTGCCGCCCCTGTGCGCGAACGAGGGCGACGAGCGCCTCGCCGATGGCGCCGCGGGAGGCGCCGAGCGACGCCCAGCGCTCGACGGCCGCGCGCACCTGGTGCAGGAACGCGGTGGAGTCGGGCGACTGGAACGCACCTTCGAGTTCGGAAACGAAGTCGCGCGCTTCGTCGAGCGCGGTTTCGGTACCGAGCGGACGTTCGAGCGGCGACGCGATGGCTTCCGCCAATCGTGTGCGATGCCGCTTCAGGTAGCGAGCGATGGACGCGTACACGGGGGCTTTCTCCGAGGGAGGGAGAGTCGGACCTTGTCTTTTTCGGAACTGGGCGCCCCGGGCTTGAGCATTCCGGCGACCGGCGGAGCCACTCCGTGCGATTTGCGACTGCGCCGTGCGGATCGCAACGTGCCCGCGCCCGTCGGCGGGACGGCCCCGTCCGTGCTGGGGACTCGCCAGAAGGGGCGGTCCGGTGTTATCCGTCCCCGAACGTCGTGACTCCCCAGAGGCTCGGAGGAAATCCCGTGAAGCCCATGCGCTGGCTCCCGCTGGTCGTCGTCGCCGCCCTCGTCGTGGGCGCCGCGATCGCGCCCGCGGCCACCCCGAAGAAGAAGCGCAAGCCCTCGTCGCGCCCGGCGACGGGCGCCTCGCACGTGCCCGACTCCCCCACGCCGGTCTATCCGCCCGCGACCGCCGAGGACGTCGTCGAAGCCGAGCGCGCATTCGCCCGGCACGCCGACGCGCTGGGGACGCGCGACGCGTTCCTCACGTGGCTCGCCCCCACGGCGGTGATCTTCCGTCCCGGGCCGGTCAACGGGCACAAGGCGATGGCCGCGACCCCGGTGTCCCCCGCATTGCTCGCGTGGATGCCCGAGCGCGTCGTCCTGTCCTCGAGCAACGACCTCGCGCTCTCGGTCGGCCCGTGGGCGTGGCACCAGGTGGCGAACAAGCCCGCCGTCGCGTGGGGCACCTTCGTCTCGATGTGGAAGCGCATGCCGGACGGAACGTGGAAGGTCGCGCTCGACGGCGGTGTCTCGCACCCGCGGCCGGCCGCGGACTCGGTCGAAGCCTTCGCCTCGAAGCTCGCCCCGTCGCCGGCCTCGGGACGCGGCCCGCTCGCGCGGCGCCAGACGCTGTGGCAGACCGACGTCGCATTCGCGAAGTTCGCGGGCGACTCGGGCGTGGCGGGTGCGCTGCACCGCTACGCATCCTCGGACCATCGCCGCCTGCGCGAGGGCGCCATGCCGATCGTGGGCCGCGAGCCCGCGCACGAAGCCGCCGAGCAGGCCGACGAGCGCGGCACGTTCATGTCGCTCGCCCAGTTCATCTCCGCGAGCGGAGATCTCGGCTACACCTACGGCACGTTCGTGCGCACGCGCGGCGCCGAGGTGGACTCGAGCTACTACGTGCACGTCTGGCAGCGCGGCTCCGACAAGCCCTGGGAGCTGCTGCTCGACATGCTGCTGCCGCTGCCCAAGCCGGCGAAGTAGCGCGGCCGCCCCACCGTCGCCGCCGTGCGCGTGTCGTCCACGCGCGTGGCGGCGATTCGTGCGTGCGGCGGGCGCATCCGCTTGCGAATGCGCACCGGCGGCGCTCGCACGGCGCTTGCAGCAGCGGCTCGCGACCCGCCCCCGTCCGGGTGAACCCGCGCATGCTCGCACGCGTCCGCACCGCAGCGCTCTGGGGACTCGACGCCTTCGCGGTGGACTGCGAAGTGGACGTCGGGCCGGGGCTGCCCGGCTTCGTCATGGTCGGGCTGCCCGACACGTCGGCGCGCGAGGCGCGCGAGCGCGTGTGGCCCGCGCTGCGCAACGCCGGGCTGTCGCCACCCGACCGGCGCGTGACCGTGAACCTCGCGCCCGCCGACCGGCGCAAGGAAGGCGCGGCGGCCGATCTCGCGCTCGCGCTCGGGCTGCTCGTGGCCACGGGCCAGGCGCCGCCCGAAAAGCTCGAGCGCACCGCGGCGCTCGCCGAGGTCGCGCTCGACGGGCGGCTGCGCGGAACGCGCGGCACGCTGCCGCTCGCCGAGGCGGCGTGGCGGGCCGGCGCGCGCACGCTGCTGTGCGCGGCCGAGTCCGCGCGCGAGGCCGCGCTGGTCGAGGGGCTGCAGGTGCTCGCGGCGAAGACGATCGGCGAGGCGTGCGACTGGCTGCGCGGCGAACCGCTCGACCTGGCGCAGCCTGCCGCGCCCGACGACTCGCGCGCGGCCGCCGACGATCTCGCCGACGTGCGCGGGCAGATGATCGCACGGCGCGCGCTCGAGCTGGCGGCGGCCGGCGGGCATCACCTGCTGCTCGTGGGCCCGCCGGGCGCGGGCAAGTCCATGCTCGCGCGCCGGCTTCCCGGCATCCTGCCGCCGCTCACGAGCGCCGAGGCGCTGACCGTGACGCGGCTGCACTCGGTCGCGGGGCTGCGCCGCCCGGGCAGCGGGCTCATGCGCGAGCGGCCGTTCCGCGCGCCGCATCATTCGCTGTCGCGCGCGGGGCTGATCGGCGGCGGCGCACCACCGCGCCCGGGCGAGCTGTCGCTCGCACATCACGGCGTGCTGTTCCTGGACGAACTCGCGGAGTACCCGCGCACGCTGCTCGACGCGCTGCGCGAGCCGCTCGAAACCGGCACCGTGGATCTCGCCCGCGCGAGCGGCCACGTGCGCTTTCCCGCGCGCCCGCTCATCGCAGCGGCGATGAACCCCTGCGGATGCGGCTGGCTCGGACACCCGAAGCGCGGGTGCCGCTGCACGAACTCCGACCTCGCGCGTCACGCCACGCGCGTGAGCGGCCCGGTGCTCGACCGGCTCGACCTGCAGGTCGAGGTGCCCTCGCTCACGTCCGCCGAACTGCTCGCCGCGACTCCGGGCGAGCCGAGCGACCGCGTGCGCGCTCAACGCCATGCTCGGCAACGCCGCGCTGCGCGAGCACGCGCCGCTCGACGCCGACGGCGAGCGCCTGGTCGCCGACGCGATGGACCGCGGCGGCATGAGCGCGCGCGCCGTGCACCGCGCGCTGCGCGTGGCGCGCACGATCGCCGACCTCGCGGGCGCGACGCGCCTCACCGCGGCGATGCTCGCCGAGGCGCTGCAGTACCGGGCGTACGAGAAGCGCCGGACGGGCGTGACGGCGGCGGATTGAGCGCGGCGTCCCGCGCTCGTCACTTTCCGCTTTCGAGCAACGCGTGACCTCGCCATCCTCCGCCGGCACGTCCCCCTCCCACTCGCTTCCCACGAAAGGCCGCCCCCATGCGACTCCGCACGCTCCTGCCGACCGCCGCGCTCTTCGCGGCATGCTTCCTCACAGCGCCCGGCGCCGCTGACGCGACTGTCGCCGACAGCACGGCCGCGGGCTTCCACGTGCACCACGAGGCGCTCTTCCACGCCACGCCCGACGAGGTCTACGCCGCACTCGTGAAGGTCGCCTCGTGGTGGGACGGCAAGCACACGTGGACGGGCAAGGCGGAAAACCTCTCGCTCGATCCGCGTGCCGGCGGCTGCTTCTGCGAGAAGCTCCCGAACGGATCGGTCCAGCACCTGACGGTCGTCTACGCCGACCCGGGCAAGAAGCTGCGCCTATCGGGCGGTCTGGGTCCGCTGCAGTCGTTCGCGGCCGCGGGATCACTGACGTTCGTCCTCAAGGGCGGTGACGACGGCACCCGCGTCACGCTCGACTACCTGGTCGGCGGCTACATGCCCGGCGGCATCGGCACGATCTCGCACCCGGTGGACGAGGTCATGAGCATCCAGTTCGCGCGCGCGAAGCGCTTCGTGGAGACCGGCAAGCCCGAATAGGCGCGGCAAGAGACGCCCCCGAGCGCGGCGAAACCGCGCACGAACGCGAGCCGGGTGTTAGGCTCGTGTCATGCGCTTCAACTCACTCGACTACCTCTTCTTCTTTCTCGCGGTCGTGGGGCCGTTCTTCGCCATCCCCGCCCGGCTGCGCAAGACGTGGCTGCTGGTCGCCAGCCTCGCCTTCTACATGTACTGGTCGCCGGTCTTCATCCTGCTGATCCTGTACTCGACGACCATCGACTACTTCGTCGCCCGCCGCCTCGCCGTCGTGGACGACCCACGCGCACGCCGCGGCCTGCTCGCCTTCAGCTACGTCACCAACTTCGGCGCGCTGTTCGTCTTCAAGTACTTCGACTTCTTCATGGACAGCTGGGCGAGCGTCATGCAGGCGGCCGGATTCCCGGTGGACGCCCCCGCGCTGCGCCTGATCCTGCCCGCCGGCATCTCGTTCTACACGTTCGAGGCGATCAGCTACACGACCGACGTGTACTACCGGAAATACCCCGCCGAGCGTGACTACCCGCGGCTGCTGCTGTTCATCGTGTACTTCCCCAAGCTCATCGCCGGCCCGATCGAGCGCGCCTGGCACCTGATCCCGCAGTTCGAGCGCACGGCCGTGTTCGAGTACGACCGCGTGCGCGAGGGGATCGCGCGCATCCTCTGGGGGCTGTTCAAGAAGGTGGTGATCGCGGACCGGCTCGCGGTGTACGTGGACACGATCTACGCGCACCCCGACCAGCACGTGGGCAGCACGCTGCTGCTCGCGACGCTCTTCTTCACGTTCCAGATCTACTGCGACTTCTCGGCGTACTCCGACATCGCGAGCGGCACGGCGCAGGTCATGGGCATCGAACTGCTGCGCAACTTCCGCCGCCCGTACTTCGCGTCCTCGATCGCCGACTTCTGGAGCCGCTGGCACATCTCGCTGTCCACGTGGTTCCGCGACTACGTGTACATCCCCCTCGGCGGCAACCGCTCCGGGTTCTGGAAGACGAACCAGAACATCTTCACGGTCTTCCTCGTGAGCGGCATCTGGCACGGCGCGAACTGGACGTTCGTGCTCTGGGGCATCTGGCACGGCGTGTTCCTGCTCGCGCAGAACATCCTCGACCGCTACGCGCCGCTGCTCGTGCGTCCGGGACGGCTCTCGCACGTGCTGCAGGTGGCGTGCACGTTCGTGATCGTGACGCTGTCGTGGGTGCTGTTCCGCGCCGCGAGCGTCTCCGACGCGCTGCACGTGTACCGCGCGATCTTCACGAACTTCGACTCCGCGCGGTTCTTTCCCGGCAACGGCGCACAGCTCGCGTACGGCGCATTCGGGATCGCCGTGCTGCTCGCCGTCGAGACGTGCACCGAACTGGGGCTGTACTCGAAGTTCTTCCTGCCCCGCCTGAAGCCGGCGCGCTGGCTCGCCTACGCGAGCGCGGTGCTCCTCCTGCTGCTCATCGGCGTCGTGGACGGCGGCCAGTTCATCTACTTCCAGTTCTGATGCGCAAACTCCTGCTCTCCCTGCTCGCCATGACCGCCCTGCTGTTCGTGCTCGACCGCGCGATCGGCGCCGGACTCGAGCGCCTGTTCCACGCCTCGGAGAACCCCACCGACGGCGACGTGCTCGGGCACGCGTGGAAGATGCGAGCGCCGGTCATCGTGTGCGGAGCATCGCGCGCCTCGCATCACTACGTGTCCGATTCGCTCGCCGTGGAGCTCGGCGCCCCGGTCTTCAACCTGGGCCGTGACGGATCGTACGGCTCGGCCTACCAGTACGGCTCGGCGGGCATCCTGCTGCACCACTACGCGCCGTCGCTCTGGATCATGGACGTGGACCCGTTCCTCGTGCGCACGCCCGAGATCCTCGACCGGCTCTCGTGCTTCCTGCCCTGGGCGCACTCCGAGCCCGTCGCGCGCGAACTCGTCGGGCTGCGCTCGCACTGGGAGCCCGTGCGGCTTCTCTCGCGCATCTATCCGTACAATTCGATGGTGCTGCGGCTCGCCGCGGCGCATCGCGGACAGGACGCCGCGCCGCGCTTCGGGTTCCTGCCGCTCAAGGGCACGATGACCGAGGCGGAAGCCGACCGCGAAGCCGCCAGTGCGCCGGTCGCGCGTGCCGAGGTGGACACGCTCAAACTGCGCTTCCTCGCGCGTGCGATCGGTGCGCTTCGTGCTCGAGACGTGGCGATCGTCGCAGTGCGCTCGCCGCGCTTCGTGCGTGCGGAGTCCGCCGTCGCGCGGTCCCGGGAGGACGGGCGAGAGCTCGAAGAGGTCTTCGCGCGGCACGGGGTCCCGTTCCTCGACTTTTCCGCGAGCGCGCAGCCGCGCTGGGCCGAGCCCTCGCTCTACCGGGACGCCTCGCACCTGAACGAGGCCGGAGCCCTGCGCTTCACGCGCGAGCTGGCGGATTCTTTGCGCGCCCTGAACCTCGTTCCGGCCGTTCGGGATTGAGTGCCGCCACAGGCGCGGCGTAACCTGCCGCGCCGCCCGGGGTGGGCCCAGTGGGCCGCCTCGCCGGAACGTCCATCCACGGCCGCAAGCGAACCTCCCCAGGAGAGCCCCACTCATGCGCATTCGTGCCTCGCTGCTGCTGCTCGGCGCCGCCATGCTCGCCGCGCTGTCCGCCACTCCCGCTTCCGCGCAGCTCAAGCTGCCGCGCATCAGTCCGAACGCCAAGGTCACGCAGACCATCGGCATCACGGACCTCACCGTCACCTACAGCCGCCCCGGTGTGAAGGGCCGCACCATCTGGGGATCGCTCGAAGCGTGGGACAAGCCCTGGCGCGCGGGCGCGAACGAAGCGACCACGTTCACGACGACCGACGAGATCCAGTTCGGCGGCCAGAAGCTCGCGGCCGGCACGTACGCGCTGCTCATGATTCCCGGCCAGACCGAGTGGACCGTGATCCTGAACTCGGAGAAGAACCTCTGGGGCGCCGTCGCCTACGACCCGGCGAAGGACGTCCTGCGCGTGAAGGTGAAGCCCGAAGCCGTCGCGAACGAGGAGTGGTTGTCGTACTCGTTCGACGGATTCTCCCCGTCGGCCGCGACGTCCATGCCGAACGCGGCGAACCTCGTCATGCGCTGGGAGAAGGTGCGCATCGCGGTGCCGGTCTCGGTGGACGCGAACGCGACGATCCTCGCGGGCTGCCGCAAGGCGGTCGGTGAGGCGAAGGCCGACGACTTCCGCACGCGCGTGCAGGCGGCGCGCTGGTGCCTCGACTCCGGCGTCAACATGGACGAGGCGCGCGGCTGGATGCAGCAGGCGCTCGCGATCCAGAAGAACTATTCGACGCTCGGCCTGCAGGCGCGCTTCTTCGCGAAGGAGGGCAAGAAGGCCGACGCGATCACCGCGGGCGAAGCCGCCATCGCCGCCGGCAAGGCGAGCCCCGACAAGCCGGACACCTCGGCGCTCGAAAAGCTCGTCGCCGAATGGCGGGCCGCGAAGTAGCCCGCACGCATTCCCGGAACACGACGAAGGCCCGCGAGATTCACATCCCTCGCGGGCCTTCGTCGTTCCCGGCGTGAAGCCCGGCTCAGGCGGCGGTCGCGTCCACGCGTTCCCGCCGCGGCCAGACGGCCGACAGCGCCGTCGCCACGATCATCACGAGCGCGCACCCGATCAGGTTGTACCAGAGGAACGAGATCTTCGTGCTCGTGAAGCACGCGACCACCACGGCCTCGGCCACGAGTGCGCCCGCGAACACGGCGTGCCCGCCCACGCGCTTCAGGTAGAACGCGCACAGGAAGATCCCGAGGATCGTGCCGTAGAAGAGCGAGCCGAGGATGTTCACCGCCTCGACGAGCGTGCCGAGCCCGCTCGCCCACTGCGCGAAGCCCACGGCGAACGTCGCCCACACCACCGTCACGACGCGCGAGGTCCAGACGTCACGCCGCTCGTCGGACACGTGGCCGGGAAGCCGCCGCAGCACGTCCACGACCGTGGTGGAGGTGAGCGCGGAGAGTTCGGCCGAGGTCGAGTTCATGGACGCGGCGAACAGCGCCGCGAGCACGAGCCCGACGAGTCCCGCCGGCAGGAACTTCAGCACGAACTCGAGGAACACGTAGTTCGTGTCGTTCGTCTGCGCGCCGGGATCCGAGCGCTTGAGCAGCAACACCACGTCGGTGCGCGCCTCCGCCATGCGTGTCTGCGCGCCGCGCACCACTTCGGTCGCCGCGCCGGCCGCGGCGCCGTCGTTCGCGCGCAGCGCCTGCACGAGCGCCGTGGCGCCGTCGCGCCGCTGCGCCCAGGCGACGGCGTGGCGCGAAGCGATGCCGGCGTACTCCTGCGCGTGCACGCCGCTCGCGAGCTTCGCGCTCTCGCGCGGCTGGAAGAACACCGGCGCGGGCACGAACAGGTGGAACACGAACACCGTCACGCCGAGCAGCAGGATCAGGAACTGCATCGGGATCTTGAGCACGCCGTTCGCGATCAGCCCCTTGCGGCTCTCGGCGACGGACTGGCCGGTCAGGTAGCGCCCGACTTGCGACTGGTCGGTGCCGAAGTACGCGAGCTGCAGGAAGAACCCGCCGATGAGCCCCGACCACAGGTTGTAGCGGTCGTTCGGATCGAACTTCGTCTCGATCGCGTGCAGCTTGCCGAGCCGGCCCGCGACCGCGAGCGCGTCGGAGAAGCCCACGCCCTCGGGCAGCGAGCGCACGACCATGAGGAACGCGACGGCCATCGTGCCGAGGATGATCCCGAACTGCAGCACCTGCGTGTGCCCCACCGCGCGGCTGCCGCCTGTCGCGGTGTAGATCACGACGAGGGCGCCGATCAGCGCGCACGTGAGCCGCACGTCCCAGCCGAGCACGACCGACAGCACGAGCGAGGGCGCGTAGATCGTGAGCCCGGCCGCGAGCCCGCGCTGCACGAGGAACAGCCCGGCCGCGAGCGAGCGCGTCTTCCCGTCGAAGCGCGACTCGAGGTACTCGTACGCCGTGTACACGCCGAGCCGGTGGAAGATCGGCACGACGGTCACGCACAGCACGATCATCGCGAGCGGCAGGCCGAAGTAGAACTGCACGAAGCGCAGTCCGTCGGCGTAGCCCTGCCCCGGCGTGGACAGGAACGTGATCGCGCTCGCCTGCGTGGCCATGACGGACAGCGCCACGGCCCAGCCCGGCATGCTGCGCCCGGCGAGCAGGTAACCCTTCAGGTCGCGCTGCCCGCGTCCGCGCCACACGCCGTAGCCGACGAACGTGGCGAGGGCGCCGAGCAGCACGACCCAGTCGAGCGCGCTCACTTGCGTTCGGGGCTCACGAGGTTGGCGAACAACCGATAGGCGCCCGGCACGCCCGCGGGCAGCTGCCGGAAGAACGCGAGCCCGGTGTAGACGTACGTGCCCTTGCCGACCTTCGCGTACAGCAGCCCGCCGTCACGCGAGGGCTCGCCGGGATCGTTCGCGCCGAAGACCGCGTCGTAGCCCGCGTCGAACGGCTGCGCGAAATACAGCCCGCGCTCCTGCACCCAGCCCGCGAAGTCGGCGGCGCCGATCGCGTTGGGCGTCGTGAGCAGCGGATGGCCGGCCTTGAGCACGCGCATCTCGGCCTCCTCGACCGTCACGCGCTCGCGCGAGATCTTGAACGGCAGCGGCCCGAGCTTGTTGTCGAACGAACCGTCGGCGGTCTGGTACTGCACGACGAGCCGTCCGCCGGCGGCGGCGTACGCGAGCAGGCGGTCCTGGTGCGCGAGCAGGCGCGGCCGCGTGTTGTACGCGCGCACGCCGATCACGATGCTCTCGAACCGCGAGAGATCGCCCTCCTCGACGTCGGCGTCCGTGAGCAGCGTGACCGTGAAGCCCATCTGCTGGAGCGCCGCGGGCACGGCGTCCCCCGAACCCATCACGTACCCGACCTGCGCGCCCGCGCGCTTCACGTCGGCGCGCACGAGCTTCGCCTCCGCGGCGGGCAGCAGCGTCTGCACGGGAATGTGCTCGTGGTCGATGCGCACGAGGCGGCGGTCCCACGTCGTGCCCCCGGTCTCGACGAGACACCGCGCGCTCGCCGGGGCGGCGGCGCCCGCCGCGGGCGGCGTCACGCGGAACGCGAGCGTCGTGTCGCCCTGCGCGGCCAGCCGGATCTCGCGCACCGGCGGATCGGCGCGCCAGCCCTCGGGCAGCGCCAGCTTCACGCGGCCCGCGAGCGGATCGAGCGACGACTCGACCACGACGCGCACGTCGCGCGGGGTCCCGTCGGCGAACAGGTAGGCGCCCTGCTCGAAGCGCGACGTGGCGGGCGGAATCACCTCGAGCGCGCGATAGCGCTCGCCGAGCACGGGGTCCACGGAGCGCGAGACGACGGGCACCTCGAACTCGAGCGATTCGCCGCCGCTCGTGAGCGTGAAACGCGCGACGAGCGCCGGCGCGCTCTCGGGATCGCCGACGAGGCGCTGCTCGGGCACCGCGAACGTGCCCTTGTCGCCGGGCTGCGCGAGCCACCACGGCTGGGTGAGCGGCGCGTTCGGCGACAGTGCCGCCTGCAACGTGTCGTTCGCGGCGATGTTGCGGGCGAGCGCGCGCGCCCCGCGCGCGCTCACGGGGCCGTTCACGATCTCGACCTTCGCGAGCGTCAGCGCCGCACCGGAACGGTTGAGCACGCTCGTCACCACGCGCACCTTGCCTCCCGGCGTCGCCGTCGGGCGCTGCACGGTCGCCTCGACCCAGAGCCCGGCGCACGAGCGGATCACTTCCATGAGCTCGGCGCGCTTGACCGCGATCATCGGGTCCTCCCCGCACGCGTCCATCGCGGCGCGCGCGCGCAGCAGCACGGGGAGCAGCGCCTCGGGCTTCGCGGGGTCGAACGCGAGCTCGGCCTCGCGCAACAGCGCGCCCACCTTCGCCCCGTTCGGGAAGCGCGCCCAGGACAGGTCCACGCCCTCGAACAGGTCGTCCTTGGCGCGCTCGCCCAACCGGTGCTCGAACGTGTTCGTGAGTTCGCCGCGGCGCTCGGCCGAGCCGAAGCCCTGCGACTTGTGCATGCTGCGGCTCTCGCCCGCGATCTCGCTGTACGAGCGCCCGAGCAGCGGCTGGTACGCGCCCACGTCCACGCGAACGCGGCCGGGCGTCGTGTCGGGCCCGGCGTTGCCGAAGCGGAACGCGTTCCAGACGAGACGCTTCGCCTGCCACGGCTTCACGCTCGCGAGCTGCTCGGGGAAGCGCGCGGGATCGGCGGCCGCCGCGAACGCCTCCTCGGCGAGGATCGCGGACGCGGTGTGGTGGCCGTGACCGCCGCTGCCGTCGGTCGGGAAGCGCGTGACGATCAGGTCCGGGCGGAACCGGCGGATGACGTACACGACGTCGGCGAGCACGCGCTCGCGGCCCCAGAACGCGAAGGTCTCTTCCGGGTTCTTGCTGAACCCGAAGTCGAGCGCGCGCGTGAAGAACTGCTCCGCGCCGTCCACGCGGCGCGCGCCGATCAGCTCGTTCGTGCGGATCAGGCCCAGCTGTTCGCCGATCTCGGTGCCGATCAGGTTCTGGCCGCCGTCGCCGCGCGTCATGGACAGGTAGCCCGTGCGGACCTTGCGGCCGCTCGAGAGCCACGCGAGCATCGCCGTGTTCTCGTCGTCGGGATGCGCGGCCACGAAGAGCGCGCTGCCGGTCACCTGGAGCTTCTGCAGCGCGAGCTTCAGCCGGGCCGCATCCATCACCTCGCGCGGGCGCGGGTCGGCGGAGGCGGCGGACACGAGGGCGACGGCGAACAGGGCGGCGGCGAGCAGGGCCGCCGGCGCCACGCCTCGCAGGCGCGGCAGGGCATGCGGGAACGAACGCATCGTGGGAGTCATCCTCAGGAAGGGTTCTCGCGAGTTCGGGAGCGCTCCCGCGCGCGTCGGCCGCGGCGACGGGGGCGCGCAATCTAGCACGCGATTCCGGCCCGTCGCGTGTGAAAACCCGCTCAGTCCGACGAGAGCAGCGAAGCGACGACCGAACGCAGTTCGGCGATCCCGGTGCCCTTCGCGGCGCTCACCCAGGCCATGGCCTCGGGCCGGCGCCCGAGCGCCCCGGCGATGTCGCGCACCTGCGTCTCGAGCCGGCTCGGCTTGACCTTGTCGAGCTTGTTCGCCACCACGACGGCGGGCAGGCGGCGCGAGACGAGCCACTCGAGCATCTGCGCGTCGAGCGGGGTGGGGCCCACTTCGGCGTCGACGAGCACGAACACCATGCGCAGGCTCGGGCGCTTCGCGAGGTAGCGCTCGATCATGCCCTGCCACTCGTCCCGCTCGCGCTTCGGGCCCGAAGCGTGCCCGTAACCGGGCAAGTCCACGATCCAGCGATCCTCGTCCCCGACCGCGAACACGTTGATGAGCCGCGTGCGCCCCGGCGTGCGCGAAACGCGGGCGAGCGCCTTCTGGTGCACGAGCGCGTTGAGCAGCGAACTCTTGCCCACGTTGGACCGCCCCACGAACGCCACCTCGGCGTGGCAGGGTCCGAGCTGGCGGACGTCGGAGGCGGACAGCAGGAAGCGGGCGTTCGAAAGGGGATGCGCCATGGCGCGCATCCTACCTGCGCGGAGCGTTTCGCGTCAGCGATGCCCGCCGCCTCAGCGCGGCGCCGCCTCGTGCCGCGGCGGGAACAGCCGCCGCATGCCGCCGGCGACGAGCTTCACGAGCACGCGCAGCAGCAGCACCGCGAGCACCACGCACACGACGACGACGGCGATCGCCACCCACGGATGCGCGAACGCGAGCCAGAGCAGGGCGCCGACGCCGAAGTCCTCGAGCGTCGAGAGCAGGAAGTTCGAGAACGGCTCGGGCGAGGTGTTCGCCGCGGCGCGCGTACCCGCCTTGGCGAAATGGCTGGTCGCCGCGAGTGAGCCGCCGAGGATGCCGGCCGCGATCGTCCACTCGGGGCGGCCACCACCGAAGACCGCGGCGGCGAGCGCCGCACCGGCGGGAATGCGCACGAACGTGTGGACCGTGTCCCACGCCGAGTCGAGCAGCGGGATCTTGTCCGCGAACAACTCCACGAGCACCATGAACGCGGCCGCGCCGAGCACGACCGGGTGCTCGAGCGGCGCGAACGCCGGGGGCAGCGGCGCGAGGTCGAAGCGTCCGACCACGCCGAGCACGAGCAGCACGGCGTACAGCCGCACGCCGCTCGCCAGCCCGAGCGCGGCCGCGAGCGCGATCCACTGCGCGAGATCGATCCGTTCCATGTCGCCGTGTTCTCCCCGCCGGGCGGCACCGTGCGCCGGCCGGCAATTGGTCCACAACCCGGGCATGCGGCCCGCATCGAACGCCGCGTCCCGGAGACTTCCCCCATGCCTGCCGATCCGAACGCCACGCCCGCCCCCGTCATCCGTCCCGACGGCGCCGGGTTCGTGCTCACCACGTCGCAGTACGTGCCGCGCCCGCTCGACGAGACCTTCGCCTTCTTCGCCGACGCGCGCAATCTCGAAAGGATCACCCCGCCGCACCTCGGCTTCGACATCCGCACGCCCATGCCCATCGAGATGCGCGACGGCACGCTCATCGAGTACCGCATCAAGCTCCAGGGTATTCCGATGAAATGGCTCACGCGCATCGAGCGCTGGCGGCCCGGCGTCGAGTTCGTGGACACGCAGTTGCAGGGACCCTACGCGAAGTGGGTCCATCTGCACGCGTTCCGCGCCGAGGGTGCGGGCACGCGCATGGAGGACCGGGTCGAGTACCGGCTGCCCCTCGCGCCGCTCTCGCACCCGGCGCACGCGCTGTTCGTGCGGCCCATGCTGGAAGGCATCTTCCGCCACCGCTACGCGGTGATCGAGCGCCTGCTCGGCTGAACACGGCCGCGGCGGCGCGGTTCAGCCGAAGAGCGCGGCCTCGAGTTCCGGCGTGAGCGACGCGAAGTCCGCGATCGTCGTGAACGCGCCGGCGGTGCGCAGGTCCGCGTCGCTCGCCGCGGTGCGCACGCCCACCGCGGGCATGCCGGCCGCGCGCGCCGCGAGCACGCCGTTGACCGCGTCCTCGAACGCCACGCACCGCTCGCACGGCACACCCGCCAGTTCCGCCGCGCGGACGAACAGGTCGGGGTGCGGCTTGCCGCGCACGAGCGGCCCGGGCGTCGCGAGCGCGACGAAACGTCCGTCGAGCCCGAGCGCCGACAGCACGAAGTCACGGTTCTCGACCGGCGCCGCGCTCGCGATGGCGAGCTTCACACCGGCGGCATCGAGCCGGTCGAGGAACGCGTGCAGCCCGGGCATGGGCTCCAGGTGCGGCGCGTACGCCGAACGGTAGGCCGACTCCTTCTCGTGTTCGAGCGCCGCGGCCTCGGCCTCCGGCACGTCGCGCCCGAGCAGCGCGGGAAAGATCTCGCGCGCGGTCTTGCCCGCCCAGCGCAGCTCGAAGTCCTCGCGGGTCGCGGCCGAGCCGAGCCGCCGCGCGAGCGCCACCCACGCGTCCCCGTGGTACGTCATGTTGTCCACCAGCGTGCCGTCGAGGTCGAAGACGGCGGCGAGAGCACGAGCCATGCGCGGCAATCTAGCGCAGTGCCCGGCCGCGTGCCTCGCGCCGCGGTCTCGCATATCCTGCACGCGCGCCATGTTCACTCCTCACGAGACACCGTTCACGCGATGGTTCGACGCGCTCGAGGCGCGTCACCTCGCGACGCTCACGTTTCCCGAGGTCCGCCGTGCGCTCGAAGCGCTGTCGGCCGTGTACGTGCAACGCCGCGACCGGCTGCAGGCCGGGGCCGATCTCGAGTCGGCGGGCAAGCGTGCGGCGTTCGCGCTCTTCTACGGACCGCTGCACTTCCTCGTCGCCGATCACGTCGTGCGCGGGCTCGACATTCCCGCGAGCGCACCCGCGGGCGTGCTCGACCTCGGCTGCGGCACGGGCGTCGTGGGGCTCGCCGCCTCGCTCGCGTGCGGCTCGGTGCCGTACGAGGGCGTGGACCGCAATCGCTGGGCGATCGGCGAAGCGCGCTGGAACGCCGAGACCTTCGGCGTCGCCGCGAAGACGCGGCCGGGCGACCTGCTGCGCGCGCGTCCGGCGGCCGGGCACGCTCGTCACGCTCGGCTGGGCGGTCAACGAGCTCGACGACGACGAGCGCGACGCGCTCTCGGGCCGCGTCGAGGAATGGCGCCGCGCGGCGCGAGCGTGCTCGTGATCGAACCCATCGCCCGCCGCATGAGCCCGTGGTGGGACGAGTGGGCGGGCTTCTTCCGCGCGCTCGGCGGCCGCGCCGACGAGTGGAAGTTCACGCCGCGCCTGCCCGAACGGCTCGCGCTCATGGACCGCGCCGCGGGACTCGATCACCGCGAACTCAAGGCCCGCACGCTCCACCTGCCGGCGCTCGTGCGCTGAACGCGCCGCGCCGTTCGTGGCGCGCCCGCACGATTTTCCCTTGCCCGCGAGCCGGGCCGCGTGGTTACTTGCGTGCACCGGGAGGGCGCGACGCCATCAGTCGCCCTCCCGCGTGCTTTATCCGCACTTCGCCTCGACCGGGCGCACGCGCGGCGCGATGCCGCGCACGGAGCCGCACAGTTGCGTCACCACGGTCAGGCCACCCCGAACGACATTTCACATGTCCCGCGCCTCGCGCGCCGTGCGCCTCGCGCCCGCCCGCGGCCGGTCCTGCGGCTGGGTTAGCGACCCGGCCACCGGCCGGAGCCCGGGCCTGGGCGGGGGGATCGCGTTCGCGCGGTTCCCCACCGGCCGGATTTTCTCGGGGCGGACGGCGCTCCCAGCACGGAGCGCCGCTTCGTTCCCTCACTCGGGCGCGTCGAGCGCGTCGAGCACCTCCATGGCGAGCGCGAGCGCGTGGAAGTCCTCGCGTCCCGCCGCGTCCATGAGGTCGAGGATGCGCGGCCGGATGCCGCGCTCGCCGCGGCGCGCGAGCAGCAGCGCCGAGTACGCGCGATCGCTGGTGCCGCGCAGCAGGTGGTCGTCGTCCACGAAGAACGTGCCGGGCTCGCCGAACAGGTCGCACAGTTCGGCGTCCTCGGGCGCGAGCGCGCGAGGCGTGAAGAAGCCCGCGAGCACCGCGTGCAGCAGCGGCACGACGAACGGCGAGTGGATGCGCGCGAGCACCTCGAGCGTTTCGGTGCGGTTGCGCGGCACCGGATGCTCGAGCGCCCACTTCGCGGTCTCGGCCACGAAACGCGCGGCGTCGTGCGTGACGAGGTGCGCGGCGCCGCCCGCGTGCAGCAACCAGCGCGCCGCGCCGGCCATGCCGGCGGGCTCGGCGAGCACGCGGTCGATCGCGGCGCCGACGAGTTCGCCGCCGACGTGATCGTGCAGGTACGGCTCGATCAGCCGATCGAGCGGCAGCCCGACGTGCCACTCCGGCGCCGCGGCGCCGAGCACGCGCAGGCACGCGCACGTGCGTTCGAGCGGCCCGGGCAGCAGCGTTTCGAGCGCGGCGATACGCTCCTCCGGGCGTCCTGCTTCCCACAGCCACTCCGGCGCGCCCGCGGGCAACAGCGCGGCCTGTCCGGCGACGACGCGGTCCCAGAGCAGGGCACGGCGGCGCGACTGCTCGGCGCGCTCGGCGGCCACGCGGTCGGCGTCGCGCGCGGTGCGGAGCGCGTCCTCGCGCGGGGCAGGATCGTCGCGGTCGGAAGCCAGGAAGTCCTCCGGGGAACGGTTGGGTGAAATGACGCGACAGCACGGCCGATCGCACGCGGCCGTTGAGAGGCAAGCGCTTCACGTCGCGGCGGGCGCGCAGACTTCCACGCCGTGGCCCTGCCGCTCAAGCGCAAAGTCGCTTCGCCCCGAGAAATCCCTTGCCGGGTTTCGGCCGACCGGCCGATACTCGTCCTGCTTCGGTTGTTGCAGTGCGCGTACGCGTGTCTCGCCGCCGGAAGTTCCTTCGGCGGCTTTTTTCATGGTCGCCGCGGCAGCACCGAAGGGTCGGCCAATCGGGCCGGCGGCCGTCCGTGCGGATGGCATCGACAAACGGGGACTCGTCCCCAAGCTTCAGGAGCAGTCCAGTGGCCAGTGGCAATGTGAAGTGGTTCAACGAGGCGAAGGGTTTCGGTTTCATCTCCCAGCAGGGCGGCGAGGACGTGTTCGTTCACTACTCGTCGATCTCCGGCGAAGGCTTCAAGACGCTCGCCGAAGGGGAAGCCGTCGAGTTCGACATCGTGCGCGGCCCGAAGGGCCTGCAGGCTTCGAACGTCCGCAAGGCCTGATCGCCCGCGGTACCGCTTCACGACGAAAGGGCGGCGCGCAAGCGCCGCCCTCGTCGTTCGCACGCCGGGCACGACCGGCCAGCGGCCGGGGCCCCCGCCCTTCCTAAATCAGCTGCCGCGCCCGGAAGCTCACCAGCCCGCGCGACGCCACGACCACGTGGTCGAGCACGCCGATCCCGACCAGGTCACCCACCTCGACCAGTCGCCGCGTGATCGCGAGGTCCTCCTCGCTCGGCTCCGGATCGCCGCTCGGGTGGTTGTGCACGAGCACCACGCTCGCCGCGGAATCGAGAATGGCCGGCAGGAACACCTCGCGCGGATGCACGATCGAGGCATTCAGGCTGCCGATCGAAATCACCTCGCGGCGCTGCATCTCGTGCCGGGCGTTGAGCAGCAGGACGACGAAGTGCTCGCGCCGCGCCGTCGCGAGGTCGCGCACGTGCGGCAGCACGTCGTCCGGACCCCGGATCGCCGTGCCCGGAACAGGGCGCTCCGCCGCGCGCCGGCCCAGCTCGAACGCGGCACACAGTGCGCTCGCCCGCGCGGGCCCGATGCCGGCCAGCCCCAGCCAGCGCGTGAACGGCCACTGCGCCAGTTCGGCCGGCGCCCGCCGCGCGAGCGCGCGCCCGAGGCGCGTGGCGCTTCGCCCGGCGACTCCGGAGCCGAGCACGAGCGCGTAGAGCTCCGCGTCCGCGAGCGCCCCCACCCCGCGATCACGCAGGCGTTCGCGGGGCCGGGCGTGCTCGGGGCCCGGGCCGGGCGGGTCGGCGAAATCGCCCGCCGGAGCCTCGTGCGGCGTCCGAACCGCCGGAGTTGTGGACGAATCGTCCAGAGAAGCGACGGTGGAATCGAGCCGGGACATGCGGCGCTCCGCCGGGGGCGAGTGTTGAGGCTTTTCAGGAGCGACCCCGCTCGGCGATAATGTTCCGCCAGTTCACGACCCCGGTCGCCCCGTTGGGGGCGCGCCGCGCCGGTGGAATCGCTGGGCCGCTCCTCATCACACCCCGAGGTTTTCTGCATGCGTCGTGCCATCCGTGCTCTCACTCTCGCCGTGTTCGCGGTCGCGCTCGCCTATGTCTCCGGGCACACCGAGGCGCAGGTCGTCCAGCGCATCAACGGCATCGGCATCGTCGACTACAGCCACAAGCCGACCTTCAAGGTGGGCGACTGGGTGCGCTACCGGATGTCGGGCGAAAGCGCCATGGGCATGCGCGACGACTACGAACTGACGCTCGTGATCGCCGGCGAAGAGGAGTGGTGGGGCGAGGAGTGCTTCTGGGTCGAGACGTGGACAGACGCCAAGGGCCGCGCGCCGGAGACGGCGGCGACGCTCATGTCGTACGCGATCTTCGAGGACAGCGCGGCGATCCAGCACATGCAGTCGTACCAGCGGAAGTCCATCAGCGGCCTGGACATGAATGGTCTGCCGATCGAGGACATCACCCGGCCGGCGGCGAGCGCGCTCAAGACGCGCTCGGCCTACCAGCGCCCGATCATGTGGGACGTGGACACGCTCGAGGCCGACACGGTGCAGACGCCGGTCGGCACGTTCCAGACGCAGAAGGTCTCGATCAAGCAGGGCACGGCGGTCACGTCGAACATGCCCGACAGCACGCTCTACACGGAGGTGCGCGAGAACCGCATGTCCTGGTACACGCTCGAGGTGCCGATCACGCATCTCGCGCGTGAAGACGTCGAGAACACGATCTCCCGCCGCTCGTGGATGATCGGCCGCTCGGCCGAGGGCTCCCCGCTGCGGCTCAAGGAGCGCGGCACGGGAAGCGCGCGGCTGATCGGCATGGGCCACGGCATGCCGGCGCGCATGCTGGTGCCGGAGCGCCAGAAGTCGCTCGCGCAGTGGCGGGCGGAAGCGGCGAAGAAGAAGGCCGCGGCGGCCGCGCCCGCGCGTACGGGCACGAAGCGCAAGTAGCGCGTTACTCGGACTCCTCGAACAGTCCCTTCGCGAAGGCTTCGGCGTCGAACGGCTCCCAGTCGTCGAGGCCTTCGCCCAGCCCCACGAGGCTGACGGGCACGCCGAGCTGGTCGGCCACGGCCAGCACCGCGCCGCCACGCGACGTACCGTCGAGCTTCGTCACCGCGAGGCTCGAAAGCGGCACGCACTTGCCGAACTCGCGCGCCTGCGAAAGCCCGTTGAGGCCCTGCGTGCCGTCGAGCACCAGCAGCACGTGATGCGGCGCGCCCGGCAGCACCCGGCCGCACACGCGCTGCACCTTTTCGAGTTCGGCCATCAGGTTCTGCTTCGTGTGCAGCCGCCCCGCGGTGTCCACGAGCACCACGTCGAAGCCGCGCGAGCGGGCCGAGCTGACGCCGTCGTGCACGACCGCCGCCGGGTCGGAGCCGTCCTTCGCGCGCAGGATCTCGACGCCGGCGCGCGATGCCCACACGACGAGCTGCTCGGAGGCCGCGGCCCGGAACGTGTCGGCCGCGACGAGCAGCGTGCGCTTCCCCTCGCGTGCGAAGCGCGAGGCGAGCTTGCCCGCGAACGTCGTCTTGCCGGCGCCGTTCACGCCGACGATGAGCGCCACCCACGGTCCCTCGTGACCGGGGGGCGGGCCGAAGCGCACGGGCTCGCGGTCGCCGCGCAGCATGTCGGCGGCCGACTTCTCGAGCGCGCCGCGCAGATCGAGGTCGCGCTCGGCGCCCATGCGCTTCTTCGCGCGGGCGATCAGGCGGTCGGCGGTGTCCGGACCGACGTCGGCCTTGAGCAGCGCCTCCTCGAGCAGTTCGACCGTCGCCGCGTCGACCGTGCCCGTCAGGCGCAGCGCCGCGCCCAGCCCGCCGACGATCGCGTCGCGCGTGCGCTTGAGGCCGTCCTTGAACTTGTTCCAGAGGTTCATGCGTTCACGTGACTCGGCGCGCGACGGGGGTCCGCCGCGCGCCGGTCCGGATGGGTGTGGTTGCGGCTCAGCCGATCGCGGCCGTGATCGCCTCGCGACGGGACTCGTGGCTCACGTCCACGCCGTCGAGGTTCACCGACACGAGCTTCGAGACGCCCAGCTCCTGCATGGTGACGCCGTAGATGCAGCCGGCGGCTTCCATGGTCTTCTTGTTGTGCGTGATCACCACGAACTGCGTGCGGTCGCCGAAGCGGCGCAGCATGTTCAGGAAGCGATCCACGTTCGCGTCGTCGAGCGGCGCGTCCACTTCGTCCAGGAGGCAGAACGGCGACGGCTTCACGAGGTAGATCGCGAACAGCAGCGCGATCGCCGTGAGCGAGCGCTCGCCGCTCGACATGAGCGTGATGCTCTGCAGGTGCTTGCCGCGCGGCTTGGCGACGATCTCGACTTCGCACTCCATCGGATCCTCGCCCGTCATGCGCAGCTCGCAGTCGCCGCCTTCGAACAGCGTCTTGAAGATGTCCTTGAAGTTCTCGTGCACCTTCGCGAACGTCTCCGAGAACATCTGGCTCGCCGTCACGTTGATCTTCTCGATCGCCTCGAGCAGCTGCGCCTTGGCCTTGTGCAGGTCCTCGCGCTGCTGGGTGAGGAACGTGAAGCGCTCCTTCTTCTTCGCGTACTCCTCGAGCGCGAGCAGGTTCACGGGCCCGATCGCGCGCAGCTTCGTGCGCGCCTCCTCGAGCTGCTTCGGCGCCGTCTCGGGATCCACGCCCTCGGGCAGCGGCTGCGGCTGCCACTGCTCGGGGTCGATCTCGTACTCGGTGCGCAGCCGCTCGAACGTGCGGTCGAGGTCGGCGCGCGCCTGGACCCGGTCGAGCTCGAGCATGTGGAGCCGCTCGCCCAGCTCGGTCACCTCGAAGCGGCGCTGGCGGGCGGCGTCCTCTCCCACCTGCACCTGCTCCTTGAGGCCGATGTGCACCTTCTGCAATTCGAGCACGCGCTCACGCTGCGTGCCTTCGGACTCGAGCAGGCCCGTCAGGCCCGCGGACAGCCCCGCGACCTCGGCTTCGATCTCGGCGATGCGGCTGGAGTGCTGCGACGCCTCTTCCTCGCGATGCTGGATCGCGCTCTCGAGCTCGCGCACGGTCTGCTCGGCGCGCGCCCACGTGGTCTCCCACTCGCTCGCCTCGCGCGAGTAGCGCAGCAGCGCCTCGCGCGAGGCCTGCGCCTTCGCGGCCGCCTCGTCGCGCGCCATCTCCTTGGCCTTCACCTCGATGTCGGCCTCGGCGAGCTGCGCGCGCACCGCGTCGAGTTCGCTCTGGAACGACGCCAGCTCGGCCTCGGCCTCGGCGAGCGAACGCGCGAGCGCCTCGAGTTCGATGTCGTGCGTCTCCATCTCCTTGACGCGGTCCTCGGCGTCCTTGAGCGCGATGCCGCGCTCGCGGTCGACGCCGGACAGCTCGCGCACCTGCGACTCGAGCGCGGTCTTCGTCTCGTCGAGCATCCAGCGCGCCTGGTCGCGCGTCTCGATCGCCTGCGCGCGGGCCTCGTCGAGCTGCTCGCGCTCGTTCGTGGCGCCTTCGATCGCGAGCGACAGCTCGGCGAGCTTGCCCGACAGGTCGCGGATCTCCATCTCGCGGTGCAGCAGCCCGCCGGTGCTCTTGCCGGAGCCGGCGCGCACGCGGCCGCGCTCCCACACTTCGCCGTCGAGCGACACGAACCGCATGCCGCCCATGGACAGGTGCGCCAGCTCCGCCGCGACCTCGCGCGACTCGACCACGAACACCGTGCCGAGCAGGCGGTCCACCAGCGGGCGGAAGCGCTCGTCGCACTTCACGAGGTCCGACGCGCGGCCGAGCACGCCCGCGTGCTGCGGGCCGTCGATGCGCGGCGACGCCGTGAGCGCCGAGAGGTCCACGAGCGTGGCGCGGCCGGACTCGAGCGAACGCAGGCGGCCGAGCGCGGGCTCGATCGCGGCGCGGTCCTCGACGAGCACGAACGCGGACGCCTCGCCGAGCGACGCCTCGAGCGCGTCGAGGTACTCGGACGGCACCTCGAGCACGTTCGCGACGACGCCCAGCATGCCGGGGAGCGACTCCTCGGCCGCGAGCAGCGCCTTCACGCCCTCGGAGACGCCTTCGAAGTTCTTCTTCAGTTCGAGCAGCGTGCGCAGGCGCGAGTCCGCCGCCGCGGCCTGCTGCTTGAGCTGGCTCAGCGCCGCTTCGGCCGCCGAGATGCGGTCGTTCGCGACCGTGATGGCTTCCTCGCCCGCGGCCAGTTCGGCGCGCGCGGACTCGACCTCGGCCTCGAGCTGCGTGCGGCGCTCGGTGCCCTCGATGAGCGACTGCTCGAGGAACGAGGCGCGCTCGAGCTGGTCGTTGCGGCGCAGCTCGGCGTCCGCGCGGCGTTCGCCGAGCGCGATCTGGCGCTCGCGGTAGCGCTCGCACAGGCCCTTCTTCTCGGCTTCCGTCGAGAACAGGTCGAGCGAGAGCTGCTTGTGGGTCGCGGCGTGCGCGCGCGTGGCGCGCAGGTCCTGCTCGAGCAGGTTGAGCGACGCTTCGTTCGCCTCGGAGTCGGCCTGAGCGGTCTCGCGCATCTCGCGCGCCTCGGCGAGGCGCTCCTGCGCTTCCTGCTCGCGGCCCTGCGTCTCGATCAGGCGCTCGCGCATGCGGCCGGCCTCGTCCGTCGCCTCTTCGGCGCGGCGCGACAGTCCCGTGGCGCGCTCGCGCAGCAGCACGACCTGGTGCTCGGCCGCCACGCGCGCCTCTTCGCGGTCCTTCAGACCGCCCTGCGCCGTGGACAGCTCGCGCTCGAGTTCGAGCAGCGCCAGCTTCTGGTCGTTGAGCTGCGCCTCGATCGTGTCGAGTTCGGTCGCGATGCCCTCGCGCCGCACGGACTCTTCCTGCCACTCCTCCTTCGCCTTCGCCTCGCGCTCCTTGAGCTTCGTGATGAGGTCGGCGGTCAGGGCGAGGTCGAGGTCGCGCACGTCGTCGCGCAGGCGCTGGTAGCGGCGGGCCTTGCCCACCTGGCGCGCCAGCGAGCGCAGCTCGCGCTCGATCTCGAAGACGATGTCGTTGAGGCGCGTGAGATCACCCTCGGTCTGGTCGAGCTTGTTGAGGGCTTCCTTCTTGCGCTGCTTGTACTTCGTGATGCCCGAGGCCTCCTCGAACAGGAACCGGCGATGGTTCGTGTTGTCCGAGAGGATGTTGTCCACCATCGAGCGCTCGATCACGGAGTAGGCGTGCGAGCCCATGCCCGTGTCGAAGAAGAGGTCCTTGATGTCCTTGAGGCGGCAGGGCGTCTTGTTGAGGAAGTACTCGCTCATGCCCGAGCGGAACACGCGCCGCGAGATGGTGACCTCCGAGAACTCCGTCGGCAGGATGCCGCGGTCGTTCTTGAACGTGAGGTGCACCTCGGCCATGCCGAGCGGCTTGCGCGTCGGGCAGCCGTTGAAGATGACGTCTTCCATCGAGTCGCCGCGGAGCTGCTTGGCGGACTGCTCGCCCAGCACCCAGCGGATCGCGTCGGAGACGTTCGTCTTGCCGCAGCCGTTCGGCCCGATGACGCCCGTGATGCCGTCGCCGAAGTTGAGCAGGGTCTTGTCGCAGAACGACTTGAATCCCTGGATTTCGAGCTTGTAGAGGAACATCCGTGCGCTCTCCACTGCATGAATGCGCGGGAGAGGGCCAGACGGCAGGGACGGCCCTGCCCACGGGCGCATGGAGTCGCCGCGGGGGGTGGTCCCTCCGATGTTGGACCTCTCTCGAGCACGGCCCGCGGGGAGTCGTCCCGCGATAGGTGTCCGAGTTCCGAGACCTCGGTGCTGGATCGAAAGATGTTGGTGCGCTGTCTCTGGGCGGAGTCCCCGAAAGGCGTGAGGGGCCAATGGCTTCCCGCCGCGGACGTGGGTCCGCTGCGTGTGGCGGGTGAAGCCGGCCGAATGCCTCTCCGGGGAGTCCTGCCGGGGCGCACTTTACGGGCGCGCGAGGGGCCGGGTCAATGATTTCGACGCGGGATGACGAGCGCGAAAACGCCCACTGACGCGAGGTTGCGCGGGTTTCCCCGTCAGCGCCCGAACGGCCGCAGCAGGAACCGCAGCACCTTCACCCACGCGCTCCACTCCGCCCACTCGCCCACCGTCCCGGTGAGCGCCGCCGCGCGGTCGAGCAGGTCCTCGAGCAGCGCGTCGTGGAGTGGCCGGAACACGAGCGGCCAGGACAGGACCGCGGGACCGCGCGCGTCCATGGCGATCGTGTGCACGAGTTCGCAACCGCCCGTGGTCTGCGGCAGCACCTCGAACGCGTGCGTGCCGTCGAACCCGGCCGGCGCGAGGAACCGGAACGTCAGCTTGCGGCCCGGTTCGACCACGGTGACCTCGTAGCGGATCGGGCCGTGCCCGCCGCGCGAACCCGGCGCCATCGGCACACGATCGAAGCGCAGGCGCGGCCACGAGTCGGCGGGCCAGAGCAGGTCGCCACGGGTGCCGAGGTTCGCGACCAGGGCCCAGACGTCCGCCGGCGAGGCGGCGAGCACGCGGCGATGCACGTTGAGGACGCGCACGTTCACGCCCCCGGCGCGGGCGGCGCGGCGCCCTCCCCTTGCGGTGGCAGGACCACGAAGGACGACGGCACCCACTCGACTTCGGTGAAACCGGCCCGCACGACCTCGGCGAGCACCACGTCGTCGTCACGCACCTCGGGGCGCACGAGCAGCACGCGCGAATCCACGAGCACGAGGTCCGCCCACCAGCGCACGTTCTCGTCGTGCGCGCGGCAGGGTTCGAGGTCGGTGAGCACGCGCTCGGGGAGGCCGGCGCCCTTCCATGCTTCGCCGAGGTCGGCGACGCACGTGAGCATCGCGTCCGAGGCGCCTTCGCCGAACAACGTCTCGTAGGTCGCGAGCGGCCGGCTGCCGACGCCGCTCTCGAGCGGCGCGTCGAGGTGCACGAAGACCAGTTCGCCCTGCTGCACGTCGGCGCCCTCGACCCCCGCGACGCAGGACGCGACCGCGAGCACGCCGCGGAAGCCGCGCTCGGCGTAGGCCGCCAGCATGTGCGGCAGGCGCAGGCGCTCGATCATCGCCACCTGCTGCGCGACGCCCGCGTGCTGCGCCTCGTACCAGCCGTAGCCCACGCGCAGCCCGGTGAGCGCGCGGGCCTCGTGCGACGTGGCGAGCGCGAGCATCTCCCCCCACTCGGCGCGCATGAAGCCGACGCGCGGGAACAGCCGCCCGAGCGCCGCGAGCGTCAGCGGGTGCAGCGGCACGAGCGTGAGCGGTCCGGCCTCGGTCGAGACGACGCGCGGCCCGGTGCTCACGCGTTCCAGACCTTTGCGAGCGCGGTGGCGGCGATGCCGATCTCGGACTCGCTCAGCGTGCGCGGATCGAGCCGGAACTTGTTCGCCTTCACGGTGCCGATCACGGGCGGGCTCGCCGCCCGCGCACGGCGCTCGAGTTCGGCGGCCGAGAGCTTCGCATGCGTGACTTCGACGACCGGCCCGTGCAGCAGCGTGCGCGGCAGCGAGCCGCCGCCGACTTCACCCGCGCCCTTGCCGAGCTTCGTGGTGAGGCCTTCGACGCGCGCGGCGATCTCGTGCGCCAGCCGTTCGGCGCGCTCGGCGAGCGCACGCTCGCTCACGTGCAGGGCCGCGAGCACGGGAATGTCCGTCTTCGCGCGCTCGGGATCGGCGTACAGCAGCAGCGTCGCCTCGAGCGCGGCGAGCGCGAGCTTGTCGGCGCGCATGGCGCGCGCGAACGGGTCCTTGCGGATCTTCGCGAGCCACGCCCGGTCGCCCAGCACGAGCCCGGCCTGCGCGCCGCCGAGCAGCTTGTCACCCGAGCACGTCACCACCGACGCGCCCGCGGCGAGCGATTCGCTCACGGTGGGCTCGTGCTCGAGTCCGAACTCGGCGAGGTCCACGAGCGCGCCGCTGCCGAGATCCTCGATGAGCGGCAACCGGTGCGCGCGCGCGAGCTTCGCGAGTTCCGGCAGGCCCGGCCGCGCGGTGAAGCCTTCGATCCGGAAGTTGCTCGGGTGCACGCGCAGGATCGCGGCGACACCGTCGTGCCGCTCGAGCGCCTTCTCGTAGTCGCGCAGGTGCGTGCGGTTGGTCGCGCCCACCTCGACCAGCGTCGCGCCGCTCTTCTCCATGATCTCGGGAACGCGGAACGCGCCGCCGATCTCGACCAGCTCGCCGCGCGAGACGAGCACCTTGCGACCGGCCGCGAGCCCCGACAGCGCGAGCAGCACGGCGGCCGCGCCGTTGTTCACGACCGCGGCGGCCTCGGCGCCCGTGAGCCGGGCGAGCTGGCGTTCGACGCCGGCGCCGCGATCGCCGCGCCGGCCGGTGCCGAGGTCGAACTCGAGCGACGAGTAGCCCGCGGCCACCTCGGCGACGGCGCGGCGCGCGGCCTCCGGCAGCGGCGCGCGGCCGAGGTTCGTGTGCAGCACGATGCCGGTCGCGTTGAGCACGCGCCGAAGCTGCGGCCGGGCGTCGTGCCAGGCGCGTGCGGCGGCGGCTTCGGCGAGCACCTCGACGGCGGGCGCCGCGCCGGAGCGCGACTTCGCGAGCGCGGCGCGCGCTTCGGCGACCACGGCACGTGCGGCGCCGACCGCGAACGTGCGCGGCAGGTCGCGGAGCACGGCGGCGAGCGCTTCGTGCTGGAGCAGCGTTTCGACGGCGGGCAGGGCGCGCAACGAGCGCGATGCGGGCTTGGGCATGCGCGGCACGCTACCAGATGCGTTTGCCGCGGCGCACCCCGCCGAGGGGACGGGGCGCTGCGCGCGACGGGCCCGCGCCGGGAGAGCCGGCGGCGCCGTGGACTGGCGCGGTACCGGGGAGCGTGTGCCGGCGGCCGATGCCGCTCGAACGCTTCGCTCGGGGGATGGCCCGCGGGGATTCGCGAGCCGGTCCGGTCACCGCGCCATTTCGAATGCCACTCCTACTCCATGGCAATCGCGGTGCCGCGCCGGGACGCGCGCAAGTGCGTGCGGCTGCGAAGGGGGCGCTCACGCGGCGAGCCGGCTCTGGGCGTGATGCCCCGCGCCGGCCCGATCGGTGGGTGATGCGACGCAGCGCGGCG
>JBGANH010000310.1:0-4706 GCA_044222365.1 Candidatus Eiseniibacteriota bacterium
CTCCTTGGGAGGATGCGCCGGGTGGATCACGCCGCGCGCCGGGCGCGACGGTGGGTTCGGGGTGTGCGCCACGCGTGGGGGCGTGCGCGGGCGGGACCGTACCAGAGCGCACGGCGGCGTCAACGGGCCGCGCGCCCGTGGTAACGTGCCGACCCATGAATTCCCACACCGAGTACCTGACGATGGAAATCCCCGCCCGGCGGGCCTTCGTGAACATCACGTCCGAGGTCGCGGACGCCGTGCGCAAGTCCGGCGTGCGCGAGGGTCTCGTGCTCGTGAACGCCATGCACATCTCGGCGAGCGTCTTCATCAACGACGACGAGTCCGGGCTGCATCACGACTACGACGCCTGGCTCGAGAAGCTCGCGCCGCACGCGCCCATCTCCCAGTACCGGCACAACGACACGGGCGAGGACAACGCCGACGCGCACCTCAAGCGCCAGATCATGGGGCGCGAGGTCGTGATCGCGATCACGGCGGGCAAGCTCGACTTCGGGCCGTGGGAGCAGGTCTTCTACGGCGAGTTCGACGGACGCCGCAAGAAGCGCGTGCTCGTCAAGGTGATCGGCGAATGAGCGCGACCGTGCGGGTGCGCGCCGCGGTCCGCGCCGACATGCCGCGCATCTGGGAACTGCTGCTCGGTCTCGCCGTGTACGAGCGCTGGGAGGAGTTCGTCACGGGCACGCCGGAACGGCTCGAAGCGATGCTGTTCGACGCGCCCACCCGGTGCGAGGCGCTGGTCGCCGAGCGCGACGGCGGTGCGGGCACCGCTCCGGTCCTCATCGGCTACGCGCTCTTCTATCCGACCATGTCGTCGTTCCGCACGCAGACCCGGCTCTGGCTCGAGGACCTGTTCGTGGACCCGGACGAGCGTGGCGGTGGCGTGGGACGGGCGCTCCTCTCGGCGTTGGCGCGGCTGGCGGTCGAGCGCGGGCACGGCCAGATCCAGTGGCAGGTGCTCGACTGGAACGCGCCGTCCATCGCGTTCTACGAGAAGCTCGGCGGCGTGCGCTGGGCGACCGACGTCTACACCTACGCGCTGCACGGCGAGGCGCTCGCGGCGCTCGCGGCCGCGAACGACTGAGCGCCTCCCGGCGGGGCCGGAAGGCGCTCGACGTCGCGAAAGCGTGAGGCGCGCTACTTGGCCGCGACCGGGTTCAGGTCGATGCCCTGCGTGGACAGCACGAAGGCCGGAGCGGGGCACGCGTGGCCGGCCTCGGCTTCGGTGTGGTCGTGGTCCTTCTTCGGCATCGTGGTGAGCAGGCCCTGCACGACGACCTTCTGGCCCTTGCAGTCCTTGGGCAGCAGCACGGACTCGTCGAGGCTGCGAGCGATGAAGCTCGCGCCCTTGGCGTCCACGACTTCGACCCAGCATCCGGCGCCCTGGCAGACTTCCTTCACGGTGCCTTCGATGCGGATCACCTGCCCCTGGAACTTGGCCGGGGACTTGGCGAGCTTCTGGATGCTCGTGGGCTTCTGGACCGTCAGGGCCGCGCCGAAGTGCTGCGGGGCGGGAGCGTCACCCGCGAGGGCCGGCACCGCGAGGGTGGCCGCGAGCGCGAGCGTGGCGAGGAACGTGATCTTGCGCATGTGGGGAATCCTTGGTGTTGAGGGTGTCGAGCCGTCGGGGGGTGAAGCGAGCTGCGCGCAGCCTATCACCAGTCAGCGGGCGAGCGGGAGGGCTTCCAGCCGGGCGGCGAGCGCCGCCGGGAGCGGCTCGGCCAGCAGCACGCGCAGGGTTTCGCCGTCGGCGCCGCGACGTTCGAGGTGCGCGAAGAGCAACTCCGCACGTGCGCGACGGCGCTCGGAGCCCTCGAGTTCTCCCATGAGCCAGTAGGCCGCCGCCCACGCCGCGGGGCTGCCCACGGGGACGCCGTTCCACTCGCCGGTCACGATCGTCGGGATGCGCACGACGCCGCCCTCGACGAAGAACGCGAAGCGCGCGATCAGTTCGATGCCGCCGCCCTCGAGGTTGAGCTTGTGGTCGGCGTGGCAGCCGCTGTTGCCGAAGCGTTCGTGCGGCTGGTCCGCGAACAGTGCGGCGAGCGTGTCGAGATCCGCCTCGCAGGTGACGTCCCAGTCGTTCACCGTGTCCACGAGCCCGAGCGACGCGCACAGCCCGCTCGCGCCGAGCGCGTGCGGAATGCCCGCCTCGCGCAACCGCGCGAGCGCGGAGGCGAGCGGCGCGAGCGGGGGATGCGTGATCACCCCTGCTCCGCGAGGCAGCGACGCACGACCTCGGCCGCACCCTCGGTCGTCGCTTCGTGCAGCCCGGCGAGCATCGCTGCAGCGGCCACGCCCGCGACGCGTGGCGCGAACACGTGCGCGGACGCCGCGAGTCCGAGCGCCGAGGCCACCTCGCCCGGTCCGTCGCTCTCGCGCTCCTGGCCGATGCGGCCGTACTCGTCGTAGCGCGCGGCCACGCGTTCGCGCCGTGCGGCGACGCCGTCCGGGTCGGCGACCGTCCACGCCGCGAGGACGTGCTCGTGCATGGCGTCGAGCGTGTCCGCCGTCTGCTCGCCGAACCCGGCGCCGGCGACGAGCCCGCGCACGCACGCGTGAAGGGCGAGGCACTCCCACTCGGCGCGCGCCGTGGCCGTGTCCGCATCGGCGAACACGCCGGCCTCGCACAGGTCCGCCCACAGCGCGGGCTCGACCTGCGCGTGGTATTCCGCGAGCGCGCGTCCGATCGCCGCCGTCACTTCAGCCACAGGTCGAACCCGAGCTTGAGGGTGATGACGCTGCCGCCGGGATTCACGACGACCGAGCGGTCCGTCGCGCGCGAGTCGTGGTCCCAGCGCACGGCGGCGCGCAGCGTGCCCGCGTCGCCGGCCTTGCGGCGGGCGCCGGCGCCCACGCCGATGCGCAGGCTCGTGCCGGAGGCGTCGGAATCGCCGGAGTCCACGGAGTTGTGCGCGAATCCCGCCCCGAGGTCCACGAACGGTGTCCAGCGCTCGGCGGGGGTGAAGTTCCACTGGTAGTTCGCGGTGAGCGCGAGGCCGCTCGTGTGCGCGCCGCTCGACGTGGAATAGCTGAGCCCGCCGTCGAAGTAGGCCTCCGCGTTCGGGTGGGTGAGCGCACGCCCGAGGCGCAGGCCCGGCAGCATGCCGTTCACCGAACCCGGGGCCGAGAGCGTGGTCACGTGCGCGCCGTGATCGGGCGAGATGAAACTCACCCCGAGATTGCTGCCGATCGACCAGGCACCGGCGTGGGCCCCCGCGGGCCACGCGGCGAGCAGGAGCAGCAGGGGAAACATGGACTTCTTCATGAACGTTCCTTTCGGGATCAGGCGTCGAGTTCGCGCGCGCGCTGCGTCGCGCGTTGGGTCGCGCGGACGACGGCCTTGATGAGCGTCACGCGCAGCCCGCCGTCCTCCAGTTCGAGGATGCCGTCGATCGTCGTGCCGGCGGGCGTCGTGACTTCGTCCTTCAGCTTCGCCGGGTGCTCGCCGGTCTCGAGCACCATCGCGCCGGAACCGTACACCGTCTGCGCCGCGAGTTCGGTGGCGATGGCGCGCGGCAGCCCGACCTTCACGCCGGCTTCCGCGAGCGACTCGATCACGATGTAGAGGAACGCCGGACCGCTCGCCGAGAGCCCGGTGACCGCGTCCATGTGCGCCTCGTCCACGACGAGCGTGCGCCCGACGGCTTCGAAGACACGCTTGGCCTTCGCGACGTGCGACGGTTTCGCGTGCGTCCCGGCGCACAGCGCCGTCATGCCCTTGCCGATCATCGCCGGCGTGTTCGGCATCGCGCGCACGACCGGCACGCGGCCCTTCAGTCGCGCCTCGAGGAAGCGCGTGCTCATCGAGGCGGCGGTCGAGACGACGAGTTGGCTCGCGCGCACGTGCGGCGCGATCTCCTCGATCACGCGGCCGACCTGCTGCGGCTTCACGCACACGAGCACGAGTGCGGCGCCGTGCACGGCCTCGGCGTTCGTCCCGGCGCGCTTCACGCCGAGCCGCGCCGCCACGTCGCGCGCGCGCGTCGCGTGGCCCGCGGTGACGATGACGTCGGCCGCGCGCACCTGTCCGGCCTGCAGCAGGCCGCGAATGAGCGTCTCGCCGAGTTTGCCGGCGCCGAGTACGGCGATGCGGGGACGTGCCATGGGGCGGATCTCCGGGAGAGCGGGAAAAGAACAGGGGAGGCCGGCGTGACGCCCGGCCTCCCCGATGCGACGGGAACCGCCGGACTCACTTCGGCGGGTTGGCCGTCCAGTCGTAGAAGCCGCGACCCGACTTCCGGCCGTGCAGGCCGGCGAGCACCATGCGCTTGAGCAGCGGCGGGGCCGCGAAGCGCGGCTCCTTGAACTCGTCGAACATGATCTCGGAGATGTAGTACGTCGTGTCGAGACCGACGTAGTCCGTGAGGAACAGCGGGCCCATCGGGTAGCCGCAGCCGAGCTTCATCGCGTTGTCGATGTCGTCGCGGCTCGCGAGGCCCTGCTCGAAGACGCGGATCGCGTCGAGCATGTACGGCACGAGCAAGCGGGTCACGACGAAGCCCGTCGAGTCGCCGCAGTTCACGGCCGTCTTGCCGATCGCCATGCACCACGCGTTCGCGTCCGCGACCACCGCGCCGTCGGTGCGCACGGTCTTCACGATCTCGACCAGCTTCATGAGCGGGACGGGATTGAAGAAGTGCAGGCCGATCACGCGCTCGGGGCGCTTCGTGAAGCCGCTCATCTCGGTGATCGAGAGGCTCGAC
>JBGANH010000311.1:0-4653 GCA_044222365.1 Candidatus Eiseniibacteriota bacterium
CGTCCGAGATGTCGATGCGCGAGTCGGACCAGGCGAAGTAGGCCCCGCCCGCCGCGTCGGGCAGCATCTGGATCGAGCCGACTCCACCCGAGGCCACCCGGACGGGGGCCCCGATCGGGGACCAGAGCTGGGCGCCGGTCTGGTCGAGCTTCTGCGCGTACAGGTCCATGGCCGGATAGCCCCGGCGCTGGTCCGTCCAGGCGAAGAGGATGTCCCCGTTCGCGTCGCTGGCCACGACCGGCAAGCTCTGGTGGCCCGTCGCGGTGCAGACGGGAACGCCGTTGGTGGCCCACAGCGCGCTGCCGGAGTAGTCGTTCACGAGCTGGGCGTACACGTCGAAGTCGACTCCGCGGAAGTCGGTCCACACGATCGCGGCGCGCCCGCTCCCGAGCATCGCGACGCGCGGGTCGTACTGGGTGCCGAGAGCGTTGCAGACCACGGCGCCGTTCGGCGCCCACTGCGAGAGCCCGTTCCACGAGAGCGACTGCGCGTAGATGTCGTGTACGCCCGAGCGCTGGTCCATCCACGCGACGCGCGCGTACCCGTTCCCGTCCAGCGCGAGATCGGGCGAGCTCTGGTCGTTCGGGGCCACGCAGACCGCCGCGCCCGAGCTGAGGTTGGCCGCGCCGCTCCACAGGCCGATCGTCTGCACGTAGATGTCGTTGCCGCTTCCGACGGCGCGGGGGTCCGTCCAGACGAACCACGCCATGCTGTAGGTGGGGTCGACCGCCAGGCGAATCTGGTTCTGGTTCCCCGGTGCGGCCACCACGGCGACGCCGTTCGGCGTGGGCCACTGCGACGTGCCCGACGAACCGATCCGCTGCGCGTAGTAGTCCGTCCCCGTCGTGGCGTAGTCGCGGTTGTCCGACCACGTCACGATGCAGCCTCCATTGCCGTCCGCGGCGATGCCCTCGACCCACTGCACGTCGGGCGCCGAGCACACGAGCACGCCGGGAGCGGGCCACAGCGGCTGGCCGTTCGCGTCGAGCCGCTGCACGAAGACGTCGATCGTGCCGCTCGACGAGCCATACAGCGAGTAGGCGACGTACACGCCGCCGGCGCCGTCGGACGCGCTGCGCGAGCTGGACGCCGAGACCTGCACGAGAACGCCGAGCGCGTCGTGCGGCCAGGCGAAAGCGAGCCCGGGCAGGCACGCGAGGGCGAGTATGGCCAGTGAAACCAGGCGGCGAACGAACGACATGCGGGGCCTCCGGGGACGTGAGGGGACGGCGACGGGAGCGGACTCGAAAAGTAGGACATGCCATCCCGGCCTCCGTCACGGCTTTTTCGTGGTTCGCCCGTGCTAGATTCCGCCCCGGCCGCCCTCGACATGCAGATCGCACGCCCTCTTGCAGGAAGTCACCGCCCATGACCCGCCCCACCATCGCCATCCTCGCCGCCGCAGCGCTGCTCGGTCTCGCCGGCTGCGGCATCGTCGGCCAGCAGTCCGGCACGCGCGTCGGTGACACCGCCGGCGAGCACCTCGTCGCGTTCGCGACCGATCGCACGGGCACGTACGACGTCGCGCTCTACGACCTCGACGCGGGCGGCTTCCGCGGCCTGCCGAACCTCAACAGCACCACGGCGGCCGACGTCGAGCCGGCGATCTCGGAGGACGGCTACCTCGTGGCGTTCGTGAGCCAGCGCGCGAGCGGCCTGGGGAGCGCCGGTGGCACCGACATCTGCATGTACGGCCGCGGCAGCGAATCGCTGCTCGACGTGCCGAACCTCAACACATCCGCGAACGAGTCGGCGCCGCGCTTCGCCTACGACAACGTGAAGCTCGCGTTCGTGCGCGACTCGGCGGGCTGGAAGCGCGTGCGGCTGTACGACCCGCGCGGCGACTCGCTCGTGAGCGCCCCCGGGATCACGAGCGTGGGCGCCTGGCACGACGACCGCCCCTGCCCCGACCTGCACGGCGACCGCATCGCGTTCGTCTCCGACCGCACGGGCGCGAACCACGTGCACGTGTGGAACCGCGTGGGCGGGCTCGCGTCACCCGCGGGACTCACGGCGGACGGCGAGGACGCCGAGCCGTCGCTGTCGAGCAACGGCCGCTGGCTCGCGTTCGCGAGCACGCGCACCGGCGGCGCCGGCGGCTGGGACGTGTACCTCTACGACCTCACGAACTCGACGTTCGTGCCCCTGCCCCGCCTCAACACCACGGGCGACGAACGCTTCCCGAGCGTCAACGCGGCGGGCACGCGCCTGATGTTCCAGGCGCGCGCGACGGGCGCCGACGATTGGGACCTCTGGAGCTGGACGCTTTCGGACTCGACGCTGCGCCAGCCCACGAACCTGTCCGACGCCACGGCCAACGACACGCAGCCCTACCTGCGCTGGCGCTGAGACGTCCGCCGGAACGACGGCGCGCGGGGCCGTGTGGGCTCCGCGCGCCGTCGCGCGTCACTGCTGCCGGAGCGCCTCGAGGATCTGGACGAGCGTGGGATCGCCGGGCAGCACCTCGAGTCCGCGCTCGATCGAACGGCGCGCCCCCGCGAGGTCGTCCCGGTCCACGTAGAGCTTCGACGTGAACAGGTAGGCGGTCGGGTTCTTCGGCCCCATCCGCATGGCGGCCGACAGGTGCGTGAACGCGGTCGTGGTGTCCTTGCGCGCGATCGCGATCATGCCGCGCATGACCTCGGCGTCGGCTTCGAGATCGAGACCCTGGCCGCGCGGCGCGCGGGCGAGCGCCGCCTCCGCGCCGGCCAGATCGCCCGCCACGCGCAGGCGGTCGGCGAGCATGAGCCAGGCGCGCGCGTGCGTGGGATCGATCTCGAGCGCGCGCTCGATCGCGCGCCGCCCTTCGTCCTTGCGCCCGGTCGCGAGCAGCTGCGCGGCCTGCTCGAGCGCGGCGTCCGCCTGGCGTCGGCGCAGGCCGGCGACCACTTCACCGTCGAGCCGGCTCGCGACCGCACCGACGCCGTCGGCGCCGGCGCCGGCGATCGCCGCGCGCGCACGCGCCGTGTCGCCGAGCGCCACGAGGTGCCGGGCGCGGCGCTCGTACCACGCGTCGCGGTCCCAGTCGGCGAAACGGGTGACGGGCATGCGGCCCTCGAACGGCACGAGGCGCGAAACTTCCGGGGAACCGTTCAGCGCGGCGCGGCCGACGGCGACGAGGTCGCGCGGCGCGCGGTACACGACGAGCGCCAGGTCGTCACGATTGCGGCCCGCGCCGCGCGCCACCGGCGCGAGCGCGGACAGCGGAGCCGACCAGTAGCCCGCGACGTCCTCGGGCTGCGCGATGTTCGCGGCGTCGAGCATGCGCCGCACCTCGGGCGAACGCAGCCGGTCGAGCGACAGCTTGCGACCGCCCGGCGAAGCCACGAGCACGACGTCCACGGCGCGCCAGACCGCGTACACGTCACCCTCGGGGAACACCTCGAGGAACGACGCCATCATCGAGCGGATGGTCTCGGGCGAGATCTCGTAGAGCTGCATCCACTGGCAGAAGACGCCGTCGGGCTCGAGTCGCGAGCGCACGCGCCGGTAGAAATCCACCGTGAACAGGTTGTTCACGCCCGCGAGCCAGGGATTGGACGGCTCCGAGATGATGAGCCCGTAGCGTTCCTGCGTGTGTTCGAGCAGCGTGCGCGCGTCGCCGATGGTGAGCGTCACGCGCGGGTCGCGCAGAGGATTGAGCGCACCTTCGTGGAAGAACTCCGAGGCCTCGGCGACGCCGCGCTCGAGTTCGACGACGTCCATCCGGCCGGCGCCCGCGGCGAGCGCCGCCGAAGCGGTGAAGCCCGAGCCGAGCCCGATGACGAGCGTGCGCGCGCCCGAATCCGCGGTCGCGGCCGGGATCAGCCCGAGCAGCACCTGCGTCTCCATGTCCGTCGTGCTGGCGTCCACCTTGCCGCCCACCTTGAGCCAGCGCTTGCGCCCGCTCGCGTCGCTGCCGACGAGCACGGTGGCGTTCGCGCCCTCGCGATAGAAGAGCAGGCGTTCGTCGAACACGGCGCGCTGCACGACCGAGCCTTCGCCGCGGCTCGCGCGCGAGGCGACCTGCAGCTCGTCGGCGCGCACGGGCCGGAAGACGCCGGCCGACATGAGCGTGGGATTCCACGCGGGCGCGCCCCAGACGAGGAAGCCGGCGATCACGGTCGCCCCGACGCCGATCGCGAGTTCGGGCGTGCCGATCTCCCGGCGCGCCCGGCCGAGCGCGAGCGCCGCGAGCGCGATCGCGGCCGACAGCGCCAGCGCCGCGACGTGCGTGCCCTGCACGCCGAGCGTGGGCACGAGCAGGAAGCCCGTGGCGAGCGAGCCGGCGAGCGTGCCGGCGGTGTTGACCGCGTACGCGAAGCCCGCCGCGTCGCCGCCGTGACCGCGCTGCAGCAGCCGCGTCGCGACCGGGAAGAGCGCGCCGAGCAGCGCGCACGGCAGCAGCAGCAGCGTCGCGACGAGCGCGATCTGCCCGGTGAAGAGCGCGGTCCAGCTCGTGCCCGAGCGCACGGACAGTTCGAGCATGCGGTCGGGCAGCTGGCCGAAGTAGTGCAGCCCGGCGGCGGCGGAGAGCGCGAGCGCCCACTGCAGACGCGCGAACAGCGCCAGCGAGGCGCCGCGGCGGAGCGCGACCGAGATGCCGGCGGCGCCGAGCGCGAGCCCGAACAGGTACACGCCGAGCACACCGGCGAACGAGTACACCGACGAGCC
>JBGANH010000312.1:0-4639 GCA_044222365.1 Candidatus Eiseniibacteriota bacterium
GGCCCCGGCGATAGTTTGTTCGGCACGCAAACAAAGCCCGTCCGCCCCGGCCACTCTTCTAATTGGCCCCGGCGGCTTCCCGTTCCCGAGGCCCGTCCCGGAGGCGCTTCATGTCCACTCGAATCTCTCGCGTTCTCGCCGCCCTGGTCGCCGTGCTGGCGTTCGCCGCCACCGGTTGCGCCAAGCACACGGGCATCGTGGCGCCCACGATCAAGGATCCGGTCGTCTACGCGGACGGCTTCGGCGCGAACGTGGATTTCCAGGCGTTCCTGGGCTCGAAGCTCGACGCGCTCAGCATCGACTCCACGACCGTCCACTCGGGCAGTTCGGCCATCAAGATCGTCGTGCCCGGACCCGGCGATCCCTCGGGTGGCTACGCCGGCGGCGCGTTCACGGTGAACCGCGCGCGCGACCTGTCCACGTACAACTGCCTCACCTTCTGGGCGAAGTCGAACCGCCCGATCGCGATCGACGTCGTCGGCCTCGGCAACGACAACACCGGCACGTCGAAGTACGAAGCGCGCGTCAACGCGCTGCAAGTGACGTCCACGTGGCAGCGCTTCGTGATCCCGATCCCGCTCGCCTCGCGCCTCGCCGACGAGAAGGGCATGTTCTTCTTCGCCGAAGGCCCCGAGAGCGGCGCGGGCAGCACGATCTGGTTCGACGAGATCCAGTACGAGTTCAGCACCCTCATCACCGACCCGCGCCCGTCGTTCACCTCGCAGTCGCTCACGCCCGACGTGGGCGAAGCGCTGAACGTCCCCGGTACGCAGGTCGTGTTCGCGGTCAACGGCGTGGACGTGACGGTCGGCTGCATGCCCGGCTACTTCACCTTCGTCTCGACCGCCGACACCGTCGCGACGGGCGGTGAGGGCTCGGTCCACGTCGTCGGCCTCGGCACAGCGACCATCACCGGCATGCTCGGCAACATCCCGGCCACCGGCACGCTCACGCTGAACCCCAATCCCGCGCCGCTCACCGCCGCGCCCACGCCGAACCGCGCCCCGGCCGACGTGATCTCGCTCTTCAGCAACGCCTACACGAACCGCACGGTGGACACGTGGTCGGCGAGCTGGGACGTCGCGGACGTCGCCGACGTGCAGATCGCCGGAAACGCCACCAAGAAGTACTCGAACCTCGTGTACGCGGGCATCGAGTTCACCGCGAACCCGATCGACGCCACGGCCATGACGCACTTCCATGCGGATGTCTGGGCTCCGTCGGGTAATGTGTTCCGCATCAAGCTCGTCGACTTCGGCGCCAACGGCATCTACGGCGGCGGCGACGACCGGGAACACGAACTCACGTTCAACAACGCTTCCACGCCCGCGTTGCAGTTCGGCTCCTGGACGAGCATCGACATTCCGTTGACCGACTTCTCGAACATGACCACGCGCGGCCACGTCGCGCAGATGATCATCTCGGGCGACGTCGGCACGGTCTATCTCGACAACATCTACTTCCACAAGTAGAAGCCCGGAGAGTCCCGTGAGCGTCCGCAAGCCCCGTTCCGCCGCACGGTCCACCGCCACCCGCCGCGCCGCACCCGCTCCCGAAGCGGTGCGCGCGCGCCCACTGGCGGATTCCGTCCTGCGCCTCATCTGGCAGGAGCGTGCGATCTCGCGTGCCGAGATCGCGCGCCGCGCGGACCTGTCCCGCTCCACCGTGTCCGAGGTCGTGGACTCGCTGCTGCCGACGGGGCTGGTGACGGAAGGCGGTCCCGGCGAGTCGCTCGGCGGCCGCCGCCCGATCGTGCTCAATTTCGAGGACGGCGCGTGCTGCATCCTCGGCGTCGAAGTCGGGGCCTCTCACGTGGCGGTCGCGATGACCGACCTGCGCGGGCAGGTGCTCGACTGGCAGCACCGGCACCATCCGGTCCGCACCGATCCGGCGGGCACGCGCGAACTCGTCGCCGAGCTGTGCGACGCCGCGCTCAAGAGCCGCCGCAACGCCGCGCGGACGCTCGTCGGCATCGGCATCGCGGTCGCGAGCCCCGTGGACCCGAAGCATCCCTTCGCGCTCTCGGAAGTCGTGCTGCCCGAGTGGAAGGGCCAGAGCGGCCTCGAAACGCTGGGTGAGCGCTACGGCGTGCCGGTCATGGTGGACAACGACGCGAACCTCGGCGCGCTCGCCGAGCACTGGTGGGGCGCCGGCCGCGGCGTGCATCACTTCGCGTACGTGAAGGTGGGCACGGGCGTCGGCTCGGGCCACGTGATCGACGGCGAGGTGTACCGCGGCGCCACGGGTTTCGCCGGCGAAATCGGCCACATGTCCATCGATCCGAACGGTGAGCCGTGCGTGTGCGGCCTGCGCGGCTGCCTCGCGACGCACGTCGGCTCGCCCGCGCTCGTGAAGCGCGCGGTGGCGCTCCTGCCGGAATACCCGGCGAGTTCGCTGTCGAAGGACCGCATGACCCTCGAGGCGATCGAGGCGGCCGCGCTCGCGGGCGACCAGCTCGCCACGCGCGTCGTACGCGACGCCGCCGAGTACCTCGGCATCGCGATCGCCGGCATGCTCAACCTCATGAACCCGTCGGTCGTCATCGTCGGCGGCGGCATCACCCAGCTCGGCGACCGCTTCCTCGAGCCGCTGCGCGAAACGGTCGGGCAGCGCACGCGCGTCAACTCGGGCGCGGCCTCGTCCATCCTGATGAGCGAACTCGGGCCGCAGACCGTCGCCGTGGGCGCCGCGAGCCTCGTGCTCAAGGAGGCGCTCGCCAATCCCCGACTCTTCCCGGCCGCGCCCGCCGCGGCCAAGGTGGCTCGATGAAGCGTTTCCTCGCGGTGCTCGCCGGCGCCGCCGCCGTGTGCGCGATCCTGGGCTGTGTCTCCGATCCGCTCGTGCCGCAGACCACGCAGCCTCCGGTCAACCGTTCGATCACCTGGCAGGACGAGTTCGACGGCCCCGCCGGCACGTCGCCGAGCGCCTCACGCTGGGGCTTCGACATCGGCACCGACTGGGGCAACTCGCAGCTCGAGTACGACACGAACCGCCCCGAGAACTGCTCGCTCGACGGCTCCGGCCACCTGCGCATCGTCGCGCGGCAGGAGAGCTGGCTCGGCAGCAACTACACGTCCGCGCGCATCCAGACGAAGACGCAGTTCGCACAGGCGAAGGGCCGCTTCGAGGCGCGCATCATGCTGCCCGTCGGGCAGGGCATCTGGCCCGCGTTCTGGCTTCTCGGCAACGACATCGGTTCGGCCGGCTGGCCGGCCTGCGGCGAGATCGACATCATGGAGTACCGCGGCCAGCAGCCCACGAAGGCGACCGGCAGCCTGCACGGCCCCGGCTACTCGGGCGGCGGCGCGCTCACGAACACGTACACGCTTCCGACCGGCACGTTCGCGGGCACGTGGCACGTGTTCGCGGTCGAGTGGGAAACGGGCAAGGTCACCTGGCTGATCGACGACGTGCCGTACCAGACGCGCACGGCCTCCGACGTGCCGCCGGGCGGGCGCTGGGTGTTCGAGCATCCGTTCTTCATCATCCTGAACGTCGCCGTCGGCGGGAACTACGTCGGCGCGCCGGACGGCTCGACGGTGTTCCCCCAGACGATGCTCGTGGACTACGTCCGCGTGTATCAGGCCAAGTCCTGATGTTCCGCGCCCGGCTGCGCGGCCTCGCGTCCGCGTGGACGACGGCGGCCGTGCTGGCGGGCGCGATCGCGTCGGCCACGCTGCCCGCTTGCGCGCCGCCGAAGAAGGAACTTCCGAACGACGTGCTCGTCGTCTCGCAGGAGCAGCTCTCGAGCTGGGTACGCAACTTCAACCCGCTCACGCCCGCCGCCGCTTCGCGATGGCCCACGCTCGCGGGCGTGTACGAGCCGCTGTTCGTGTTCAACAGCATCCAATCCGTGCAGGTGCCCTGGCTCGCCACCGCGTACGAGTGGCGTGACGGCAACCGCACGCTGCGCGTGACGACGCGCGACGGCGTGCTGTGGTCCGACGGCCGGCCGTTCTCGGCGAAGGACGTCGAGTTCACGTTCCGGCTGATCAAGCGCTTCCCCGCGCTCGACCGCCGCGGCGTCTGGGGCTTCGTCTCGGGCGTGACCGCGCGCGACGCCCGCACGGTGGACTTCACGTTCCAGCGCGTGTTCATTCCCGGCTTCGACGAGATCGCCGCGCAGCAGATCGTGCCCGAGCACGTCTGGAAGGACGTCGCCGATCCGGTGACGTTCGCGAACGAGCATCCCGTGGCGACCGGCCCGTTCACGGAAGTGAACGTGTTCCGCGACCAGATCTACGAACTCGGCCGCAATCCGCACTACTGGCAGAAGGGCAAACCCGCCATCCGCGCGTTGCGCTTCCCGGCCTATCCGTCCAACGACCGTGCGAACCTCGCGCTCGTGTTCGACGAGATCGAGTGGGCGGGCAACTTCATTCCCGCCATCGAGCGCGTGTTCGTGAAGCGCGACCCCGAGCATCACGCCTACTGGTTCCCGCTCACCGCCGGCGTCGTCTACCTGTACGCGAACACGACACGCGCGCCGTTCGACGACGTGCGCGTGCGCAAGGCGCTCAGCATGTCGCTCGACCGCCCGCTCATGGTGGACGTGGCGGCCTTCCGCTACACGCATCCGGCGGACGCGACGGGCATGAGCGCGACCTACGACGCCTGGCGTGACACGCTGAGCGATGCC
>JBGANH010000313.1:0-4616 GCA_044222365.1 Candidatus Eiseniibacteriota bacterium
GACCATGCTCGTGCGCAAGGCCGACGGCCGCGTGGACGGGTTCGTGGTCGAGGGCCCGACCGCGGGCGGGCACAACGCGCCGCCGCGCGGCGAGCTCAAGCTCAACGATCGCGGGGAGCCGGTGTACGGCGAGCGCGACGAGGCGGACTTCTCGAAGATCGCCGAACTCGGCCTGCCGTTCTGGATCGCGGGAGGTACCGGTACGCCGGAGGGTCTCGCGCACGCCCGCTCGCTCGGCGCCCAGGGCATCCAGGTCGGGACGCTCTTCGCCTACTGCGACGAGTCGGGCATTACGGCCGAGCTGAAGCGCTCGGTGCTCGCCGCGGTCGTCGAAGGCAAAGCGGACGTGAAGACGGACGCCCTCGCCTCGCCGACCGGCTTCCCATTCAAAGTCGTCCAGTGGGCGGGGGATCCCTCGACCCAGGTCAGCCGCAAGCGCGTCTGCGATCTCGGCTACCTCCGCGTCGCGTACTCGATGCCGAACGGCCGCGTGGGCTATCGCTGCCCCAGCGAGCCCGAGGCGGAGTTCGTGGCGAAGGGTGGCGCGATCGAGGAGACCGTGGGGCGCAAGTGTCTCTGCAACGCCCTGCTCTCGACGATCGGCCAGCCGCAGGAGCGCAAGGACGGTCCCGCCGAGCCCCCGCTCGTCACGAGCGGTGACGAACTCGTTCGGCTCGGGCGGTTCCTCGACGGCCGCTCGAGCTACACGGCCGCCGAGGCACTCCAGTGGTTGCTGTCGCCCGCGGCGGTCACTCCGGCCGGATGAACGTCCCGGAGCGCAGCTCCGTGATGGCCTGCCGCAGCTCGTCGTTCGTGTTCATTACGATCGGGCCGTACCACGCGACGGGTTCTTCGATGGGGCGTCCCGAGCACAGCAGGAAGCGGATGCCCTTCTCGCCGGCCTGGACGACGATCTCGTCGCCCGAGCCGAACATCACGAGGTTGCGGTCGCCGGCCTGCTCGCGCACCACGACTTCGTCGCCGTCCTGCTGCACCTCGTGCAGCACGCCGAGCGGTGCGGAAGAGTCCCGGAACGTGCCGCTGCCCTCGAAGACGTAGGCGAAGGCGTTCCGGCGCGTGTCGATGGGCAGCGTCTTGCGCCTGCCTGGCGGCACCCAGACGTCCACGTACTGCGGCTCGGCGGCGATGCCGTCCACGGGGCCCCTCTTGCCCCAGAATTCGCCGACGATGACACGCACGCGCGTACCGTCGTCGTCCGTCACCTCGGGAATGTCCTTCGCGGCGACGTCCTGGTAGCGGGGCGCCGTCATCTTGAGCGAGGAAGGCAGGTTCGCCCACAGCTGGAAGCCGTGCATGCGGCCGTGCGTGTCTCCCTTGGGCATTTCCTGATGCATGATGCCGCGTCCGGCGGTCATCCACTGCACGTCGCCCGCACCGAGCAGCCCTTCGTTGCCGAGGCTGTCGGCATGCGTGACGGAGCCCGCGAGCACGTACGTGATCGTTTCGATGCCGCGGTGCGGATGCCAGGGGAACCCGGCCATGAAATCCGCGGGCACGTCGTTGCGGAAGTCGTCGAACAGCAGGAAGGGATCGGTCTCGCCGGTGTCACCGAACCCGAATGCGCGGCGCAGCTTCACGCCGGCGCCTTCGACGGTGGGCGTGGCTTCGACGATGCGGCGAACGGGGCGGATCGACATGTTTCCTCCGGCGAAACGGGACGGCGTCACGGGATGGACTGCGCGGACACTCCCACAGATGCCGCGGGACGCGCATGCGATTCGTCACGCTCTCGACACGCGCCCGCTCCCGGAGATCACTTGAGCACGAACACCTTGATCATCGTGTCGCCGATGCCGACGAGCGCGGCGCCCGCGACGAGGCCCGCGCAGATCGGCTCGTGCGTCTGCAGCCAGAGCTTGTGCCCGAAGGATTCGCGCTTGCGGCCGTAGATCGCGTCCATGATCGCGAAGAACGAGGCGCCCGCGAACATGGCGATGACGGAATCCGGCGGCACCAGCACGCCGAGGCCGATCGCGAGCGGGCTCAGCGGGAAGCGGTTCTTGGTCACGATGCGCGCGATCTCGAACACGAGGCCGACCACGGCGGCGACGATCATCGAGGTGAGGATCGAGCCCGTGAGCAGCGTGCCGTGGCCGCCCGGCGCGAAGATCGAGGTGACGAGTTCGGAGACGCCCTTCCACTGCACGGCGGAGGGAAAGCTGAACTGCCCGCCCTCGGGCGCCATCACCGACTGAAGGTTCATCCCCGGCTTCCACTCGGACAGGAAGAGCAGGTAAAAGAGCGGGGTGGACGCGAGTGCTCCGGCGAAGATGCCGATCGCGTGCCCGACCGCCTGCTGGCGCGGCTTCGCACCGAGCATGTAGCCCGGCTTGATGTCCATGAGCAGGTTGGACGCGTTCGACGACACCTCGACGCACATGACGCCCGTCATGAGGTTGGTCGGCGGATGCGTCGGGTCCATGGCGCCGAAGGTGAACTGCGGGATCTTCGACAGCGCACCCGTCGGCGTGATGCTCGTCATGGCGGTGCTGCGTGCGGCGATGAGCGTGAGCAGCACGATGAGGGGGATGGCGAGCGCGCCGAAGAGCGGGTGCACGCCGAACCAGTACCACGCCATCCACACGCCGATGCCGCCCACCACGGGGATGCCGGCGTACGAGATCCAGAGCGGCAGCTCGATGTCCGCGAGCACGTCCGGCTCGGACGCCGCGGTCGAGGCGGATGCGGCGCTCGTGCGCCGGCGCGTGAGCATGCGGAAGGCGTCCACGAAGATCTGCGGCTTCGCGAACAGCGAGACCAGCGACGCGGTGACCATGATCGCGATGCCCCACCACAGCGACCAGGAGTTCACGACGTGCACGCGGCCGAAGACTGCCGTGCCCTCGGCGACCGAGCCCGACTTCGGCAGGATCTCGCCGAGCGTGATCATCCACGGCACGAGGATCACGAAGTTGACGACCATGCCGAGCATCATGCTGCTCGCCGTGCGGATGCCCATGAGGCCGCCGGCGCCGAACATGGCGAAGTCGAGCGCGGGCCGCAGGCCGAGCTGACGGATGTCCACGTTCGCGAGCCGGATCACCTGGGCCGAGCCCTTCTCCACGAGGTCGTAGTACCAGGCGTCGAGTTCGCGTGGCAGTTTCCAGGCGTGTTCCCGGCCCAGCAGCCGCTCCTGGATCCACTTCATGTAGTTCTCGCCGGAGACGAAAGTGATCGTCCCGGCGATCGCGGCGGCCCAGCCCAGTGCGCGTGCCTTGAACAGCCCGATCGCCGCGTCGGCCGAATAGAGCGTGTCGAGCACGACGCCGCAGGCGCGGCCCTGCGGGAACGGCTGCTGCTCGTCGTTGATGAAGAGGCGCTTCATCGGGAACGCCACGAGCACGCCGAGCAGCGACAGCACCACGTTGAACCCGAGCATGGGAAGCCACGGCATCGGCTTGTTCTCGATCCACATGTACGCGGCCATGCCGGAGATGAGCGGTCCGGTCATGTAGCCCGCCGCCGTGGCGACCGACTGCGTCGCGTTGTTCTCGAGCACGGTCATGTCCTTCGCGCCCAACCGCGCGAAGACGCGGAACATCGCGAACGACAGGATCACGGAAGTCAGCCCGACCCCGAGGGACCAGCCCGTCATGGCCCCGACGTAGAGATTCGTCGCGCTCAGCAGCCCGCCGAGGATGAACCCGGTGACCGCGGCGCGGAACGTCAGCTGCGGCATGTCGCCGCGATAGACGTTCTGGAGCCACCATCGGTCCTTCTGTGCGCGCGTCCAGCTGCGGACCTGTTCTTCGCTGAGCGACTCGATCGCCATGCGTCCTCCGGTGTGGGGTGCGGGACGACGCAGGATAGGGGGGCACTCGAGTGGGGCTCAAGTTCGAGCACGGCCGGATGAAGGCGTCCGGGCACGCCGAAGGGGGCGCCGGTACGGAACCGGCGCCCCCTTCGTCTGCATCCGCCTCGGTTCAGTTCGCGCGCTTGGGCATGCCGAGCCGCAGCGTGAACTCCTGCGTGACGTCGCCGCCCTTCCCGTCGGAAGCCTGCAGCACGACGCGGTACTCGCCCTTGCGGTCGGCCATCGGAGGCAACGGCCACTCGAGGGCGCCGGAGGACGTCACCGTCATGCCGGGAGGACCGCTCACCAACCGGTACGTGATCGCGTCCCCGTCCGCGTCGTTCGCGGCGACCTGGTAGCGATAGACCGCCTGGTCCGGCGCAGGATGCGCGGGGTTCGAGGAGAACATCGGGGCGCGGTTGTCGAGTGCCGCAGGGTCCGCGCGGAGCGGAGCGGACGAGGATTCGCCGTCGCGCGCCACGACCTCGACCACGACCTCGTCGCCGAAGGACGCGGTGCTCGCCGAGTAGCGCGCACCGTTCGCGCCCGCCACCGGCTTCCCGTTGCGGTACCACTGGTACGAGACCGAGGTCGCGTCCCCGTCGGGGTCCACGGCCTCGACGGAGGCCTCGAGCGCACCGCCGGCGTTGACGACGTTCACCCGCGCGAGCCGCGGGGGTGAGTTCTCGATCACGACGTCGGCGCTCTCCTCACGCCGGCCGTCCGGCAGCAACGCGATCGCCCGGACGCGGTCGCCGCGCTGGAACTGCCCCGCGGCGAGAGTGGGTTCGTCCACGCCCGG
>JBGANH010000314.1:0-4551 GCA_044222365.1 Candidatus Eiseniibacteriota bacterium
ATCTATCGCATGATCAACTCGCCCGACACGAACTACGCCGTGCTCGTGCGCCGCTTCTCGATCAATCCCGGCAGCGAACTCACGTGGTCGTTCTCGCGTGTGGACGCGCAAGGCGTGAACCTGCTCTGCAGGAACACGATCGTGCACGACAGCGTCGTCACGTTCGTGGACCCGGACTCGAACGGTTCGTGGCAGAAGGTCTGCCGCCGAACGGACGGTCCGAACCACACCGGCCGCTGCCTCTCACCGGGCGACTCGGTGTTCGCGCTGATCGCACCTCCGGGGCCGCACGACGGTTTCAAGACGTGGTACTCGATCACCTACGAGAAGCTGAACACGACGGACCAGGACTACGAAGACCTGTTCGTGCCCGACACGCTCGACGACTTCGCGCGCTGCGGCACCTACGGTGATCGCAACACCTGCCCGAACCTGAACCACAAGCTCCGCAATCTCGCCGGGCCGGTCGAGCCGACGGGCGGGCCGACCGCGAATCTCGAGCGCGTCGGGGTCGTTCCGAATCCCTACCGCGGCGGCGAAGTCTGGGATCCGTCCGGCGCGAATGAAGTGCACTTCATCAACCTGCCGAGCACCGCGACCATCAAGATCTACACGGTGGCGGGCGACCTCGTGCGGGAACTGCACCACAGCGATTCGGTGCGCGACTTCGAGCGCTGGGACCTGCGCTCGGGCGCGAACCAGCAGGTGGCGTCGGGGATCTACATCTACCGCGTCGAGTCGAACGTGGGCGGCCGGGAGTTCGCCTTCCAGAACCGCATGGTGATCATCCGCTGACCGCGGCGATCGCAGTGACCAGGGCCCGCCCACCGGCGGGCCCTGACGTTTTTCTGGCCTTTTTCCCGGCGTCGTCCCTGTAGAATGAGTGGCCGATACACCCAGTGCGGGCCTTTCGGACGCACCGCCGGAATCGCCGGATGACCCTCGGGAGAGACGCCTCGTGAAGCAGTCGCCCCTTCGCCGGATCGCCCTCGCACTCCTGCTCGCCGTCGTGTCCGCGAACGCGGCCCACGCGGCCCACGCGGCTTCCGCGAAGCTCGACCCGCGCCTGAACGGTGCGCTCGCCGCCGGTACCGAACCCGTGAGCGTGTGGGTGGAGTTCACCGACAAGGGCGAGCAGGGGCCCATCGATCTCGCCGCGCGACTCGCGGAGGCGGAGCGCAACCTCTCGCCCGCCAATCGCGCCCGCCGCGAATGGGCCGGCGTCACGCCGATCGTGGACTACCTCGACCTGCCGCTCGAGCCGTCGTACGTCGAATCGCTGCGCGCGCTCGGCTACGCGCCGTACGGTCAGTCGCGCTGGCTCAACGGCGTCGCGCTCCGCGTCTCCGGTGAGGCGCTCGCGAACCTCGCGAACTTCTCGTTCGTGCGCCAGATCGCGCCGGCGCCCGTCGCGAAGCGCCGGGAGCCGCTCGTGCCCGCCGAGGAGCTCGTGTTTCCCGACGCGCCGGCCGGAGCGTTCACGGCGGCGAACACGCAGGTCGCCTACGGCCAGACGGCGACGCAGCTCGCGCGCCTCGGCGTGCCCGCCATGCACGACTCGGGTTACATCGGCACCGGCATCCTCATCGCCGTGCTGGACGCGGGATTCAACTACTACAAGAAACACGAGGCGACGCGTCTGATCTCGGTGCCGCCGGGCCACATTCGCGACTTCGTCGAGGGCGACTACTCGATCCAGGACACCGTGAACTTCGGCGCCGACTTCTCGCACGGTCAGTACGTGCTGAGCTGCGTCGGCGGCAACCGCCCCGGCCGCTACGTCGGGCCGGCGTACGGGGCCTCGTACGCGCTCGCGCGCACCGAGGACACGGCCACCGAGACGACGAGCGAACTCGTGAACTGGGCGATGGGAGCGGAGTGGGCCGATTCGCTCGGTGCGAAGATCATCACGTCGTCGCTCGGCTACAACATCATGGACAACCCGTCCGAGACGCTCACGTACCCGATGCTCGACGGCCACACCACCCTCATCACGCGTGCCGCCGAGATCGCGGCGAGCCGCGGCATCCTCGTGGTGAACTCGGCCGGCAACGACGGCAGCAATCCGGCGGCGGGGTACAAGATCGGCGCGCCTGCCGACGCCAACGGCGACAGCGTGCTCGCGATCGCCGCGGTGGACTCGAACGGCACGCGCGCGAGCTTCTCGTCCAAGGGTCCGAGCTACGACGGCCGCATCAAGCCCGATCTCGCGGCCCAGGGCGTCGCCGTGCTGCTCGCCTCGGCCTCCGGCAACCCGAACAGCTACGTCCGGCTGAGCGGCACGTCGTTCTCGTGCCCGCTCACCACGGGCCTCGCCGCCTGCCTCATGCAGGCGCGTCCGACCTGGCCGCCGACCATGATCATCCACGCGCTGCGCCAGTCGGCGTCGCAGTACACGCACCCCGACACGCTGCTCGGCTACGGCATCCCGAACGGTCTCGTCGCGCTGCGCTCGGGTGGCGACGTACTGCCCGTGCCCGACACGGTGAGCCAGCGCCTTTCGTTCCGCTTCTCGGGCCCCAACCCGATGCGCTCCGACCGCTGGCCCCTCATGCTCACGTTCTCGCTCGCCGCGAACGCGCCGCCGGCGAGCGGCCGGATCCGTGTCTACGACACGAACGGCCGCCTGGTCGCGACGCCGTGGTCGGGACCGCTCACTCCGGGCGCCGAGGCGAGCGTGCCGTGGTCCGGCGAAGAGGTCGGCAACGGCCTCTACTTCGTCTCCTTCGAGGCCGCCGGCGACCGCGTCACGCGCCGCCTCGTCGCCATCCGCTGATCCCCAGTCGCAGCATTCCATCCCCCGAAAGGATCCACCCGGCATGAAACTCCGTGGCCCTGCCGTGCTCGCGGCCGCCTGGCTCGTGCTGTGCGTGGCGACGGGCGCATCGCGCGCGTCCGCCGCGCCCGCGCCCACGAGCGTCACGCTCAAGAACGGACTGCGCGTCGTGCTCGCGCCCGACTCCGCCGCGATGGCCGTGGACGTCGCGGTCTGGTACCCGGCCGGAACGCGCGCCGAACGCGCGGGTCTCGCCGGCGCGTCGCACCTCGCGGAGCGCCTCATGTTCCGCGGCTCGGCCACCGTGCCGGACGGTGAACACGTGCGCCGCATCCTCGCCGAGGGCGGCAGCGTGAACACGCAGATGTCGCCCGACTACGCGTGCTTCTGGCAGACGGTGCCCGCCGAAGCGGTGCCGCTCGCGCTGCGGCTCGAGGCCGCGCGCATGGGCGGCCTCACGTACGGCGCGGAAGCGTTCGAAGCCGAACGCCGCGCGGCGCGCGCCGACCTGCGCGGCTGGCGCGACCGTCCCGTGGTCACGCTCGCGCTCGCGCAGCTGCGCGCGACGCTGTTCGAGGGGCACCCGTACGGACGGCTGCTGTACGGCACGGACGCCGATCTCGCCCGCATGACGGCGAAGGACGTCGAGGCGTGGCGCCGGGGCGCGTATGCGCCGGGCGCCGCCGTGCTCACGATCGTCGGCCGCTTCGACGCCGAGGGCACGCTCGCGCTCGTGCGCCGCACGTTCGAAACGCTGCCCAAGGGCTCGCCGGCGACGCCGCCCGCGCTCAAGGAACTCGCGCCGGGGGAGCGCCGCAACTGGGCGCGCGAACAGACTCCCGCGCGGCTGCTGCTCGCCGGCTGGCGCGTGCCGCCGGCGTCCGATCCCGACGCGCCCGCACTCGAGCTGCTCGCACAGGTGCTCGGCGGGGGAGAAGCGTCGCGCTTGAACGGCGCGCTCGTGCACGACTGGCACGCCGCGCTCCTCACGCAGGCCGGCGTCGTGCCCAATCGTGAAGCCTCGATGTTCTGGGCGATGGCCGCGCTCGGCGGGGACGCCGACTCCAGCACCGCCGAACGCGCGCTGCTCGACCAGGTCGGCCGCCTCGCGCGCGAACCCATTCCCGGCGACGAGCTCGACCGCGCCCGTGCGCAGCTGCTCACCGGCGAGCTGTTCCGCCAGCAGACCGTGCGCGCCCGCGCGCAGGCGCTCGGCGAGGCGCAGGTGTTCGCGGGCGATCCGGCGAACGCCGAACGCCGCCTCGCGCAGCTCGCATCGCTCACGCCCGCCGACCTGCAGCGCGTCGCGCAGCGGGTGCTCGTCGAAACCGCGCGCGCCGTCGTCTGGCTCGCTCCGCGAGAGGAGGCCGGACAGTGAAGCGCTCCCCGATGACGTTCGCCTGCGCCGCCGCACTCGCGGCTTCCGCCCTGATCGGCTCCGCTCCGTGCGCGTTCGCGGCCACGCCCGCGGCGGCGCCCGCCGCCGATCCCGCGCCGCCAGCGCCGCGCTTCCCGGCGCCGGCCGTGCGCACGCTCGCGAACGGCCTGCGCGTCGCGGTGTTCCCCGACTCGCGCGCGCCGATCGTGCAGATGCAGCTCCTCGTGCCCGCCGGCGTGATCGCCGAACCCGATTCGCTGCCCGGGCTCGCGCCGCTCACCGCGATGCTCGTGGACGACGGCACGTCGTCGCGCACCGCCGAGCAGTTCGCCGCCGAACTCGCGGCGATCGGCGCCACGTTTTCCTCGAGCGCCTCGCGCGACTACGCGCAGGTCGC
>JBGANH010000007.1:0-34638 GCA_044222365.1 Candidatus Eiseniibacteriota bacterium
CACGACGCGCGGGGCGCTCTGGCGCGCGCCGTCGTGCGCGCCGTCGCGCCCGGCGGCCTGCGTCACGGCCGGCGCGAGCAGCGTGGCCATGAGATGGAAGGCGTCCGGAAGCCCGGGGCCGTTCGCGTCGCGGAAGCGTTCGAGCTCCCGCGGCTCGAACCGCAGCTCGGCGTCGCCGTTCGCGATCGCCTGCGCGAGGCGCCACTGCAGGAACTGCGCGCGCTCGCCCCAGTCGGGGCGGTTCTCTTCGACCGTGGGCGGGAACTCGAGCCCCGCGACGAGCGGGGAAGGATCCGCGCCCGGCCCTTGCGCGGCGCCGAACCCGATGCCGTGCTCCTCGTCGAGCGCTTCGGCGAGCGGCACCTCGCGGTCGCCCCAGCGCTCCTCGAACGCGCGGCGGAACTCGTCGAGCGAGTCCGTCCGGCCCTTCATGAACACGCCGACGAGCAGGTCGGACGCGCGCAGCAGTTCGTCCACGAGCGCGTCGTCCAGCGTCACCTGCGGCGCCGGACGGTGCACGTCCACCTGGAAGAGCCGTGCGCGATCGGTGCTCGCGAGTATTTCGAGCCGTTCCGAGAATCGCGTGTACTCGTCGGGTGTGGCGCCGAGCCCGCGCGCATCGAGCGCCATGAGCGCCTTGCGCGCTTCGGCCAGTGCCGCGCGCAGCGGATGCGTGGGCACGTGCCGTTCGAGGCGTGCGGCCAGGTCCTCGAGCGCGTCCGGGCCGGTCACGACCGGGCCCAGGTCCGGCACGAGCACCTGCGCGTCCACCAGCTGGTGCACGAACGCGAGCGCGTCCTCGTGCGTGATGCCGTCGCCCACGAGCGCGCCGGCGATCGCGTCGAGCGTCGCGCCGCCCGCGGCGGCGGCCAGCGCGAGGTCGATCGCTTCGTTGGCGTCCACGCGCACGAGGAAGTAGCCGCGCGTGCCGTTCGTGACGCGCGCCTCGGCGTAGCGCAGCGAGTCGCCCGCGCGGTGCAGGCTCGAGTTGGGGGAGTGCGGCACGTGCGCGTCCTCGCCCAGCCGCGCGACGAGCGCGCTGAGGAAGTCCATGTCGAGCCGCGTGTGGCGCACGGCTTCGGCGCGCGGCGGCAGCGTCAGGCACGTCGCGTCGGCGATGCGCCCCGTGCTGCTCGAGGCGAACGCCCCGAACGGCGTGGGACGCGCCGCCATGCGCGAGACGTATTTGACCAGTCCCGCCTCGACGCCCGCTTCCGCGTCGGGCGCGGCGAGCCACGCGCTCACGCGATCGTCGAGCGACGGCGAGGCGAGCCAGACCGCCTCGCGGACCGTGGCGTGCGCGATCCACGCGCGCAGGCGTTCGCGCGCCGTCTCGCGGTCGCGGCGCCATGCGGCTTCGTCGTCCGGTCGCGTCGCGCACGTCAGCCCCGCGCCCCACGCTTCGAGCGTGGAGAAGGGCAGCAGCGGCGTGCGCAGCGCGAAGATCCCGGATGGACTGTAGTCGCGGTGGATCGCCGTACCCTCCCCGGCACGCCGCGACCTGCCGACGCGCGGGGAATCGCGAGGGGGCGTCGCGGCACGCACTCAAGGCCGCGGAGCCTGCACGGGCGCCCTGCCGGCGGTCAAGGGAATGCACCGCCGCCGGAGCACTCGCATGCACGCGAGGTACGCACCATCTTTCGCGGCGAAACCTCCGCGCGGTGCCGCGCGCTTCGCGTTTCGTGCCGCGTACTGCTCAGGTGTTGCTTCGAACGTCCTGCGGGCGGGCTGCGCTGGCTGACCCGGCCATCCCCGCGATGCCGGCGCCGGGCGCACCCGCGCCCGCAATCTGGTTGCCGTCTCCGCACTCGATCGCGGCGCCTCGTCACGGCGTCACGGGTGCCTGGATCGTGGCCGAAGGGCGAGGCGCGTCCTGCGCGCCGCCCGGCGCCGCGACCGAATGCGAAGACCTGGTGGGCGTCAGCCCTCCAGTGAAACGGTGTCGAGCCACCACAGCAGGTCACCGGCCTGCAGCTGCAACTGGTAGACGTCGCCGTTCTCGTCGGTGACCGAGAAGTAGAAGCGAGGATGTTTGCCGGCCCGATCGATCCAGCGGGTGTTCACCCGGCGGACGCGGTGCTCGCGGCCGCGCCGGCGAAAAGCCACGGGAGTGACGGTGCCGCCGTGAAAGTCGGCGCGTACGGAGACGGGTTCGTCGAGGTGTTCGCTGCGCATGGAAGCTCGAGGTTCTGCATCTGCTCGGGGATCTCGGGGGATCCCGCGGCGGCGAGGGGCTGCCGACCGCGTGCGCGGCACGTTACTGCACGCATGTGCAGTAAGGCAAGAAGAACTTTCGGGTACCCGTCTTCGAGCGTTCGGGCCGCGAATGACGCGGGTGCGAAGGATCTTCGGGTGAGCGCGGCTGGCATGGCCCGCCCCGGGGGAACTAGGCTGCCGCCACCTTCCGCGGCCGCGCACCAGACACCCCCGGAGCTCACCTGATGCAGTTCGACCTCGCCACCGCGACCGAAGTCCTCGAACGCACGCCGCGCACGCTCGAGCAGATGCTCGGCGGCCTTTCGCCCGCGTGGACGGACGCCACCGAAGGGCCCGGCACCTGGAGCCCGTACGTCGTCGTCGGGCACCTGATCCACGGCGAGCGCACGGACTGGATCCCGCGCGCCCGGATCATCCTCGCGCAGGGCGAGCAGCGCCGCTTCGCGCCGTACGACCGCCTGGCGCAGTTCCGCGACAGCGAGGGCAAGTCGCTCGCCGAACTGCTCGCGGAGTTCGCGCGGCTGCGCGCGGAGAACCTCGAGACGCTCGCGTCGTGGCGGCTCGGCGAAGAGCAGCTCGCGCTCGAGGGCGAGCATCCGGAGTTCGGCGCGGTCACGCTGCGCCAGCTGCTCGCCACGTGGGTGGCGCACGATCTCGGGCACGTCGTCCAGGTCGCGCGCGTCATGGCGAAGCAGTACGAGGACGCGATCGGGCCCTGGCGCGCGTACCTGTCGGTGTTCGAGCGGCGCTGAGCGCCGGCACCACGCGGCCGCCACGCGGCCGCCGCCCGCCCGCTGGCCTCCGCCGCCGGTGCGGGACTACATTGCGCGGCGACCCGCAGCATTCCTCGCCGCCGTTCCCCCGGCCGGCGAGCCCAACGGAGGGACCCATGCGCCTGCTTCGCCTCTCGCTCGCCGCGCTCACCCTGGCGGCCGTCGCCGCCACCGGGCTCGTGCACGCCGACACGCCGGCCGCGCCGCAGACCACGGAACTCGGCCGTGGCACCACGATCGTCTTCCTGCACTCGCTGGGCTCCGCGCGCATGGACTGGATGCCGACCGCGCGCAAGCTGCTCGGGCGCTACCGCGTCGTCCTCGTGGACCTGCCGGGCCACGGCACCAGCGCGCTGCCCGATCCGTTCTCGCTCGAAGCGGTCGCGGCGCAGGTGGACGCGGTCATCGCGCGCCAGAAGGCCGAGAGCACGATCGTCGTCGGCCAGGGTCTCGGCGGCCTCGTCGCGCTCATGGCGGTCTCCGCGCATCCGGAACACTCGCGCGGCCTCATGCTGATCGACACGCAGATCAAGTCGCCGCTGCCGGTCGGCGAGCAGGAGATGGCGCAGGTCACGCGCTTCATGGACGACAACTATTCGACGTTCCTGCAGATGGCGTTCTCGCGCATGGGCCGGGATTCGGTCGAGAGCGCGAAGCTGTTCGCCGCGATGTCGGCGGCGCCGCCGGCGACGGTGAAGTCGTACCTGCGCACGCTCTTCACCGTGGACGCGAACCGCAACCTCAAGATGCTGCCCGCGCCGCCGGCCCTCGTGTTCAGCGAGCGCATGTGGAAGAGCGGGACGGCGTGGGGCACGCTCGCGAAGGCGGCGGGCTACGAGGACAGCACGATCGCGGTGCCGCAGCGCATCGCGAACTCGGGCCTGCTCGTCATGAAGGACCAGCCCGACTCGCTCGCGGCGGTGGTGTCGCGGTTCGCCGATTCGCGCGTCGGCGGGAAGTGACGCGCGTCAGGCGGTGACGCGCTCGAGCGCGTCGCGCACGGTGCGGGTCAGCTCCTCCAGCCGGTAGGGCTTGCCGAGGAAGCCGTCCGCGCGCACGTCGTCGCGGCCGCGCGGGGGCGGCGCGCTGTAGCCGCTCGACAGGATCACCTTCGCGTCGGGGCGGAGCTCGCGGATCGCGGCGAGCACCGCTTCGCCGTCCATGTCGGGCATGGTCACGTCGAGCAGCACGACGCGGATGTCGTCCGCGCGCTCGCGGAATCGCTCGATGCCGTCGCGTCCGCCGTTCGCGACGATCACCTCTTCGAAGCCGATCCGCACGAGCATCGCGTTCGCGAGGCGGCGCACGCTCTCCTCGTCGTCCACGAGCAGCGCCACGCCGTGCGCGCGCCATTCCTGCGCGGCGTTCGGCACGACCGGCGCGGGCACCGCGCGGCGGCACGCGGGCAGCACCACGCGGAAAGCGGTGCCGCGGCCGACCGCGCTCTCGACGTGCACGGTGCCGCGATGCGCGCGCACGATGCCGAGCACGGCGGCGAGTCCGAGCCCTCGCCCGGTGAACTTGGTCGAGAAGAACGGATCGAAGATGCGCGCGAGCGTCTCGTCGTTCATGCCCGCGCCCGTGTCGCGCACCTCGAACTCGACGTAGTCGCCGGGCGCGAGGTCGTCGGTCGTCCATCGGGACGCGAGCGCCTCGCGAGTGAGCGTGCGCGCGCGCAGGCCGACCGTGATCGCGCCGCTCCCGTCGCCGATCGCCTCGGACGCGTTCAGGATCAGGTTCATCACGACCTGCCGCAGCTGCGCCTCGTCGCCCTCGATCGCGGGCACGCCGGGGGCGAAGTCGTAGTGCAGCGTCGTGCGCTTGCCGATCGAGACCTGCAGCAGCTGGCCCATCTCGGCGATCGTCTCGCTCAGGACCAGTGGCCGCCTCGTGAGCGAGCCGCGGCCCGCGTACGCGAGCATCTGGCGCGTGAGTTCGGCGGCGCTGCGCGCGCCGACCACGATCTGCTCGAGCGACTCGCGCACGGAGGATCCCGCGGGGACGGCCGTGCGGGCGAGGTCCGCGTGGCCGAGGATGCTCGTGAGGATGTTGTTGAAATCGTGCGCGACGCCGCCCGCGAGCAGGCCGAGGCTCTCGAGCTTCTGCGCTTCCGTGCTGCGGGCCTCGAGCGCGCGCCGCTGCTCCTCGGCGTTGCGGCGGTCGGTGATGTCGAGCGCCATGGCGCCCACGTGCACGGCGCCGGCGTGATCGTGGAGCGGGAACTTCACGGTCAGCCACACGCGCATGCCGCCGCATGCGGGCACGTTCTGCTCGACGACCGTCGAGCGTCCTTCCTCGAACACGAAGCGGTCGGACGCGCGGTACTCCTCGGCGACGGCGGACGGGAACAGCTCGGTCACCGACTTGCCGCGCCAATCGGGCACGTCGTCGCCCCAGATCGCCTCTTCGTAGGCGCGGTTCACGTACACGAGCCGGCTTTCGCCGTCGAAGATGAACGCGGGCGCCGGGCTGTAACGCATGAAGCTCGTGAACAGCTCCTGGCTCGCGCGCAGCGCCAGTTCGGCCTGCTTCTGTTCGGTCACGTCCGATGCCGTGCCCGAGATGCGCACCGGGTGGCCGTTCGCATCGCGTTCGGCGACGCGGCCGCGGCTCTGCACCCACACCCAGTGCCCCGCGCGGTGGCGCAGCCGGTACTCCTGCGTGTGGTGCGCGGCGGCGCCGGACCACTGCGACTGCATCGCGCGCACGACGTGCGCGGCGTCGTCGGGATGCACGTAGGTGAGGTAGTCCGCGAGGAAGCGCGGGCACTCGGCGAGCGGCAGGCCGAGCATCGCGGCCACGCGCTCGGAGATGTCGAGCTCGCCGGAGCTCACGTTCCATTCCCAGAAGCCGTCGTTGCTGCCCGAGAGCACGCGCTGCAACCGGGCTTCGCGCGCGCTCACCTCGCGCAGCGCGCTGCGGTGGCTGCATTCGTTCGCCACGAGCAGCGCGGTGAACAGCGTGAGCGCGCCGCCGATCGCCTGAATGCCGCGCGCGTCGTACGGGAAGTGCGAGCGTCCGAACAGGCCGAGGCTGTGCGCGTCGCCGAACGAGGCGACGAGCATCACGAGCCCCGGAAGGGCCAGCGCCACCGACGGGCTGCCGCGCAGCGCCGCCCACATGAAGAGCGGCGAGATCACCATGAGCAGGACGCGCAGCTGGGTGCCGGAGTGCGTTCCGGCGAGCAGCGTGAACGTGCCGCCGACGACGACCGCGAGCGCGAGCAGCAGGGTTTCGATCCGGCGGGGCGTGAACCACGCGCGGTCCTTCCGGTCGCGCGCCGCCAGCGCGAGCATGGCCGGGGTGATCGAAAGCACGCCGATCGCCTGGCTCATGAGGTAGTACACGAACACGTAGGCGACCGACATGCGCAGGCCCGGCGAACTGATCTGCAGCATCGGCGCCGCCGTGACGGCGGTGGGGATGCTGCCGGCGATCGTGCACAGCACGATGCCGACGATGTCCGAGGTGCTCGTGACGGTGTTGCGGAACCGTGGCCAGCGACGCAGCAGCAGCGTCGCGAGCAGGCTCTGCACCGTCAGCGCGAGCCCGGCGCCGAAGGCGTACATGCCGACGCCGAAGTGGGGCCAGGCGCCGAGCGCGCCGCCCACGAGCAGGGCGGGCCACAGGCGCGTGCCGCGCAGCAGCAGCACGCCCATCGCGAGGCCCGCCACCGGCGAGATGGGAGGCAGCATGCCCGGGTCGAGCCATTCCCACGCGGCCATGCGGCACAGCGCGAGAACGGCGGCGACCACGAGTTGTTCGATCAGCGTTCCGGCGATGCGCCGGTACGACATGTGGGCCACCTCGGGAAGCACGGCGTGAATGAGGGGACGCCATTGTATGCCGGGGCACTCCGTTGCCGAAGCCCCAAGTGGCCGAGGGCCTGGAATTGCCGCCCAAGTGCCGGCGCGCGGCGGCCGATAACGCCCGTGTCGCCGGGGCATTCCGTCGCCGGCGGCACTCCTTCATGCGCCGAAGCCACTATTCCCTCCTGCTGGTCGTCGCGGTCGCGCTCGCACTCCTCCTGTCGCGCGACCCCGGATCCTCCATGCCGTCGCACGCGCTCGGTGCGTTCGGGCGCGGGCCGACGATCGTGCTCGTGCACGGACTCGGCAGCCGCGCCACGCACTGGCTCGCCGTCGCGCGTGATCTCGCGCGCGATCACCGGGTCGTGCTCGCGGAGTTGCCGGGACACGGACTCGCGGCGATGCCACCGCAGCTCGCGCTCGACGACGCCGCACTCGCGCTCGACCGGCAGATCGCCGAGTACGGTGACGAGCCCGTCGTGCTCGTCGGGCACTCGGTCGGCGGACTGGTCGCCGCCGCCGAGGCGCTGCGTGCGCCGGCCCGCGTGCGCGGGCTGGTGCTCGTCGAGACCGCGCTGCGCCCGCAGCTCGGTCCCGAAGATCGCGCCGCGCTGCTCGCCTCGCTCGATTCGGACTACACCGCGACGCTCGAGGCCGTGTACGGCTCGTTCGGCCGCGACTCCGCGCAGGGCGCGGCCCTCGCGCGCGAGGCCGTGATGATGGAGCCCGCGACCATGCGTGCCTGGGTGCGGATCGCGATGACCACCGACCTTTCGGGGAGCGCGCACGAACTGCGCGTCCCGCTGCTCGTCGTGCTGAGCGACCGTTCCTGGCCCACCGACGAACTCTGGCCCGCGTGCGCGGACTCGCTCGGCTATGCGGGACTGACGTCCGCCGAGCCGTTGCGGCTCGAGGGTACGGGGCACTTCGTCATGCTCGACCGCCCGCACGCGCTCGCCGGCGCGATCCGCCGCTTCGCGCGTGGCGGCCTGCCGGAACTGGCGCTGGCGGGAGCGCGCTGAGCGCCCGTCCGCCGCCCGCGTCCTAACGCACCGGCGTTCCGTCCGGGTTCACGCCGAGCCGCACGGTGTTCGCGGCCTGCTTCGCCCACGCGACCGTTTCCTCGGCGCCCATGAAGCCCACGGTCTTCACCGCGCGGCCGCTCGCGGGGTCCACCACGACGAGCGTCGGGAAGCCGTCCACGGCGAAGCGCTGCTGGAGCTCCGCGATGTCGGGCGGGTTCTGTCCCATCTCCTGCACGCGGTCGATGACCTTCACGGGCACGATCGACTCCTCGAGCGCCTTCGCGTGCACGGGATTCTCGAACACCTCGCGCTTGAGCATCTGGCAGGGCTGGCACCAGTCGGCCGAGAAGTCGTACATCACCGGCTTGCCGGTCTGCTTCGCCACGTTCGTGGCCTGGGCGATCTCGACCCAGCCGAGCGCCTCCGCCTGCTGCGCGGATCGCCCAGGGCCGGGAGGGTGATCGTTCTGCCACACGCGCGACGCGATGTAGGCGAGCAGCAGCGCCGCCGCGATGAGCGCGAGCCAGGAGGCGTCGAAGCGGGCGGGTTTCTGGGGCGCGCCGGGATCAGTCTGCGGCATACGAAAGCTCCTTGCGTTGCATCACCGTCACCGCGATCGCCAGCGACAGCGCGATCGCGAGGAAGAACCGGAGGACGACCGCCACGTCGAAGCTGCCCATGCCGGACAGCCAGCCGAGCGGGAGTTCGGGCTGCAGGAACGCGCGCAACTCGTCGGCCGCCTTGCGCAGCCAGTCCCACTGCTAGGATCTGCGTGCTCATGAGGCCGAAGACCCAGAGGGCCACGTCACCGAGGCCGCCCACGAGCGTGGACAACATCACCATCACGGCCGCCGTGCCGAACCCGCCGAGCGCGTTCTCCAGTACGAGCCGCAGGAGCGTCGAAGGATCCGGGGCGGCGCCGCGGGACAGCACGACCAACGAGGCGAGCAGGAGCTGGGAGATCCCGAGCACGGCGCCGATCAGGCCGCCGGCCGCCCAGCGGCTGAGGATGTACTCGCGGCGCCCGACCGGGCGGGCGAACAGCAGCTGGAGCACGCCGGAGGAGACGTCCTGGCCCACCGCGCCGGCGGTGAAGATGAGCGCGAACACGGCCGAGCCCGCCTGCACGGGCTGCAGCGACCGCGCGATCAGTGCCATCACGATGGGCGGGACGAACGCGAGGAAGAACAGCATGAGCCGCATGGGGCTCTGCACGCGGTTGCGCGTGAAGTTCAGCATCAGGGTCGGGTTCACGAGCGCACCTCCGCACCGGGAGCGAACAACCGCTCCAGCCGGCCTTCGTCCGGCGCGGCCTCGATGAGCGGCAGCCCGGCGGCGAGCAGCGCGGACAGCAGCCGTGTCGCGCCCGCGTCGTCCGGGACCCGGAAGCGCGCGTCGGGCGCGGTGTACTCGAGCCACGTCGCGTCGCACTCGGTCGCGATGCGCGCGAGCAGCGCGGCGGGCGTTTCGCCGTCGCGGGCCGGCGGCCACGGCGCGTGCGCGGCGAATCGCGCGCGCAGCACGCGGGCGGACGCCGCGCCGGCGCGCACGGTTTCCATGGCCTCGATGCGGCCCTTCTTCACGAACACGACGCGCGAGCAGATGCGCTCGACTTCGGCGAGCTGGTGCGAGTTCACGAGGATCGTGACGCCCTGCGACGACATCTCGGCGAGCAGCTTGCGGAAGAGCAGCACTCCGGCCGGGTCCACGCCCGAGATCGGTTCGTCGAGGAACAGCAGCTTCGGGTCACCGAGCAGCGCCTGCGCGAGGCCGAGCCGCTGCAGCATGCCGCGCGAGTACTTGCCGATGCGCTGCAGGCCCGCGGCGCGGTCGAGCCCGACGCGTTCGAGCGCGGCGGCGCAGTCGGCCTTGCGCGTCCCGGCGTCGAGTTTCGCGAGCGCGTGGTGGTACTCGAGGAACTCCGAGCCCGTCATCCACCGGTCGAGCACGAGGCGCTCCGGCAGGTAGCCCGTGTACGCCCGCACCGCGAGGTCGTCCGGCGCGCGGCCGTCCACGGTCACGGTGCCCGAGTCCGGGCGCAGGAAGCCGAGCAGGCAGCCGAGCAGCGTGGTCTTGCCCGCGCCGTTCGGGCCGATGATGCCGAGCGTCTCGCCGCGCTCCACCGACAGCGACACGCCGTCGAGCGCACGCACGGCGCCGCCGCGATAGGTCTTCACCACGTTTTCGACGAGCAGCGCGGGCGCTTCGGCAGACGTCATGACACCTCCGGCGGGGAGCCGAACATCGGGAAGGTGGCACTCTGCCAGAGGGGGCGCGGACGGGCCAGCGCTGGGGCGACGGCGCGGCGTGCGAGACGGCGGGCGGTGCGGACGGCTCGCCGCCCGCGACGGATCAGGCGGCGCCGTTCTCGGCGTCCGGCTCGTCGAGCCGGGCTTCGTCCGCACCGGCCGCGGAAAGGCTCGCGATCGAACGGCGCACGTCGAGGATCTGCGCCTGACCCGGGTACGGGCGGGAATGTGCCTGGATCAGCGACGCCATCTTCGACGTCACGAACTGGATGCGCTTGGCGCCCTCGAGCATGCGCTCGACCTTGTGGCGCGTGTCGGCGTCGAGCCCCTCGCGGCGCAGCAGCAGCTGCGCGGTGCCGACGATCGTCGCGAGCGGGTTGTTCACCTCGTGATTCAGCGCGCCGACGGTTTCGGTGACGCCCTTGAGGCGCTCGTTCTCCATGAGCCGCGCCTGGGCCGCGGCGAGTTCGTCGTACGCCTCGCGCGCCTGTTCGAAGAGCTGCGCGTTGCGGATGGCGGCGCCCGCCTGCGTGGCGACGATGCTGAGGATGCCGAGTTCGTGGCGGCCGAAGCGGTTCGCCGTGGAATAGTCGAGCAGCGCGAGCACGCCCATCGCCTGGCCGTCGGAGACGATCGGCACGCCCACGAACGACGCGCACGGCCGGCTCATGGCGGCGATGCCGAGCTGCTCCATCTGCGCGCCGACCTCGCCGTTCAGCAGCAGCGGCTGGCGCGTGATGAGCACGTGCTCGGTGGCGCCGTTGCCGAACTCGCGCGCGCGATCCACGCCCGCGATGTTGCCGCCGTCCACCCAGAGCGGGAAGCGCACGCGGTTGTGCTCGCGGTCGTGGAGCGCGATGAAGAAGTTCGAGTTGTCCATCATGCGCCCGGTCTGTTCCCAGATGCGGCGCGAGAGCACGTCCATCTCGAGCGACGCCGACAGCGCGGTGCCGATGTCGTTGAGCACGGACAGTTCGCTGTTGCGCAGGAACAGCTGGTGACGCCACGCGACTTCGTCGGAGAGGTCGGTGAGCTGCACGGCGAGCGTGCCGTCCTCGGCGCCGCCGCTCACGGTGAGACGGTAGCCCATGTTCTGGTCGTCGCCGACGGCGAGAGGCAGGAACGCACTCGCGCGGCCCGAGCGGCGCGCTTCGCCCAGCACGACGGAGGACGGTGGCCCGAAGAAGGCATGCAGGCGCGGCTCGACCTTGTGGCGTGCCGCGAGGTCGTGGAAGGCGCGGTTGCCGTACAGCGTGTCGCCGTTGGGCGCGACGAGCAGCACGGGCTCCGCGAGCCGTTCGAGAAGGGTGACGTCCACCGCCATGCAGGAGGTTCTCCGATTCCCTCGCGTTATCGGCCCCGGAGGGAAGGGGCTGCAGCGGGAGTTTGGGGGGCGGACCGGGCTGTTCTCGACAGGCGCGAGCGCGCGGGCGCGGTGGGTGATGGGGCGTGGGGAGCGCGGCCTCGTCGAGCGCGATCGAAAGAAAGTGTTGGACGGGTTCGGAGTGAGCTCCTGTCGTGCTTCGCCGTCGCTCGCGCCGTTCGCACGCAATCGCGCGAGCTTCGCGTGGAGCGGCACGGCGGGCATTCTCGCTCGCGAGTTGCTGTCGCGATCTTCGTTCGCGCGCGTGCGGGCAAGTGCGGCGCTCGAAATTGCCTGTGATACAAGAGGCGCGTCGCCCCCGCGTGAAGTACACGCGCCCCCGCGGTACATGCACATGTCGCACGCATCGCTGTCGCAGCTCTCCGACGCCGCGCTGATCGAAGGCGCGCAGCTCGCCGTCCGTCGCGAGCGCTCCTGCACCGCCGAAGTCGTCGCGCACATCGCGGAAGTCGGCGCGCGCAAGCTGCACCTGCGCGCAGGCTACTCGTCGCTGCGCGACTGGTGCATCGCGAAACTCGGGCTTTCCGAAGACGCCGCCTACAAGCGCATCCAGGCGGCTCGCGCGTCGCGCCGAGTGCCGCGGTTGCTCCCGATGCTCGAGCGCGGAGAACTTTCGCTGAGCGCGCTCTGCTCGAACGCGCCGCCGGTCGCACGAAGCTCGAAGTGCAGCAGCTCGTCGCCGAACAGTTCCCGCAACCGGACCTGCCGACGGTCGTCACGACGAGCGATTCGACGGAGCCACTGGTTCCGGAACCAGTAGTCCCACGCGAAGTGCAGATGGAGCTGCTGCCGACGGAACCAGAATCACCGGCGCCCGTCGCGACCATGGCGAAGCCCACGACCACGATCGTCCCGCGCTCACGCACGCTGCCGCTCTCGCCCGGCCGCATCGCGTGGCAGACCACCGTGGACCGCGAAACCCACGCGCTCTTCGAAGAGCTGAAGGCGCTCCTCGCGCACGTCGTCCCGACCGGCGACATGGCGAGCGTGCTCAAGCGCGCGCTGCAGGTCGCGGTGGAGCAGGAGAAGAAGCGCAAGTTCGCGAGCGGCGTGAAGTGCCGATCGCAGCGCAGCGACGCCACGACCCGCGCGATCCCCGACGCGATCAAGCAGCAGGTGTTCGCGCGCGACGGCGCCGCGTGCACGTTCGTCGGCGCCGACGGCAAGCGCTGTGGCTCGACGTGGCGGTTGGAGCTCGACCACGTGATCCCGGTCGCGCTCGGCGGCGAGACGAGGGTCGAGAACCTTCGCGTGCTTTGCCGCGCGCACAACCAGTTCGAGGCGGAGCGAGTGCTGGGTGCGGCGTATGCAGCGACGGCGACGTGAGCGCGCCGCCGCACCGCACACCTCGCACGGCGCCGCACGGCGCCGCGCGCGTCACCGCTCGATCCGCACAAACGAAAACGGGCTCCGGCTCTCGCCGGAACCCGTCTCGAATGCGGCTTGGGTGCGATCTACTTCAGCACCGCGTCCTTCATCGCCTTCGCGATGCGGAACTTCAGCACGCGCTTCGCGGGGATCTTGATCGACTCGCCCGTCTGCGGGTTGCGGCCGATGCGGGCCTTGCGGTTCACGACCACGAGCTTGCCGACGCCCGGGAACACGAAGCCGTTCTTGGCCTGCTTGGCAGCCAGCGTGGCGAGCTCTTCGAGGATCTGCGTGCTCTGCTTCTTCGAGATTTCGAACTTCGTCGCGATGTGACCGGCGACCTGGGTCTTCGTCATCATCTTGGCCATGGGGATCCTTCCTCCTGAGGCGTGTGAAGTACTTCCCTATCGGGGCTGGCGCGAGTCGAGCGCCGATGCCGCTGGTGGGTATAACAAGCGCAACCGCGATTTCAAAGGATAATTTCGAGGGGGGGCGCTTTCGGACCCCGTCCAGAGCGGGTGAAACGCGTGGCAACATCCGGGCCGCGTCTGGAGCGGTCGAAATCGCCTGCCGGGACTCAGTCGGTGACGACGAGTCTCCGCGTCCGCGTCGCGCCTCCGGAAGTCGCGCGCACGAAGTACACGCCCGCACTCGCACGCATGCCGCGCTCGTCGCGCCGCGACCACGCGAACTCGTGCCGTCCCGCGCCGAGCGCGCCCTCATGCAGTGTCGAGACGCGGCGGCCAATCACGTCGTAGATCACGACTTGGGCGGCGCCGGCGCGCGGCATCTCGAGCGCGATCCGCGTGCCCTCGCGCGCCGGATTCGGCCGCGGCGCGGCGAGCTGGAGGGCCGCCGCAGGCCCGGTTTCCGGGGTCGAAACGGGCAGCGCGGAGAGCGCCAGCGACCACGCGGAACGGCCGTGCGTGAACGCGAACAGCTGCCGCGTCGAGGCGTGCAGCACGAGATCGGCGACGCTCGTGAGCGGCAGCCCGTCGCCCACCTCGTACCAGGTGCTCCCGAGATTTTTCGTCGTCCAGACCCCGAGATCGGTCGCGAGGTAGAGCTGGTTCGTGTCCACGGGGTCCACCACGAGATCGTTCGCGGGCACGTTCGGCAGGTTGCCCGAGATGTTCGTCCAGGTCGTCCCGCGGTCGGTCGAGCGGTAGATCATCGCGCTCTGGTCGTCCGCGGCGTACCCCGAGAGGGTCACGTACACGACCTGCGAGTTGACCGGATCGGCCACGACGCGCGTCACCCAGCGCTTCGGGAGCCCGGCGGAAATCTCGGTCCACGCGCCGCCGCTGTTGATCGTCCGCCACACGCGCGCGTCGTCGGTGCCGGCGTAGTAGACGGTGGGGGCGGGATTCGAGATCGCGAGTGTCGTGAGGCAACCGTAGACGAGCGGGCTGCCGGGATTGGTCGAAAGATCGGGGCTGATCTTGGCCCAGTTGAGGCCGTTGTCCACGCTCCGGTACACGAACTGGCTGCCGGACAGCAGCGTGTTGTGGTTCGTCGGGCTCATCGCGATCGGCGTGTTCCAGCCGAAGCGGTCGGAGGCGACCCAGCCGTTCGTCGGGCCGCCGCTCGGGCCGCCGCTCGTCGAACGCCGGAAGCCGCTGCCGCCCGAACAGTACTGGTACTCGGTGAACACGACGTTGGGCGTCACGGGGTCCACGAGCACGTGGAAGCCGTCGCCGCCGAGGATGTCGAACCAGCCGTAGGGATCGCCGGCGGACGTCATGTTCGTGCCGTTGTCCTGCGCGCCGCCGAAGACCCGCGTCGCGTCGGTGGGGTCCACCTCGCCCGCGTAGAACTGGGTGATGGGCAGGTCGAGCGACTGCGTGAACGGCGGCCCGGCGCTCGTGAAGTAGAAACCACCGTCGTTGCCCACGTAGATCCGGTCGGCGTTCGCGGGATCGATCCAGATCGCGTGCTGGTCCACGTGCATGAGGCCGGTGAAATCGGTCCAGGTGGCGCCGCCGTCGTCCGAACGCAGGAAGCTCACGCCCATCGCGTACACGCGGTCGGGGTTCACCGGGTCCACGCCGATCTCGCCGAAGTACCAGCAGAAGCCGCCGAAGGCGTTCGTGAAGATCGCGCTCGTGTTGCGCTGCGTCCACGTGGTGCCGCCGTCGAGCGAGCGGTAGAGCCCGAGCCCGGTGTAGCCGCCGCTCGAGCCGCGGCCGATCTGCGCGTACAAGGTGGACGGGCGCGAGGGCGCGATCGCGAGCCCGATGCGCCCGACGTTGTCGGACGGCACGGGCAGCCCGGTCGAGAGCCGGGTCCACGTCGCGCCGTGATCGGCGCTGCGCCAGATGCCGCACTCGGGGCCGTACGCGCGCCGGTAGGTGTTGCGCCGCACGCGCTCCCACGTGGCGCAGTACACGGTCTCGGGGTGCACGGGATTCACGGCGATGTCGCACACGCCGGTGCTGTCGGAGACGAACAGCGTGCGCGTCCACGACGCGCCGCCGTTCGTCGAGCGGTAGAAACCGCGCTCGGAGGAGGTCGAGAACTGCCGCCCCATGGCGCCGACGTACACGATGCGCGGGTCCGTCGGATCCACGGCGACGGCGGAGATGCGACCGGTGGCCGTCAGTCCCATGTGCTGCCACGACGCGCCGCCGTCCTTCGAACGCCAGACGCCGTTGCCGTCGTACGAATCCACCGAGCCGTTCGACTCGCCGGTGCCGCACCACAGCGTGTACCAGTCGTTCGGATCGAGCGCGAGCGCGCCGACCGACGAGATGGGCGCGCGGTCGGTGACGCAGGACCAGTTCACGCCGAAGTTGGTGGACTTCCACACGCCACCGTCCGCCGCACCGAGGTACACGGTGGCGCCGCCCGGCTCGGCGGCGACCGCGGTCACGCGTCCGCCGATGTTGAACGGTCCGACGGGCGTCCACGGCGCACCCGCGCTCGTGACCAGCGACTGCGAGCGCTCGAAGGACGCATGGTCGAGCGCGGCGAGCCAGGCGTCCTGAGGGAACGAGCCGTCGGCGTTCGCGCGCTGCGCGTAGAAATAGTCCGACGGCAGCGTCTTCGCCTCGGCCTCGTGTTCCCCAGCGGCCGTCCCGCGTGCGTGCTCGCCGTCCACGACGAGCGTGCGGGGCGCACGCAGGACGAGCGCGACCAACGCGGCGCACAGGCAGGACAGATAGAGCGCGGTGAGGAGCCGGCGCGGCATGGAGTCTCCGAGAGGATGGGCCCGGGTGCGGTGCGAGCGGCAATTCTACGGGGCGGGCGGCCCGGGCGAAAGGGCCGCCTCGGGGGGAATGCACCCTCCGCCGGGTCAATCCGCCCGCAGGGGCTCGACTTTCTCGCCGAAGCGCCGGCCGAGATCGCGCAGGTACGCGCGCTGGGCGGCGTGCAGCCCGAAGACGTAGCGCGCGAGGAAGCGGAACATGGGCGGGTCCACGAAGCCGTCCTCGGCGATCGTGACGCGCGTGCCGTGCCCCTCGGGAGCGAGCGTGTAGGTCCAGGTGCCGCCGAAGCCCTGCGTCGTGTCGGCGACCGTGGCGACGAGCCGGGAGGGTGGCTCGATCGCGGTGAGCACGAGCGCCCAGGCGCCGTCCTTCGACTGCTGCTCCCACACGGGATGGCCGTCGCGGTCCGCGAGGCGCTTCACGCCGGTCACGTCGCGGCGCCACGCGGGGGAACCCTGCATGTCCGCGAGCACCGCCCACACGGAGTCCCGCGGCGCTTTCAGCGTGACCGTGGTGCGCGCGTGGTGGCGCCGCGGCGACGCCCAGCCCGCGATCCCGGCGATGCCGACCAGCACGACGATCGCGGCCACGAAGAACGTCAGCGTGCGGATGAACTGCTTCACGAAGGACCTCCGTCGGGCGCGGCGGCCGAGGCCGCATGCGCGACCGCGCGCGCGAGCGCACGCACCGTCGCGGCGTGCATCGCCGTGGGCGTGGTGCGCGCGACCTTCACGGTACGCGCGCCGGTGAACCGTGCCAGCGAATGCAGCGAGTCGGCCAGTCCCGCCAGGGCCTCGTCGCGGTCGGGCGCGGCCCACAGCTTCGCGGGCGGCGCGGCGCCGGCCGAGAACCACGGCTCGAAGCCGACGTGCTTCGCCTCGAGCACGCCCTCGGTGCGGTGGTGCTTGAGGTCCACGCGCCCGATCAGGTGGCCCTCGTGCAGCAGCGGCAGCGTGTAGTAGCCGTGACTGCGCTGCGGCCCGGGCACGTAGATCTCGATCCGGTAGAAGAACCCGAAGAGCCGCAGCGTGCGCTCGCGGTGCCAGAGGAACGAATCGAACGGACAGAGCAGCGTCGTGCCGCGGCTCGGGCGGCGTGCGCGCGCGGCGCGCTCGAGCGCGGGCAGGTCGGCGGTGAGCGCCCACGCACGGCGCGGCTCGCCCTCGATGCGCACCTCGGTCACCTCGCCCTCGCGCACGAGCGAGCCGAGCGCGTCGCGCAGCCAGCTCACGGGGCGGCGCGGCCACGTCCAGTACATGCGCAGGTCGTCGTCCCAAGTCGCGCCCATCGCCTGGAGCGAGCGGCGCACGCGTTCGCGCCAGACTTCCTGCGCGCTCATCGGCGGGGCGTCGGCGAGCTCAGGCAGCACGCGGTCCATGGGCGCGTAGAACTTCTGGAAGTTGCGGCGCGAGTGCACGCCGATGCGCCCGGTCTTCCACAGATAGTCGAGCGCGTGCATGGCGGGCTTCCACGTCCACCAGCCGCCGGCCTTCTCGCCCATCGGCCGCTCGAAGTCCGCGTTGCTCACCGGCGCGCGCTCGCGCACGGCCTGCTCGACTTCGGCGGTCAGCTTGCGGTTGCCCTTCGCGCGGCCCCAGCGGGCGAGCGGGTACGGTCCCTCGGAGACGAGCGCCATGGTCGAGCGCCACAGCGGCAGGTCGCGCGTGGCGACGAAGCACGCGACGTGCGTGAGGTATTCGAACAGCACCCGCTTGCGGTAGGTGAGGCGCTCGAGCCGGTCGCGGTCGTACGCGCCGAAGCGGCTCCAGAGCGTCAGGTGATGCGCGCGGTCGAGCACGTTCACGCTGTCGATCTGCAGCCCGCACGCGTCGCCGACGAACGATTCGAGCGAGGCCGCGGTGAGCCGGCGAGCGCGCGGCCGGTCGAGGTGCTGGCGCTCGAGGAACAGCGCGGCGGCGGCGCGGCGCGAGACGGTGGGATGCGCGTGCTTCGTCATCGTGCGGCGGCCGCTCCGCGTGCCGGATGCGCCTCGCCGAGCACGTCCACGAGATGCGCGATCCGCACCGGCATGCCGCGCTCGGCGAGCCCGCGCTGCATGTGAAGCAGGCAACCGGGGTTCGAAGCGATCACGACCTCGGGCGCGACGCGCTCGATCGCATCGAGCTTGAGCTTCCGCTGCTCGTCGGCCATCTCGGGGTGCGTCAGGTTGTAGGTGCCCGCGCTGCCGCAGCACCAGTCGGAGTTCGGCAGGTCCACCCACTCGACGCCCGGCAGCGTGCGCAACAGCCGGCGCGGCGCCTCGCGCACCTTCTGCGCGTGCGCGAGGTGACAGGGGTCGTGGTAGGCGACGCGCAGCGGCCGCGCGGGGTCGTGCGCCGAACGCAGCGCGGCGGTGGGCGCGGGCAACCCGAGTTCGTCGAGCACTTCGGACACGTCGCGGACACGTTCGGAAAACGCGTGCGCGGCGGCTTCGTCGTCCAGCAGGTGCGCGGCCTCGCGCAGCGCCGCGCCGCAGCCGGCCGAATGCGACACGATGCGGTCGCACCCTTCCGCGAACGCGCGCACGTTCGCACGTGCGAGCGCCTTCGCTTCGTCGCGGCGGCCGTCGTGCGCGTGCATCGCACCGCAGCACGTCTGCGCGTCGGGCAGGCGCACCTCCGCGCCGGCGAGCACGAGCAGTCGGACGGTCTCGCGGTGCGTGTGCGAGAACAGCGCCTCCATGACGCACGAGGCGTGGAACCCGATGCGCGCGCGCGGCGGTCCGGGCGGCGAGAACACGAGCGCACCGTTCGTGCGCTCCATGCGCGAGCCGTGCGGGAGCGAGGCGTACACACGCTCGAGCGCGCGCTCGTGGCGCGACGGGATCGGCGGGGTCATGGCCAGGCCGCGCTTCGCGAACTCCGGGAGCAGCGGCTCCACGCCGGGGCTCGCGAGCAGCGCCCGCACGGGCGCCGACTGCCCGAGCCGCAGCAGGTCGGCGGCGAACGCGACACGCTCCGGGTGCGGCAGCACGTGCGACAGCACGAAGCCGCCGAGCAGCCGCGCGGGCGAGGAGCGCCGCACACGGCGCGCGAGCTGCCCTCGCGTCGCCTCGAGCATGCGCGAATACGGCACGCCGGCGGGGCAGGCGGTGGTGATGCACGAGCGCGGCGTCGGGCGCGAGCGAGCCCTCGGCGAGCCCGCGCATGAGGTACACGCGTCCGCGCGGCGAGTCGGGCTCGATCTTGAGCGTGCGGTAGGTGGGGCAGGCGGTCAGGCAGAGGCCGCAGTGGATGCACGTGTCGATGCCGAGCCGCGGCGGCGGGTCGTGATCGTCGAACCACGAGGATTCCGCATGCAGCCGGTCTCCGGCCGGGGCCGCCGCGTGCGCCGCGCCCGGCCCCTCCGGCGCGGGCGCCGCGCCGGCCGTGACGTCGCCGCTCACCGCTTGCCGTCCTCGTCGGTCTCGATGTGGAAGCGGTGCAGGATGCGGTGCAGCACGGGCGAGATGAGCACGCCCACGCTCGCGAGCAGCACGACGCCGGAGTAGAGCGCGTACACCGAAGCGAAGATCTTGGCCGTGTCGTCCGGCATCTCGGCCACGGGGCCCATGCCGCCGAGGATCATCGCGGCGTTGTACAGGCAGTCCACCCAGCTCGCGAGGTGCGCGAAGTGGTGATAGCCGAGCATGCCGATCGCGAGCGAGAAGGCGATCAGCGCCAGCATGACGCCGGCACTGTGCACGAGCCGCCGGCGGAACACGTGCGGCGACGCGAGCGGCTCGTGCCGCCGCTCGAACTCGAGCGGGCGGCGCGCGCGCGGTGCGCGGTGCCCGCTCACGGCACCAGCACGAGCTTGCCGAAGTGCCCGCGCCCCTCGATGCGTTCGTGCGCGGCGCGCGCCTCGGCGAGCGGCCGCACGGAGTCCACGACGGGCACGAGCGCCCCGCTCGCGAGGTGCTGCAGCGCCGCGAGCATCTCCGAGCGCCGTCCCATCCACGAGCCCATGAGCGAGACGTGCTTGCCGAACAGCACGTTCACGTCGAGCGTGACCTTGCCGCCGATCGTCGCGCCGCACGTGACGAGCCGGCCGTTGCGCGCCAGCGAGGCGACGCCGGCTTCGAACACCGCGCCGCCGACGTGCTCGACGACCACGTCCGCCCCCTTCCTGCCCGTCAGCTCGCGCACGCGCTTCGCGATGTCCTCGCCCGCATGATCGATCGTCTCGTGCGCGCCGAGCGCGCGGGCGCGCTCGCACTTCTCCGCGCCGCCCGCGGTCGCGATCACGCGCGCGCCGAGCAGCCGCGCGATCTGGATCGCCGCGCTGCCCACGCCGCTGCCCGCGCCCACGACGAGCACGTCCTCGCCCGGGCACAGGTTCGCGCGTCCGGCGAGCATGTGCCACGCGGTCAGGAACACGAGCGGCGCCGCGGCGGCCTGCTCCCACGAAAGGCGTTCGGGGTAGGGCAGGCAGTTGCCCGCGGGCACGCTCACGTACTCCGCGTAGCCGCCGTTGCGCCGGCGGCCGAGCACGTCGTACGAACGGCAGATGTGGTCGTCACCGTTCATGCACGCCGGGCACGTGCCGCACGACAGCGTCGGCAGCACGAGCGTCTTCTGCCCGGCGGTCAGGTGCCGCACCGCCTCGCCCACCGCGACGATCTCGCCCACGACGTCGTTGCCGAGGATGTGCGGCATCTGCGGATCGAGGCCCTTGAGGCCCGCGCGCACCCACAGGTCGAGGTGGTTGATGCCGCACGCGCGCACGCGCACGAGCGCCTCGTCGGGCGCGATCGCCGGTTCGGGCGCGTCGCCGTACTCGAGCACCTCCGGACCGCCGAACCGCGTGAACGTGACCGCTTTCATGACGTCACTCGTCGAACATGACGGTGGGCTCCTCGTAGAAGCGCACCTGCCGTGTGGTGAGGCGTTCCTGCAGCCACCGCTGCAGCCAAGCGTTCTTCGCTTCGAGCGGCGTGGCCGTGTCCATGCACCGCTCGAGCGGGACGTTGAGCCGCAGCGCGCGCCACTGGATCAGGTGCCGCGTGATCCCGGCGGGAAGATACTCCCCGGCGCTCGCGAGTTCGATCACCTCGGCCGGGTCGTAGCGCGGGAACACGATGAGCGCGGAGATCTCGGGGTGCTCGATGCGCGCCTGCGTGAGCGAGTCGGTGTTCACGCGCACGTACGGGACGCGGTCCTGGTACACGCGCACGATGTCCACGAGGAGCCGGTTGCGCTCGTGCAGCGTGCGCCCGCCCATGAGCACGAGCGCCTCGGTGTCCGAGTGGATGACGCAGGCGAGCGCCTCGCGGCGCGCGAGCATGGCGCGCGCATGGATGCGCGACTCGACCGTGCACGCGAGCCCGGGCACGCGCGCGAGCCCCTCCTCGATGCGGTCGCGCGCCTCGGCGGTGAGCGCGTGGTACCAGGTGTGCAGGTGCACGGTCGGCGACTCGTAGCGCACCACCTGCGCGACGATGTGCGGCCAGCCGGCGGCCTTCGCCGCCGTCGAGCGATTCGCGCCGTCGAGCACGACGTAGCGCGGCTCGACCCGGTGGCCGTCGCCGATCTGCGTGACGATCGGCGGGTTCTTCAGCACGCCCGATTCCTTCAGCCTGCGGACGAGCGGCTCGGTGCGCTGGAGGTCGTTGAACTCGTGCGGGAAGACCGCGTCCACGGGCACGAAACGCAGGTCGGGGAGCCGGAAATCGGTGTTCGCGGACATGGCGCGGCACTCTACACGAAACCTCCCGGCGCGCTCGTGGCTTTCGGCGCCGCGCTGGTCCCGGCGCCGCATCCCGTGGCCGGGTTGCCGCGTAACGTGCGGGCGCTGCCGGCGCGGCATCCGTCCCCGCCCGGAATCGCTCCCCGCGATCCCAAGCTTCCCCAAATTCCCGGAGGTCGTTTCGATGTTCCGCAAGGTCCTCGCTTCCCTCGCCGTACTCGCGCTCACCGTGGCGCTCGCGCCCGCCTCGTACGCCCAGACGCTCGACGAGATCCTCGCCAAGCACTACGAGGCACAGGGCGGACTCGCGCGGCTCCAGAAGATCCAGACGATGCGCATGACCGGCAAGATGACCGTGGGCCCGGGCATGGAGGCGCCCTTCACGATGGAGAAGAAGCGCCCCGGCATGATGCGCATCGACTTCACGTTCTCCGGCATGACGGGCACGCAGGCCTACGACGGCACGCAGGCCTGGCAGGTGATGCCGTTCATGGGCAAGAAGGATCCCGAGGCGCTCGGACCGGAAGAGGCGAAGGAAGTCGAGCAGCAGGCCGACTTCGACGGCCCGCTCGTGGACTGGAAGGCGAAGGGCCACGCGGTCGAGCTGCTCGGCAAGGAGAGCGTCGAGGGCGCGGACACCTGGAAGCTCAAGCTCACGCGCAAGAGCGGCACCGTCGAGTTCTACTACATCGACACCGAGACCTACCTGATCCTGCGCCAGACGGCGAAGCGCACCGTGCGCGGCACCGAGATCGAAGGCGAATCGCTGTTCAGCGACTACAAGGAAGTGGACGGCGTCATGTGCCCGTTCTCGATGACGAACGGCGTCATCGGCTCGCCGCAGAAGCAGGCCATGTCGTTCGACAAGATCGAGATCGATCCCGCGATCGAAGCCGCGCACTTCCGCATGCCGGCCGCGACCGTGAGCGCGGATTCCACCGCCGCCAAGCCGGCCGCTCCCGCCAAGCCGGCGGCGCCCGCGACGCCCGGCAAGAAGAAGTAACGATCCCCATTCGTCCGGTGCGGCGCGACTTCGGGCTTCCTCGAAGCGCGCCGCACTCGTCTCCGCCCTTCACGGAGTGATCCCCGCATGCGTCTCCCGCTTCGCTCCACGTCGTTCTTCGCGCTCGTGCTGGCCGCCGCGCTCGCGCTGGCGCCCGGCGCGGCACGCGCCGACGAGCTCACGCTCGATTCCGACACCTTCGAAGGGCTGCGTGCCCGCTCGCTCGGGCCCGGCGTCATGGGCGGGCGCGTCACCTGCCTCGACGGCGTTCCCGGCGACCGGATCACCGTGTGGGTCGGCACCGCGGGCGGCGGCGTCTGGGTGTCGAAGGACGGCGCCACGACGTTCAAGCCGGTGTTCGACAAGTACTGCCAGTCCATCGGGGCGATCCGCGTCTCGCCGAAAGATCCGAAGGTCGTGTGGGTCGGCACCGGCGAGAGCTGGGTGCGCAACAGCGTCGGCATGGGCGAGGGCGTCTACAAGACGACCGACGGCGGCGACACGTGGACGCGCATGGGGCTCGAGAAGACCGAGCGCATCGCACGCATCGTCGTGAACCCGAAGCACCCGGACACCGTGCTCGTCGCGGCGACCGGCCCGGCGTTCTCGGACAGCCCCGAGCGCGGCGTGTACCGCACGATCGACGGCGGCAAGACGTGGACGAAGGTGCTGTACGTGAACGAGCAGACCGGCGCCGCGGACATCGCGATGGACCCGCAGGAGCCGAACACGCTGTACGCGTCCATGTGGCAGTACCGGCGCAAGGCGTGGACGTTCTCGAGCGGCGGCCCGGGCAGCGGGCTCTACAAGAGCACCGACGGCGGCGCGACCTGGCGCAAGCTCACGAACGGCCTGCCCGAGGGCGACCTCGGCCGCATCGGCATTTCGGTCTCGCCCGCGCGCGCCTCGCGCGTCTACGCGATCGTCGAGTCGAAGAGCACCGCGTTCTACCGTTCGGACGACGCGGGCGAGCACTGGTCGCGGCAGAACGACTCGAACATGAACGTCACGTGGCGGCCGTTCTACTTCGCGAACGTGGTCGCCGACCCGCGCGACTACGACCGCGTGTACAAGGGCGCGCTCAACCTCGTCGTGAGCGACGACGGCGGCAAGACGTTCGGCGGTGGCGGCGGCATCATGGGGGCGAGCTACCACAGCGACGTGCACGCGCTGTGGATCGACCCGCGCAATCCCGAGTGGATGATCATGGGCAACGACGGCGGGCTCGCCGTGACGCAGGACCGCGGCACGACGTGGCGCGCGGTCCAGAACCTGCCGGTCGGCCAGTTCTATCACGTGAGCTACGACATGCAGACGCCCTACCGCGTGTACGGCGGCCTGCAGGACAACGGCACGTGGCGCGGTCCGTCGCGCCGCCCCGGCGGCATCCCGAACCGCGCGTGGGAGTCGCTGAACATGGGCGACGGCATGTGGGCGTTCGTGGACCCGAACGACGGCAACCTGCTCTACAGCGAGTACCAGGGCGGCGAGGTCTCGCGCACCGACATGCGCACGGGCGAGGCGAAGTCCATCCGGCCCGCGCAGCGGCAGGGCGAGCCGAAGCTGCGCTTCAACTGGAACGCGCCGCTGCACGTCGGGCCCGCGAGCGGCGCGCTCTACATGGGCGCGCAATTCCTCTATCGCACTCGCGACAAGGGCGACACGTGGGAGCGGATCTCGAACGACCTCACGACGAACGACCCGCTCAAGCAGAAGCAGGGCGAGTCCGGCGGGCTGAGCATCGACAACTCGGCCGCGGAGAACCACTGCACGATCGTCGCGATCGGCGAGTCGCCGAAGAACGCGAACGTCGTGTGGGCGGGCACCGACGACGGCAACCTCCAGGTCACGCGTGACGGCGGCAAGACGTGGAAGAGCGTCTCCTCGCTGCTGGCCGGATTGCCGGCGAACACGTGGATCTCGTACGTCTCGCCTTCGGCGTTCGACGAGGGCACGTGCTTCGTGACCGCCGACGGCCACTGGAGCGGCGACACGAAGACGTACGTGTACGTGACGCGCGACTTCGGCGCGACGTGGACGTCGCTCGGCACCGACGCCCTGCACGGGCACGCGCACGTCGTGCGGCAGGACACGGTCAATCCCGCGCTGCTGTTCCTCGGCACGGAGTCCGGCCTGTTCGTGTCGCTCGACTCGGGCAAGCAGTGGGCGCAGCTCAAGTCCGGCATGCCGCCGGTCGCGGTGCGCGATCTGGCGATCCATCCGCGTGAGGGCGACCTGCTCGTCGCGACGCACGGCCGCGGCATCTACATCCTCGACGACCTGACGCCCCTTCGTTCGCTCACCGCCGCGGTACTCACGTCGGACGCCGCGTTCCTGCCTTCGCGTCCGTCGGAGCTGGTGGTCCCGTCCGTCGAGCAGCGCTTCGAGGGCGACACCGACTGGTCGGGCGAGACGCTCGGCGAGACCGCGGTGCTCTGCTACTACCTCAAGAAGCGGCACGTCGTCGGTGACCTGCGCGTGGAGCTGCTCGACGCTCAGGGAAACCTGATCATGAAGCTGCCGGCGTCGAAGCGCCGCGGCCTGAATCGCGTCGAGTGGCCGATGCGCCTGCCCGGACCGAAGATTCCGGCGGCCGCGAACCTCGTGCAGAACCTGTACACGTTCGTGGGGCCGCGCGCGCAGGCGGGCGAGTACACCGTGCGGCTCGTGCGCAACAAGGACACGTACGACACCAGGCTGAAGCTCGTGCCCGATCCGCGCTCGACGCACTCGGCCGAGGACCGCGCGGTGCAGGTGGCGCTCGTGAACCGGCTCTACGGCATGCTCGGCGACCTGAGCTGGACGGCCGAGAGCGTGACCGGGCTGCGCGACTCGGCGCGCGCGATCGCGGCGAAGCTGCCGAGGAAGGACGCGCTCGCGGTGCGCCTGACGGCGTTCGCGACGCGGCTCGAGGCGTTCCGCGGCACGATCGTGGCGGCGAAGGAGGGTGGCCGGCTGACGGGCGAGGTGCAGCTGCGCGAGGAGCTCGGCGATCTGTACGGCAAGGTGAACGGCTACGACGGCAAGCCGACGGAATCGCAGCAGGCGATGACCGAGCGGCTCGCGACGCAGCTCACGAGGGCGCAGGCGGAGCTCGATGCGCTGCTCGCGAAGGAGCTGCCGGCGGTCAACGGTGCGCTGCAGGGCCGCAAACTCAAGCCGCTCGCGCGCGAGACGCGCACCGAGTGGGACGCGCGGCAGCAGAAGTCCTAGTTGTGGTTCGCAGAATGGTGCTGTCCACGGGCGCGGCTCTTCGGAGCCGCGCCCGTCGTGCGTTCAGGCGGCAAGCTTGAGCGTGTGTCGCTTCGGGTTCTCAATCTCGGCCGTGTCCACAAGGCCGAAATAGTACCGACGCCATTCCTCCGTGATCGTGGTCTTCGTCACGAACAGTCTCCTGCCCAGCAGCGCCTGCGGACTCAGCGGCGTCTCGAACAGCCCCAGCTTCATCGCCGGTGTACTTCGGTCGTGGTTCACCGAGCTCGGGGCCCAGTAGTTCGCCAGCATCAGGTGGATCGCCGCCCGGTCCACGACGCCCTGGTCGCGTTTCGAAAACGCGATCGTCTCGCGCCGGTGGTTGGCCCCATTGTGCCGCAGCATCATGTCTCGCCTGTTCACGAAGAACAGGTCGTTGGTCGGTGTGCGCGGATCCGTCGAGGGCGTGGCCTTGTGAGTGATCCGGTAGCCCGCCAGACGCCGGAACGAACGTTCGTAGGCCGGATGGCCATCCGAGCGGATGTCGAGCCATTGAGGCGTCGGCGCCGACATTCGGATGGTCTCCGCCATCCCCTTCTCGACCGCTTTGGGGTCCGGACGGCCGAGGGTGGCCTCGATCGTGTCGCGGTGCATGCGCTGCTCGGGGCGCATCGTGCCCTTGCGTCGCAGCGGTGAATGCGTGAACCCGTAGTGGAATCCCGTGTCGGCTCCGATGCCGAGGTTCAGGTGCATCGGGTGGTACTGGCTGTACGCGAAGCTCTCGAATCCGTCGATGACGAGCGGCTCGAGCAGTGGCCCACGTGGCCGGTGCGTGCTCATGAAGAGCAGGGCGTGGCGCCCCAGCCTCGCCGCCTGATGAACCAGCGTGCTGTGCGAGCAGCGCATCTCGCGCGCCATCTGCCGGTAGCCGGAGCCGGCGTCGAGCCTGTAGAGGAGCGGGACCTGGAGCTCGGGGCGCTTCAGGTAGTAGGTCGTGTGAAAGGTCTGCGAAGAAAACGTCGCTCCACAGTGACAACAGCGGAAGCGAGGTATCTCCGTCGGTGACGCCTGACGTGTGTAGGAGCCGTGGTGCTTCCAGCGCCAGCCGGCGGTGTTCCAGTGGTAGCGGCAACGACTTCGCGGGCAATGCGGGGGCACGAATGAAGCGATCGTGCGATCCATGCCTGCCAACTACTGCACGCATCGGGCCGCCACATTCTGCAAACCACAACCAAGAGCTAGAGCTTCTCCAGGACGAACGTCACGTAGCCCATCGTGTTCCGACCCCAGCGCTCGTACGCCCCAGCCCACGACTCGATCCGACGCGCGAACTGCGGCGCATCCGGGTCCTCCGGGTGCGCCGCGACCCATTCCCGCACACGCGCGGCGTAGCCGTGCTCGTAGTCGTCCCACTCCTCGTACGAGCTCACGTGCCGCGCGGCGACGCGCCAGCCGTTCTCCTCCGCGAGCGCAGCGGTCTCCTCGAGCGGCGCCATCTCGTCCGCGGAACCACCGAACGCCGCGAGGTATTCGGGGGCCGGAGCGCGACGCCAGTAGCCCGTGCCCACGAGCCCCGCGCCACCTTCGCGCACCAGCCTCCGCAGGCCGCGCAGGGCCTGTTCGAACGTGCCGAATGCGTGCGAGGCCCCGGTGCAGATCGCCAGCGCGAACGTGCGATCGGCGACGAGCGCCGGCTCGAACACGCTCGTCACGAGCGTCACGCGTCCGGCGACGCCAGCGGCCTCGGCCCTGCGCGAGGCGTCCGCGACGAACGCCGGATTGGGGTCGATCCCGGTACCGTGCGCCGCCGGCGCGCGCCGCAAGGCGCGCACGAGCCACTCGCCCTTGCCGCAGCCGACGTCGAGCACGTCCGCGGGCGCCGCGACCGTGTCGAGCCCCGCGGCGGCGAGCATCGCCTCGCACGCGCGATCGCCCACCGGCCCGAGCAGCGCTCGGTCTCGATGGGCGATCGTGGTCCAGCGGAAGGGATCCTGCATGTCGGGCTTGCGCACCGGCGGTGCGTCTCAGCGCACCGTGCGGACGATCTCTTCCGGGTCCTCGACGGGCGTGATGCCCGGGTTGTAGTCGGGCGCGAGCGCGTTGCCGGCGTGCACCATGCCCTCGCCGAGCTTGTCCACCTGCGCGGGCGTGAGGCCGTACAGGTGCGAGCTCGTCTGCGTGAGGCGCTCGAGCACGGAGCCGGAACTCCAGTTCGGGTGCACGGACAGCAGCAGGGCCGCGGTGCCCGCGACGAACGGTGTGGCCATGGACGTGCCGCTCCACAGCCGGTAGCTGTTGCCCGGGTACGCGCTCCGCACCGCGACGCCGGGTGCGGTGAGCGCGACGAAGCTGCCGTAGGACGTGAACGCCGCCGGACGCCGGGACGCGTCGGACGCGGCGATCGCGATGGCGTGGCTCGAACGCGCGGGGAACTCCTGCGGATTCTCGGCGCCCCAGTTGCCGGCGGACGCGACGACGACCACGCCGCGGTTCTCCGCGTACTCGAGCGCGTTCTGGATGGCGTCGCTGTGCGTGAGCGTGCCGAGCGAGAGGTTGATCACGCGCGCGCCGCCACGCACGGCCCAGCGGATGCCGGCGGCGACCGCCAGCACGTCGCCCTGGCCGTCCGCGTCCAGCACGCGGCCCACGAGCAGCATCGCGTCGGGCGCGGTCAGCATGACGATGCCCGCGACGTGCGTGCCGTGGCCGTAGGCCTCGTCGATCGCGTTGTTGTTGTCGTTGTCGATGCCGTCGGCCATGTCGATCGCCGCGGTGTTCGCGGGATTGAGGAAGTCGTACGAGCTCACGATCCGGCCCGCGAACATCGGGTGCGAGGGATCGATGCCCGTGTCGAGGATCGCGACCTTGACGCCACCGCCCGTGCTCACGCGATGCGCGGCCGGAATCCCGATGGCCGCGGCGGCCGGCTGCTCGACCGTGTTCGCGAGCGAACCGAAGCCGTCGTCGAAGGCGAAGCTCTTCTGGCGCGCTTCGGCCGGAACGATCCAGCCGTTGGATTCCGTGGTGACCAGCCGTGCGTCGGTCGCCATGAGCGCGACGAGTGCCGCCGGACTCTGCGAGCCGCCGGGCAGGTACACGGCGAGCATGTTCTCGGCGTCGTAGTCGAGGAGGGTCGCGCCGTAGTCGTTCGCGATCACCGCGGGGTCGGTACCGGCGGCGAGCGTCACCACGACCTCGTTCTCGACGTTGTCGCCCTCGCCGTGGCGCACCGAGGCCGCCGCCCGCACGGGCGAGGTCTCCGCGGCCGTCGGGAGCTGGCGCGCGCAGGACGAGGCGAGGAGCGCCGTCAGCGTGAGCAGTGCCAGCGCGAGGTGTCCGAGCAGGTTGTGGTGATGCGGTCGCGGCATCTGGTGTCCTCCGGTGGGCGAGGAGTCTACCCGTCGCTCCCTCGGTTTCGACTACGGAAAACAGCTCGAAGCCCAACAATTGTCGTTCGGCCCGACACCCGCCGGGCGGAAAGCACGTGTGGCTAAACCCTCACTTCGTTCTCGCGGGTGCCAATCCCGCCGAGAAGGGCGGGACCACCCAGGACCACGAACCCGGCCCAGTCCAGTGGATGCACCCCGTCGGCGTGCAGTTGCCTCTGAGTTTGCGAAAGTGCCGGTGCAATCGGCACTCCGGCGCCCAGGCGCCGGTACAGCCGGGCCATCAGCTCGGCGGTGGCGTCGTCGTCCACGTCCCATTGCGCCGCGACGACCGCACCCGCGCCCGCGAGCAGGAACGAGCGTGCCAGCCCGAACCACTCCTCGCCGGGGCGCACGAGCGCCCGGGCCGTGTGACAGGCGGAAAGCGTCACCCAGCGGGCCGCGATCGGGTGCTCGGCCAGCTCGCCGGCGAGCAGCCAGCGATCGGCGAGCCGCAGCCCGGAATCGAGCGGGGCGTCCGCACGCCAGCCGCCGTGCCCCGCGAAATGGATCCACGGGGCGGAGCCGGCGAGCGAGAGGAACCGCTCCGCGGTCGCTTCGGCGCCGGTGAGCACGTGCGCGTCCGGGAACGCCGCGGAGACGGCTTCGGCCTCGAGCGCGACGGCATCGAGTTCGCCCGCGTCCACGGCCACGACGAGCGGCCGCGCCCGCGCCGTGCGCGCGTGCGTTCCGCGCGTGAGTCCCAGCTGCAGTCCGGGAACGACCAGAGCCTACCTGCCCAGCCACAGCAGCCGACCATCGGGAAGGGGAAGCGCCGCCTGGCGCAGCCGGCCGAGCGGCCCTGCGGGCGCGATCGCGAGCGAGCGCACCGTGCGTCCGGCGCAGCAGCGGGCCACACCGCGAGCCGCGAACTCGGCGAGCGCGTCGGCGAGCGCCGGATCGGCGCCGCGCTGGCCGGGCGGCACGAACGCCGCGCCGCGCAGCGCGAACAGCAGCGCGTGCACGCGCTGCGCGAGCGGCATCTCGGCGACGAGCGACGCTGACGCCGGCGATCGCGTCGCGCGTCACCGCGAGCGCGCCGACCTGTCCGTCGTGCACGAGGTAGTCGAGCAGCAGCGCATCCTTGGGCAGCAGCCGCTGCAGCGCCGCGGCGCGGATCGCGCGCGGCGGCCGCGCCGCGAGCGCGCGCTTGAGCGCCGGCTCGGTGGCCTCGGTGCGGTCGGTGGCGATCGTCTCGCCAGCCGCGCGCGCGCTCGCGCGCGCCGCCGCCGCGCCCAGCGCCGCACGCTGGCGGGCAGCGCGCCGCCGCGCGCGCCGGCGCGTCGCGGGCCCGACGAGCGCGCGTCCGCGTCCCGCTCGAGCGCTTCGAGCGCGTCGGCGAAGCGGCCCTCGGCCAGCTCGAGCGCCGCGCGTTCGCGGTGCGGCCAGCCCCACTCGCCCCAGAACGTCGCGCGCCACTGCTCGTCGAGAATGCGCGCCGCGAGCCGCTCGGCCGCTTCGGCCGCGCGCGTGAGCAGCCGGCGCGCGCTTCGCCAGATCGCCGTCGTGCCGCGCAGCGCGCGCCCGCCGCCAGCGTCAGGTGCGCGAGCCGCGCCAGCGCGCGCTTCGCGACGCCCGCCAGCCGGCGGCGCGCCGGCGCCACCTGTCCGCACGCGAGCAGCGCGCGCTTCGAGCGTCGCCGCACACGCTTCGCGCTCGCGATCGCCCGCCTCGACGAAGCGCGTGCGCGCCGCCGAGAGCAGTGCCGCCGCCGCGCGCGCGTTGCCGTCCTTCCACCACACGGTCGCCAGGCCGAGCAGCGCTTCGCCCGTCCACACGCGGTTCGCTTCCGCGTCGAAGCGCGCGAGCGCACGCTCGATGCCGCGCCGCGCCGCCTCGGGCGCGCCGAGCCGGAAGTGCGCGAGCGCCGCGAACAGCTCCGCCTTGCCGGTTTCGTACGCGAGCCCCAGCGCGCCGCACGCGTCGATCGCCGCGCGGCCTTCCTCGAGCGCCTCGGGGTGCGCGCCCATGCGCAGGAAGATCTCGGCGCGATCGAGGTGCGCGAGCGCCGCGAGCTGCGGCAGGCCGCGCTCGAGCGCTTCCTCGCGCACGGCGGCGAGGCCGACGAGCGCCGCCTCGTCGCGGTGCTCGAGGAAGTCGAGGTAGGCGAGGTTGTAGGCCGCGTTGAGTGCCTCGGCCTCGGCGCCCGCGGCGTGGTGCGCGCGGCGTGCGGCGCGGTAGTGCGCGCGCGCCTCGGAGCAGCGGCCGAGCAGCGAAAGGCAGTTGCCCACGTTGACGCCGATCATGCGCGCGCTGCGCGGATGGCCCGCGCGTGCGAGCGGGCGCACGGCCTCGCGGTAGCACGCGAGCGCGCGCACGGGCAGGTCGAGCCGGTGCCAGAGATTGCCTCGTTGTTGAGCAGCCGCGCGAGCGCCGCGCGGTCCTTCGCGCGCTCGAGCCGGCGGCGTCCGCTCGCCGCGGCGCGGCGCGCCTCGTCGTAGCGGCCGAGGTACATGAGCGCGTCCACGAGCCCGATCGCGCAGCGTCCGCTTCGCGCGCGTCGCCGGCGCGGTCGTACCAGCGCGCGGCGCGGCGTAGCACGCGACCGCGTCGCGCGGACGCGTGAGCGCGCGCAGCACGTGGCCGCGCGTGCGCCCAGCGCGCCGCGCGCGGAAGCGTCGGCGCCGGCGAGCGCGGAGGCGAAGCTCGACTCCAGCGCGTCCAGCGCGCGCGCGGGCTCGGTGCGCCGCAACGCCTCGACGCGTTCGAGGAGCGCCGTGGGCGTCATGCGGTCAGGACTCGAGCGGCGGAAGGCGGAAGCGGCCCGACGGTCCCTCGACGTGCAGCTCCAGCGCACCCGCAGGCAGGCCGGTCAGCGCGAACGCGCCACCGGCGTCCGGCCGCGTGACGAAGCGCTCGCTTCCACAACGCACCTCGAGGCTCCACAGCGCGGCGTCCTCGGCGGCGAGCCGTCCGCGCAGCGCGACCGTGGCCGCACCTTCGCGCTCGAGCTCCATGTCGAGCATCTGGTCCGCGAGACCGAAGCGCAGCCGCCGCGCTTCGCCGACCGAGCGGCGGGCGGGCGCGGCGAGCGGCGTCGCGAACGAATCGAAGACGAGCGTCGCGACCGCTTCGAGCAGCCGGCGAGCCACGGACGGCTCCGCGTGCGCTTCGAACACGTCGAGCGCGCGCGTGTGCAGCGACGCGGGCACGTCGCCCACGCGGTCCTGGCGCATGGTCTCGAGCAGCTCGCCGACGGCGCGCACGCGCTCGCGGCACGCGGCGCACGGACGGCCGAGGTGCTCGTCGACCGCGCGGCGCGTCGTGGCGTCGGTGCGATGCTCGAGATAGTCGAGGACGGCGCGCAGGTCGAGATGTCCGCGCGCGGAGTGGGGGATCATGTCGTCTTCTCCTCCGGCGAATCGTCGTCCGTGCGTTTCCGCCCACGCCGGTCGCGCGGGGGCCGCTCCGTGACGCTGGGAGAGGTGGATGCCTCTCCGCCGGTGATACCCGCGCCGGCCTCCGCGCCGAGGATCTCGCGGAGCTTCTGCATGCATCGTGCACGGGTCGGTCCCAGCGATCCCACCGGAACTCCCAGCCGCTTCGCCAGATCGGTGTATGCCGGCGGCGGATCCTCGTAGTAAAGCGCCACCAAAAGCCGCTGACAGCGCTCGGGGATCGACGCGAGCGCGAGCCGCACCATCGCCTGCCGCTCGAGCTCCTCGAGGTCGGCGCCGACGCCGGGGCCCTCGTCGCCCAGCGACAGCAGCGCGTCGTCGTCCCCTGCGCGCAGCCCCTGCTCGCGGCGCCGGCGCAGCGCGGTCGTGCGCGCGACGCGGTCGGTCGTGCTCGAGAGCCAGCGCACCAGCGAGCGCGCGTCGCGCAGGCGAGGCAGGCCGCGCACCAGCGCCGCGAAGACCTCCTGGAACACGTCGCCCAGGTCCTCGTCCGAGAGCCGCCACGAGCGCGCGACCGCGTAGACGAGCCGCTCGTGCCGCGTGACCAGTTCGCCCCACGCGCGCTTGTCCCCGGCGAGGCATCGCTCGACCAGCCGCGCGTCGCGATCCGGGTCGAGGGAGGTCGGACGAGAGGGGGCACTCATGAGACGACCTTAGCAGACGCCGCGCGCCGGTCGCGCGCAGGTCGCGCGCCGGCGGCGTCCGGCGAGGTGCCGCACCGGCGATGTATCCACGGGACCACTCGCGACACCTCTCGCAGTGGCCGGGGCGCGCCGACCCCTCGGAGCACGCTGCCCCGGCCCGATTCGAATCCTGGTCCTGCTCCGTTGGAGTGGAGAATGAAGCTCGCGTTGCTGTGCTGCGATCCCGACGTGCGGTTCGGCGACGGATACGCCTGTCCGTCGCGGCTGCGCGGCCTGGCCTACGGCCTCGCGCGCGCGGGTCACGAGGTCACCGCGATCTGCGCCGGTCCCGAGCCGGGACAGAACGAGATCGGCGACACGGTCGCGGTGCGCTCGCTGCGCCTGCCCGTGAGCGTGCGCGAGATCGACTGGCACTTCTCGCGCGTCCAGCTTCGACGCGGTGATCGAATGGCACGCTTGGCTCGCTCGAAGGCGCCCGCGCCTCGGCCGAAGCGGGTGTGCCGCACCTCTACGACCTCTCGCGCCACTCGCTCGGCGACGGCATCTCGACCAGCGCCGCCGTGCGCGGCGCGCTGCCCGAGGCGCTCGGCCTCTCCCGTGCGGCGATCGCGCCGAACGCGCGCGTCGCGGCGCGCGCGCGCGAGCTGGCGGGCGAACGGTATCCGATCGAGATCCTCGCGCAGGCGACCGCCGCCGAGTTCCTCGATCCGCCGGCGCCCGAGGACGTGGCGCGCGTCGAGCGCATGTTCGTGATGCGCGACGAGCCCGTGCGCGTCGGCTTCTACGGCCCGCTCGGCGCCGGCAGGTGACTCGTGCCTGCTGGTGAAGGCGCTCGGCCGCGTGCCGCGCGAGCAGCGTCCGCGCCTGCTCGTGTTCGGCGACGGGCCCGAACGCAACGCCGCGCTCGTCGCGGCCGAGGACGCGCACGTGGGCCTCGTGCTCGCGGGCCGCGTCGCGCCGCGCGAGGCGCCCGCGCACCTCGCGCTGCTCGACATCGCCGTCGTACCGGGCGACGAGGACGGTGGCGTGCCGCAGGCGCTGATCGAGGCGATGGCCACGCAGCGCGCGGTGATCGCCCCCGCGTGCGACGCGATCGCGCCGTTCGTGCGCGACGGCAGCGACGCGCTGCTCGCGACGCCGGGTGACGTCGACGCGCTCGCCGACGCGCTGCTGCCGCTGATGGCGGACGCGCCGCGCCGCGAGAAGCTGGGCCACCACGCGCGGCGCACCGTGATGTCGGAGCACACGTGGGACGCGCGCGCCGCGCAGCTGGCG
>JBGANH010000315.1:0-4527 GCA_044222365.1 Candidatus Eiseniibacteriota bacterium
GACGACCTGCTTCGTGAGGTCCTGCTTCTTGTCCGAGAACACCTTCATCTCGCCGCGCTTGAGCTGCGGATCGTCCTTGAGGTCGACCTGCAGCTTGAAGCGCTTCTCCAGCTCCGAGAAGCGGCGCGCCTCGCTCTCGACGAAGTAGAGCGCGAGATCGGGCGCCACCTTCACGGTGATGCGCTTGTGCGAGCCCATCGCGGACACGCGGCGCATCGCGCGCTCGAGCTTCACGAGCATCGTCTCGTTGCTCGGCACCTTGCCGAGGCCGCCGCACGTCGGGCAGTCCTCGGTGTAGTAGTGCAGCAGGCTCGAGCGCTCGCGCTGCCGCGTCATCTCGATCAGGCCCAGCTCGCTCACCGCGAACGCCTTGGTGCGCGCGCGGTCCTTGCGCAGCTCGCCGCGCAGCGTGTCGAGCACGGCGCGCTTGTTCGACTCGCTCTCCATGTCGATGAAGTCGACGACGATGATGCCGCCGATGTCGCGCAGCCGGAGCTGGCGCGGCACCTCGACCGCCGCTTCCATGTTGGTGCGGAAGATCGTCTCTTCCTGGCTCTTCTTGCCGACGTTGCGGCCGGTGTTGACGTCGACGGCGACCAGCGCCTCGGCGTGGTCGATGCAGATGTAGCCGCCCTTCTTGAGCCACACCTTGCGCTCGAAGGTCTTCTCGATCTGCGACTCGATGTTGAACGCGTCGAAGATCGGCTCGCGGCCCTTGTAGTGCTTCACGCGATCGGACAGCTCCGGCGAAACCGCCTTCAGGTAGCGGTCGATCTCGGCGAAGGACTCCTTGTCGTCGATGAAGACTTCCTCGACGTCCTCGGTGAAGAGGTCGCGGATCAGGCTCGCGGTCATCTCCAGCTCGCGGTGCACGAGCGCCGGGGCGCGCATGCCGGAGGCCTTCTTCTCGATCTTCTGCCAGAGCCGCGTCAGGTGCTTGATGTCGGCCGCGTACTCGGCGTCGCCCTTGCCCTCGCCCACCGTGCGTGCGATGACGCCGACGTTCTTGGGCTTCAGGTCGTGGATGATCGCCTTGATGCGCTGCCGCTCGGAGCGCTCCTCGATGCGGCGCGAGACGCCGACGTGGTCGACGCCCGGCATCAGCACGCAGAAGCGTCCCGGCAGGCTGATCTGCTGCGTGACGCGCGGGCCCTTGGTGCCGATCGACTCCTTGGTGATCTGGACGAGGATCTCCTGGCCCTTCTTGAGGTGGTCCTCGATCTTGGGCACCGGCGCGCGGCGGCGCTTGTGGCGATCACCGTGCTGGTCGTCGGCGTCGGAGAGGTCCTCGAGCGCGCCGAGCGACTCGGCGAGGTCGGAGGCGTGCAGGAAGCCGGTCTTCGCCAGGCCGAGGTCGACGAACGCCGACTGCATGCCCGGCAGCACCGCGTTGACGCGGCCCTTGTAGACGTCGCCGACGCTGCGCCGCTGCTCGGCGCGCTCGACGAAGAGCTCGGCGAGCTCGTCGTTCTCGAGGATCGCGACGCGCGTCTCGTACGAATCGGAGTTGATGATGATGCGCTGCTTCACGGGCGTCCTTCCGCGGACGCGTCGGCGGTCCGTCCTATCGCGGGGTCAGCAGCTGCATGGGATCGAGCCGGTCCTCTCCGAGCACCGCCCACAGCTCCGTGCGTTCCACGTCCACGGTGCGGGGATCGGTCGAAGGGAACAGCAGGCCGACGACGTCGTCCGGTCTCGCCTGCGCGCGCTGCGTGAAGCGCAGGAGCAGGTCGAGCACGGCCGGTTTCTCGTCGTCGTTCGCATGCAACGCCGCCATCGAAGGCCGGGCGTCGAATTCGCGTACCTTGTCTTCGCTCTCGCGCCGCACCACCACCACGTCCCGCGCGAGCAGGGCCCGGGTGCGCTCGTCGAGCGCATCGAGCAACCGCTCCGGAGCGACGTCCGCCTGCGCGAGGAAGCTGCGCGGGAAGCGGACGCGGTAGCTGGCACCTTCCAGCTGGCTCATGAGCGAAGGGGTCTTGAAGAGGATGGGCCGGAACGAGATCAGGCTCAGGCCTTCCGGCAGCACGGCGTCGAGCCTTTCGGCCAGATCGACGGCGGGCGGACGGCTGAACTCCAGATCGAACACTTCGGCCCGTGAACGATAGCCCAGCGGCAGCGGGGGCCCGAACGACATCTTGATGTGCGGGTGATGCCCCTGGGAAAACGCGAGTGGCAGCCCGGAGCGGCGAAGCGCCCGCTCCCAGGTGCGCATGAGATCCAGGTGCGAGGTGAAGCGCAGCGCGCTCCCCTTCTCGAACCGGATGCGGAAGCGCGTGCAGGTCGCGACACCCGACGCGCTGGCCGGCGCGCGGCGTCCCTTCCGGCCGAACGCCGGAGTGGGTACGACCGCGAGGGCCTTGTCCAGGTCGAGCGACGCGTGGGGCGTCTTGACCCACGGCCGCTGCGGACATTCGACGACGCCGCACGAGAAGCACTTGTCCTCGAGCCGGCAATCGTCGGTACTCCCGGCGCGGTCGGCGCGCTGCTTCTCGCGAACGAGGAACTTGCGCGTGACCGGCGACTGCACCATGTCCCACGGCTGGTCGTGGTCCGACGAACGCTCCACCAGGTAGCGTTCGGGGTCCACACCGTGCTCGCGGAACACGTCCATCCAGGTGTGGAAGCGAAGGTGCTCGCTCCAGGCGTCGAAACGGCATCCGCGTCGGTACGCGGTCTCGATGGCCGCGCCCAGCCGGCGGTCGCCGCGCGTGAACACGCCCTCGAGGAGGCTCGTTTCGGCGTCCCGGTACTTCAGCGTGATCGGCTTGCCCTTCACCGCTTCGCGCAGCACGCCGAGCCGGCGCGTGAGTTCCGCGGTCGAGATCTGCTCCGCCCACGCGAACGGCGTGTGCGGCTTGGGCACGTGAGGGGACACGCTGACGACGATCCGGAACGACTTGTTGCCGGCTTCGCGCGCCGCCTGCCACGCGCGATAGCCCAGGTCGAGGATGGCGCGCAGGTCGTCGTCCGTCTCGGTCGGCAACCCGCACATGAAGTAGAGCTTGGCGCCCGTGTAGCCCTCGCGGGCCGCCGTGCGCACCGATGTGAGCAGCTCGTCCTCGGTGTGGTTCTTGTTGATGACGTCGCGCATCCGCTGGCTGCCCGCCTCGGGCGCCAGCGTGATGCTGCCCTTCTTCTGCGCCGCCATGCGCTGCGCGACCTCGACCGGCACGTTGTCCGGCCGCGTCGACGGCAGCGAGAGCTGCACGCGCGAGGCGCACAGCAGGTCGGCGAGCGCGTTCACCTGCTCGACGATCTGCGTGTGGTCGGTCGTGGAGAGCGAGATGAGCGACACCTCTTCGAGCCCGGTGCCGTTCAGTCCGCGCAGCACTTCCTCGACGACCTGCTGCGCCGGCTTCTCGCGCACGGGCCGGTTGATCATGCCCGCCTGGCAGAAGCGGCAGCCGCGCGTGCAGCCGCGCATCACCTCGACCGAGAGCCGGTCGTGCGTGATCTCGCCGACGGGCACGAGCGGCAGCGGCGGGTAGTACTCGGGCTTCAAGGCGCGCACGTACACGCTGTTCACGCGCGCCGGGAAGCCCGGCAGCGCGCGCGGCACGAGCCAGCCCTCGGGGCTCGCGTGCGTCTCGTAGCCGCTCGGCACGTAGACGCCCGGCAGGTGCGCGAGGCGCCGCAGCAGCGCCGGTCGCGACCAGCCCTCGCGCTTGCCCTGCTTCACCGTGTCGAGCACGCGATGCACGATCTCCTCGCCGTCGCCGATCACGAACGCGTCGACGAACTCGGCCATCGGCTCGGGGCTGAACGCCTGCGCGCCGCCCGCGATCACGAGCGGATGCGACCCGTCGCGCTCCAGCGTGCGCAGCGGCAGGCCCGCGAGCTCGAGCATCATCAGCACGTTCGTGTACTGGAGCTCGTACTGCAGCGAGAAGCCGATGACGTCGAAGTCGCGCGCGGGCGCCTGCGAGTCGAGCGAGAAGAGCGGGATGCCGAGCCGGCGCATCTCGCGCTCGGCGTCGGGCCACGGCGCGAACGTCAGCTCGGCGAGCGCGTCGGGCCGACCGTTGACGACGTGGTGCAGGATGCGGATGCCGAGGTTGGAGAGCCCGATCTCGTACGCGTCCGGGAACGCGAGCAGCAGCTTCACGTCCGCGGTCGCGTGGTCCTTGCGCCCCAGGCGCAGGTCGCCACCCAGGTAGCGGTTCGGCTTCGAGACGCGCGGCAGCAGCTGGTGCTCGATCAGCTCGTTGAGGCTGGCGGACATGTTCGGGGTGCTTCTCCTGGGCAGTCGGGCGCGGTGGAATCGAACCACCGTGAGGGACCGTCGGCGCGCGGGACGCGTCGTGACGAGGAGCCTTTCCCGGGGCTCCCCGAGCTGCCGGTCGGGGCGGCAAGGTAACACGCGTTACAGGCGCGTGCCAACGCCGGAAAGCCGCAAGCCGTTGCCACGGGCGAACGTGGCCGGAGGCCGTCCCGCGCGCCTCCGCGCGGGCGGCGAGCGGCCACTCCTTAGAGGCCGGCCCCACCCGAACGGGCCGTCCGCCGCCAGCGCACGAGTACCGCGTT
>JBGANH010000316.1:0-4476 GCA_044222365.1 Candidatus Eiseniibacteriota bacterium
GTGGGGCGCGCTCGCGGGAACCACCTTCGGCGTGGGCTACCGCACGCGCGGCCCCCTCGTCCTGTCGGACGCGCGAGCGCTGCTCGCCGGAAAGGAGTGACCGCCGTGGCGGTTGCCAAGCCCAGGAAGAAGAAGCGCCCGAGCGCGAAGGCCGAAGCGCGCGCCTCCGTGCGCGCTGCGGCCTTCGCGAAGATGGCGGGCAAGGCGCCGGCGCCGAAGAAGCGTCCGCGCCGCAAGCTCAAGATCGGCATCTCGTGCTACGCGCACTTCGGAGGCAGTGGCGTCGTGGCGAGCGAACTCGGGCTCGAGCTCGCGCACCGCGGCCACGAGGTGCACCTCGTGGCGTCGCACCTGCCGTTCCGGCTGCGCAGCTTCGAATCGAACATCTTCTTCCACGAGTCGAGCCCGGCGTACTACCCGGTGTTCGAGGACGCGCCGAGCAACCTCGCCCTCGCCGCGAAGATGGTCGAGGTCGCCGAGAACTATCACCTCGACCTCATGCACGTGCACTACGCGATGCCGTTCGCGACGAGCGCCTACCTCGCGCGGCAGATCCTGCTGCCGAAGCAGCTCGGGGTGGTGACGACGCTGCACGGCACGGACATCACGGTCGTGGGAGCGGAGCCCGCGTTCTTCCGGGTGACCCAGTTCTCGATCCAGTCGAGCGACCGGGTCACGGCGGTCAGCCGCTTCCTCAAGGAGCGGGCCGAGCAGACCTTCGGGATCACCCGGCCCATCGAGGTGATCTACAACTTCGTGGACCCGCACATCTTCGCGCCCAAGCGCGAAGGCCGGCTGCGGCTGGCCGGGCCGGACACGAAGGTGCTCATGCACGCCTCCAACTTCCGTGCGGTCAAGAACATACCCGTGGTCATTCAGACTTTCGCCGAGGTTCACAAGCGGGTGAAGTCCAAGCTGGTCATGGTCGGGGACGGTCCCGAGAAGGCCGGCGCCGAGCAGCTCGCCCGCGAGCTGGGCGTGCATCGGGACGTCCTGTTCCTGGGCAATCAGGACTGTATGGAGGAGCTGTTTCCGCTGGCCGATATCTTCCTCCTACCGAGCTCCTCCGAGAGTTTCGGGCTGGTGGCGCTCGAGTCCATGAGCGCCGAAGTGCCGGTCGTGACGTCGAATGCCGGCGGCCTGCCCGAGGTCGTGGAGCACGGTTACACGGGTTTCCTGCACGATCCGTCCGACGTGGACGGGTACGTCGAGTCGTCGTTGAAACTGCTCACGAACGAGCCGCTCCGGCGCACCATGGGCCGGCGCGGGCGCAAGGTCGCGCGCGAGCGTTTCACGGCCGAGGAGATGGTCCAGAGCTACGTGCGGGTGTACGAGTCGCTGCGCTGACCCACGAGGACGGATGCTCGGAAAAACGAGGCGGTTGGCCCTGCTCGCCGAAGGTTGCTTCAACGCCACCGACGCCAAGAGCGCCGTGGGCGTGCTGCGTTACCGGACCTCCGAAGTCGTCGCGGTGATCGATTCGACGCGCGCGGGCCGCACGGCCCAGTCTTGCGCCGGGGTGGGTGGCGACATCCCGGTCGTGGCGAACCTCGACGGCGCGGCGTCGTTCGACGCCGACACGCTGCTCATCGGCATCGCCCCGCCCGGCGGCGCGCTGCCCGCGCCGTGGCGCGCGGTCGTCGCCGAAGCGCTCATGCGCGGCATGGACGTCATCGCCGGCATGCACCAGTTCCTCGCCGACGATCCCGAACTCGCGACGCTCGCCGAGGCGAAGGGATGCCGCCTGATCGACGTGCGCCGGCCTCCGGTCTCGCGCAGCATCGCGACGCGGCGCGCCGCGAGCGTGGATGCGCTCGTGCTGCTCACCGTGGGCAGCGACTGCAACGTCGGCAAGATGACCACCGCGCTCGAACTCCAGTCGGCGCTGACCGCGATGGGCGTCCGGGCAGCCTTCGTCGCGACCGGGCAGACCGGCATCTTCGTCGCCGACCGCGGCGTCGCCGTGGACGCCGTCGTCTCGGACTTCGTCGCCGGCGCGGTCGAGGACATGGTCGTCGAGGCGGCGCGCGACGCCGAGGTCGTGCTCGTCGAAGGGCAGGGCTCGCTCCATCACCCCGGCTACTCCGGCGTCTCGCTGTCGCTGCTGCACGGCGCCTGCCCGGACGCCATGATCCTCTGCCACCAGGCCGGCCGCACGCACATCAAGACGTTCGACGCGGCGCCGGCGCCGCGCATCCGCTCGCTGATCGAGATCGTGCGCGACCACGAGCGCGCGGCGGGCTGGATGTCGCCGTCGCGCGTGCTCGGCGTGTCGCTCAACACGGTGACGCTCGACGAAGCCGAAGCGAGGCGCGCGATCGAACACGAGGCGCAGCGCACGAACCTGCCCGTCACGGACCCGGTGCGCTACGGTGCGCAGCCTCTGGCCACGGCGATCGTCCGCCGGCTCGAGGAAAGGAGACGGCGTGCAGCTTCGGCTTGAAACGCTCGAGGTGCACTCGCGCCATCCGTTCCGGATCGCGCACGGCACCAAGCAGACCTATCTCAACACGCTCGTGCGCATCGAGCACGACGGCATCGAGGGACTCGGCGAGGCGTCGCCGTCGCACTACTACGGCGAGACGCCCGAGATGGTCGTCGAGGCGCTGAAGACCTGGGCGCCGCACCTCGGCGACGATCCGTTCGCCTTCGACGCCATCGACGCGCGCCTCGACTCCGTCCTGCAGGGGCACGGCGCCGCGCGTGCCGCGATCGAGATGGCGCTGCACGACTGGGTCGGCAAGAAGCTCGGTCTGCCGGTCTGGAAGCTGTTCGGGCTCGACCCGAAGGCCGTGCCGCTCAGCTGCATGACGCTCGGCATGGCCGCGCCCGAGGAGATGGAGCGCAAGCTCGACGAGATCCTCGACTTTCCGATGATCAAGGTGAAGCTCGGCGGTCCCGGGGACGTGGACAACCTGCGGCGCATCCGTGCCCGCTATCGCGGCAAGCTGCAGGTGGACGCGAACACGGCGTGGACCGCGTCCGACGCGGTGCGCGTGCTGCGCGAGATCGAGCCGCTCGGCATCCAGCTCGTCGAGCAGCCCGTGCCGCGCGGCGACCTCGACGGCCTGAAGTACGTGCACGAGCGCAGCCCGATCCCCGTGTTCGCGGACGAGAGCGCGCACCACCTGTCCGACATCGGCCTGCTCGCCGGCCGCGTCTCGGGCGTGAACCTCAAGATCGCCAAGACCGGCGGGCTCCGCGAGATGCGCCGCATGATCCACGCCGCGCGCGCGCACGGGCTGCAGGTCATGATCGGCTCGATGATCGAGACGAGCCTCGCGCTGTCCGCCGCCGCGCAGCTCGCGCCGCTCGTGGACTTCCTCGATCTCGACGGCCACTGGCTGCTCAAGGACGATCCGTTCGACGGCGCGCCGCGCGAACGCGGCGTGCTCGAGTTGAGCGAGCGTCCCGGTCTCGGCGTCGTCCGGCGCGACGGAGCGCCCACCGCGTGAGTCGCCGCCTCCTCGCGTACGTCGTCGCCACGATCGCCGCCGGCGCGTTCGCGCTGGTGACGCATCCGCCGGCGCTGCTCGCGCAGCAGTGGGGGCACTACGTCGCGTGGTTCGTGATCTGCCTCGTGTCCGAGACGATGTGGGAAGCGACCATGTCGGGCTCGGGCACGTGGAGCCTTTCCTCCACCGCGGGCCTCTCGGCGATCGTGCTGTGGGGGCCCGAAGTCGGCATGTGGATCACGACGCTCGCGACGCTGCTCGCCGACCTGTTCGTGCTGCGCAAGGCGGCGGTGCGCGCGTTCTTCAACGCCGGCCAGATGGCGATCACCGCACTCGTGAGCGGGCTCGTGTTCGACCTGCTCGGCGGGCGCGCGGCGCTGCCCGTGTCCGCGACCGCCGCGACGCTGCAGCGCTCGACCGCGACGCAGCTCGTGATGCCGTTCCTCGGGCTGCTGCTCACGTACTTCGTGCTCAACCGCTCGATGGTCTCGCTCGCCGTCGCGTGGTCGACGGGGCGGCAGTGGTTCCGTGCGCTGCGCGAGGACTGGCTGTACATGGGCCGCCTCGAGGTGGACGCCGCGTCGTTCCTGCTCGTCCCCCTCATGGTGATCTCGTACACCGCGATCGGGTATCCGGGCGTGCTGCTGTTCTACGCGCCGCTGTTCATGGTCTTCCAGTCGAGCGTGCGTCTCACCGAGCTCAAGCGCGCCGAGGAGCAGAACCTGCGCAACGCGCGGTTCGCCGCGAAGGGTGAACTCGCCGCGGGCATCGGGCACGAGCTCAACAACCAGCTCGTCGCGATCACGGCGCGCGCGCAGATGCTGCTCAAGGACGCCGAGCGCCAGAAGTTCGACAACGCCCCGCGGCACGCGCAGATCATCCTCGAGCAGTCGAAGCGCATGGGCGTGCTCGCCAAGGGGCTCATGGACTACACCCGCAACCAGGTGAACCTCGAGCCGCTCGACCTGAACGCGCTGCTCGTGAACACGATCGAGTTCGTGAAGGGCGACAAGCGCTTCCG
>JBGANH010000317.1:0-4463 GCA_044222365.1 Candidatus Eiseniibacteriota bacterium
CTCGCGCTGCTCGCCTCGCCGCCCGACAGCGTGGCCACGCCGTGAGGCACGTGCGCCGCATCACGGTGACGCTCGTCGCGCTCGCCGCGCTCGCCGCATGCGCGACGGTGCCCGCGCGCGGCGCGCCCGCCGCGGCCGACCCGCTCGCGGGCGGCACGTTCGCGGCCACCGACGAGCTCGAGTACTCGTACGGCACCGCGAGCCGGCGCGAGATCGTCGAGAACTGGCTCGACGTGAGCTGGTCGCGCGCGGGCCTGCGCGTCGGCGCGCTGCTCGATCACCAGTCGCCGGGCGAGGAGGGCTTGCGCGTCAACGAGCTGAAGCACCGCTTCGTCGAGATCCAGACGCACGGGCTCGAGCTGCGCGCGGGCCACTTCTACGGGATGTTCGGCCGCGGGCTCATCGTGGCCGCGCGCGAGGACCGGCGGCTGCGCGTCGACACCGCGCTCGACGGCCTGCTCGTGAAGGGCGGCCGCGGTCCCGTGCGGGCGGCCGCGTTCACCGGCACGCCGAGCGGGCGCGACGTCGACCTGCGCGGCGCCGACGCGGAAGCGCCGCTGGGCGGCGGCTGGTCGCTCGGCGCCTCGGGCCTGAGCTGGCGCGCCGACGATCGCGTGCTCGCGGACGGCTCGGTGCACCGCGAGTGGGCGATGGCGCCGCGCGTCACCGCGGCGCTGCCTTTCGGCGGCCTGTACGCCGAGTACGGCTGGAAGCGCGGCTGGGACTTTCGCGCGACGCCCGACGACGCGGTCGACCCGGGGCACGCGCTCTACGCCTCGCTGCAGCTCTTCCGCGGACCGCTCGGGCTCTCGCTCGAGGCGAAGGACTACCGGCGCTTCGTGGTCGTGCGCGCGGCCGACGGACGCACGGCGCTCAACAATCCGCCGTCGCTCACGCGCGAGCACACGCGCACGCTGCTCGAGCGCGCGCCGCACAACCTCGACGCCGACGACGAGCGCGGCCGGCAGGCCGAGCTGACGTGCGAGCTGCCCGCGGGCTGGAGCGCGCTGCTGAACGCCAGCCGCAGCGAGAAGCACGACGGCGAACGCGTGTTCGAGGAGCTCTACGCGCAACTCGAGCAGCCGCAGCTGGGCCGCTGGAACTTCAGCGGCGGATTCGGCTACCGCGAGAGCGAGGGCATCCGTCAGTGCGTCGTCACCGAGGTCGGCTGCCGTCTCGACGAGCGGCGCAGCGTCTCGCTCGACGCCGAGCACCAGCACGTGCGGCTGGGCGGCGGGCCGGGCTTCGACCTCGGCGCTTACGACGAGGAGTTCTTCAAGCTCGAGCTGGGCGTCGCGCCGGCGTGGTCGGCGTCGATGATGCTCGAGGTGAACAACAAGTTCCGCGAGCAGCGCGAGTTCGGCGAGCACCGCGGCCCGTTCCCCGCCGCTCAGCTCGCGTACACGACGAGCGACGGCGCACGGATCGCGCTCTGGGGCGGCAAGCGCCAGGCCGGCTACCTGTGCGCCGGCGGCGTGTGCAAGTACGAGCCCGCGTTCCAGGGCCTGGAGCTGACGGCGAGCGTCCGCTACTGACGTTCGCCGCCCGCGCTCGCGGCTACTTCAGCTCGACGATCGCGCCGCTCGTGGCCGGCAGGTCGAGCACGAAGCGCGAGCGGCCGCGGCAGCCCATCGCCCGCATGACGCGTTTCGGGACGCCGACGCGCACGCGCTTCGCCTCGCCGTGGTAGTTGAGCGCGAAGAGGTACGCGTAGCCCTCGCCGCGGCGCAGCACCACGTTCACGTCCGGATCGCTCACCTCGACGTCGCGGCGCACGCCGCCCTTCGCCGCGAGCGCGGCGAAGAACTCGAGGTGGCTGTCGAGGTTGTAGACGATCGCTGCGCCGATCAGCGTCGCGCGGCCGCGTCCGACCTTGCGCTCGATGCCGCACACGTCGCCGTCCGCGGTGCGCGCGATCGCCTCGCTGCGCTTCGCCGCGTAGAGCTCCTTCACGTTCGACGCGGTGTAGAGCTCGTCGATGCCGAGGATCGAGATCTTGCGCGCGCTCGCCTCGAAGCGCGTCTCGACGCCGAGGCGCTTGCGCAGCACCTCGCACGGCCGCATCGCGAGGTCGAGCCGCGGCAGCCCGGGCATCATCACGAGGTTCCCGCCCTCCTCGACCATCGTCGCCAGCTTGCGCTGCGCGTCGGCGTCCATGTAGTCGGCCGCGACGACGTACACCTGCTCGAAGCGGCGCATCTCGTCGGGCGTCGCCTTCGCGAGGTCGAAGATGCGGTAGTTCAGGTTCAGCGCCTGCAGGCAGCGCAGCAGCCCGTCGTAGAGCACGGTCTCGCGCAGGAAGCGCGGGTCGTGGCGCAGGCCGATCTTCGCGGCATCGAGCTTCTTCCGCGACATCAGCTGCGACGTGACGATCTCCGTGTAGCCGTACGGCGCGTACCACGCGACACCGATCTCGGCCTTCGTCTCGGTCTTGAGCAGCCGCCGGCCGTGTTTCTTCAGGAACCGGCCCATCTGCGCGGTGACGTCGTAGAGCGGCGACGGCCGTCCCTTCACGTCGAGCGGCGTCTGCCAGTAGAACATCTGGCCGTAGACGCCGCCGCCGGGCGGGTTCTCGCCCTGCGAGAACATGTAGTAGTTCAGCCCGCCCAGATCGTGCGCGAGGCTCGCCTGATAGAAGAGCGCCATGTCGCGCGCGTCGTTGCGCACGTTGTGCTCGCGCGTGCCGGCCTGGAACTCCGCGGCCCACACGGGACCACGTCCCTGCTGCGCGCGCAGCATCTGGTTGATGGGCAGATCGCAGTGCGCGTTGCGGAACGACTGGAACTCCGGGATGTGGTCGAGACCAAAGACGATCTCGGGGCACTCGCGCATCACGTCGGCGTAGAAGGACAGGATCATCGGCATCTCGGAAGCGCTGCCGTAGATCCATCCCGCGACGTTGTGCGTCAGCTGCAGGTCGATGCCGTACGTGCGGATCTTCTCGACCAGCGTGCGCAGGTGGCGCGCGAAGTAGTGGCGCCAGAACGCGTGCCATTCGAAATACGCGGCGTAGTGCTTCAGGTCGCGCACGTCGCCCGACGGCGGACGCACCGCGCGGAAGCTCGCCCAGCGCTCGCCGGAGAGCCGGTTGTACTCGGTGATGGTGCCGAAGCGCTTCTTCAAGTACTCCCGGTACATCGCGAGCACGACCGGGTTGTGGTCCGCCTGCCCCATCAGCCAGTGCTGCAGACCGACCTCGTTGTCGACCTGCATCATCGCGATCGGGCCGCCGTTCGAGAGCTGGTACTTCGCGACGATGGGCAGCACGCGGTCGTACCAGCGATAGGTGTGCTCGAGCGTCTGCGGGTGCAGGAACGTGATCGCGTCGGTCGACCACGGCCGGTCCTGCTCGTTGCGCGCGAACATCGGCTGCTTCGGGTCGAGCAGGCGCTTCGGGATCCCGTTGCCGTCGTACTCGGCGAGGATGTACGGGCCCGGCTTCACGATCGCGAACAGCCCCGCCTTCTTCACCTGCTCGAGGAAGCCGACGAAGTTCCGGCGCGGATCGGTCTTGCCCGTGAAGTCGAACTTCCCGGGCGCGTGCTCGTGCCAGTCCCAGCAGATGTAGGTCGAGACCGTGTTGAGGCCCGCGGCCTTCATCGCCTTCAGGTGGCGCGGCCAGTCGGACGCGGCGACGCGGAAGTAGTGGAGCTCGCCCGAATGGAGGAAGAACTCGCGTCCATCGAGCAGGAACGTGCGGGGGCCGGCGGTGAGTGTGCGCATGATCGCGGCAGGCTAGCGGAAGCCGCGGCGATCGCCAAAGCCGCCGCGTCTCCGGTCAGCGAGGGCGCATCCGGCCGCGCAGACCGGCGAGCCCGCGCGGACCCTTCTTCAGGGCCTTCATCATCAGCCGCGCCTGCTCGTAATCCTTGATGAGCCGGTTCACGTCCGTGACCGTGGTGCCGCTGCCGGCCGCGATGCGCTTGCGCCGGCTGCCGTCGAGCAGCCGCGGGTTGCGGCGCTCCTTGAGCGTCATGCTCTGCAGGATGGCTTCGTGCTTCTTGAAGACGTCCTTCTGCGGCCCGAGCTTCTCCATCGCGTTCGCGGGCATGCCGGGGATCATCTTCATCACGTCCTCGAGCGGGCCCAGCTTGCGCACCGAGCGCAGCTGCTCGAGGAAGTCCTCGAGCGTGAACTCGGACTTGCGCATGCGCTCGGCGAGCTTGATCGCGTCGGCCTCGCTCACCGCGGCCTGCGCCTTTTCCACCAGGCCGATCACGTCGCCCATGCCGAGGATGCGTCCCGCGAGCCGGCCGGCGTTGAACACCTCGAGCCCGTCGAGCTTCTCGCCCACGCCGAGGAACGCGATCGGCTTGCCCGTCACCTGCCGCAGCGAGAGCGCGGCGCCGCCGCGCGCGTCGCCGTCCATCTTGGTGAGCACGAGCGAATCGATGCCGACGCGCTCGGCGAACGCCTGGCCGACGCGCACCGACTCCTGCCCGATCATGCCGTCCACGACGAGC
>JBGANH010000318.1:0-4488 GCA_044222365.1 Candidatus Eiseniibacteriota bacterium
CGTGGGCGGGTCTCGCCTGGTGCCGCACCTCCCAGTACTGGCGCGGCGAGCTGGCGGGGCATCCGGAGGTTCACGCGCAGGCGCGTGAGGCCGCGGACAAAGCCATCGCGCTGGACCCCAATCTCGCGATCGCATGGGAAACGCACAGCATGATTCTCGGGCCGGTGGAGTTCCGCTGGGCCGAATCACACGACGCCATCCGCAAGGCGCACGCACTCGCGCCGGGCAGCGGCACGATCCTCATGGGTCTCGCGCTCGTCGAGGCGATCCTGGGCGACGTGAAGACCGGACTCGAGATGAGCGAGCGAGCGCTCGCGCTCGATCCGCTGTCACCCAACAACGTGCTCAACCGCGGCCGGCTGCTGGCCTGGACGGGACAGAATGCCGAAGCGGAGCGCGTCGTCGGGCGCGCGATCGAGCTGAGCCCCGGCATCCCCAGCGCCTGGGCGCAGCTCGCGTGGACGCAGTACTACCAGGGCCGCAAGGAAGAGGCCGCGGCCACCGCGCGCCGCGAGGCACGCGCGGGCTACCGGCTCTGGTTCGAGTCCTCGGTGTTCCATCTCGAGGGCGACCGGGCGGGCTCCGACCGCGCGCTCGAGGAACTGCTGGCGCTCGGCGAGAACTGGGGCTTCCAGATCGCCATGGTGCACGCCGTCCGCGGCGAAACCGACGACGCGTTCCGCTGGCTCGAGCGCTCGTTCGAACTCCGCGACGCCGGGCTCTCGATCGGGACGCTCTGCCCCCAGCTCGAGCCGATCCGTTCGGACGCGCGCTGGCCGGCGTTCCTGCGGCGCATCGGCATGCGCGCCTAGAAGGCCGCGCCGAACCTCACGCTCGCACCATCCCGCTGCGGCAGCACCACGGCCCACAGCCCGTCCGGCCAGCGGCGCTGCGCCCACTGGTCCGCGCGGTACGACACCCAGCCGCCGATCGCCGCGCCCGCGACCACGTCGCTCGGCCAGTGCACGTGGTCGCGCACGCGCGACCAGGCCGTGAGCGTGGCAGCCGGATAGGCGATCGCCGGAACCCACTTCGTGCGCGTTTCGGCGTCGAGCGCCGCGGCCAGCGAGAACGCCATCGTCGTGTGACCGGACGGGAAGCTGTCGTGTCCCGAGAACGGTTCGAAGCGCCCGGGGTCGGACGACTCGTGCGGCCGGAAGCGCCCGGCGCCCACCTTGAGCACGGTGGTCACCACGCCCGCGCTCGCGCAGGCGAATGCGACGCGCTCGGTGGCTCCGGCGAGGCGCGCGTGCCCGGCCAGACGCGCCGCGCCGTCCACCGCGAGCAGCGCGGGTGCGATCACGAGATGGTTGCCGAACTGCTTGCCCACCTTCGCGGCGTCGCGCGCGCCCGCGCCGTCGGAGGCGGCGATGTGTCGCGACCAGTCGCGGTCGTTCGCGGCGGTGATGGCGACCGCCGCCATCGCGCCGGACGCGAACCACGTTTCGCGGCGCGAGAGCAGCGGGCGGGCGTACGCGGAATCCGGGACGGTGGCCGCCGGGCACGGCACGGCTGCGAGGAGCGAGAGGCCGCACGCCGCGGCGAGCAGCGCCCGCCGGGCGGTCACGTGCGGCGGACGAGCACCAGCGTGATGTCGTCGGCGCGCGGCGTGCCCGAGGCGAACGCGTCCACGGTGACGATCACGTTGCGCGTCGCGAGGTCGAGGTCCGGCGCCGCGGAAGCCTTCCCGAGCACTTCCTCGAGCCGGTCGTCGCCGAAGAACTCCTCGCCGCACATCGCCTCGGGAATGCCGTCGGAGTAGAGCGCCAGCGTCTCCCCCGGGCCGATGTTGGTGCTCGCGGCGGTGTAGGGGAACGACTCCATCATCGCGACCGGGATGCCGGTGGCCTCGAGCTGGCGCGTGGCGCCCTCGCCGTAGATGAGCGGCGCGTTGTGCCCGGCGTTGCAGTACGTGAGTTCGCCGCTCGCCGCGTCGAGACAGCCGACGAACAGCGTCACGAAGCGTCCCGGCTCGGTCGAGCGGAACAGCACGTCGTTCAGGCGGATGACCAGTTCGGCCGGGTCGGTGCACGAGTTGTAGAGCACGCGCGCGGAGGTCACGGTCGAGCTCATGAGCAGCGCGGCGCCCATTCCCTTGCCCGAGACGTCGCCGATCACGATCACCCAGCGGCCGTCGGAGCGCTGGTGGAAGTCGTACAGGTCGCCGCCGACCTCGAAGCAGGTCTCGACGCGCGCCGCGCAGGCGTAGCCGCGCATGTTGGGCGCGGGTGGCAGCAGCGACTGCTGGATGCGCGTGGCCGTCGCGAGTTCCTGCTGCATGCGCAGGCGCTGCGCCTCGGACTCGAGCAGGCGCGCGTTGCTGATCTTCACCGCGGCCATGTTCGCGAGCACGGTGAACACCTCGAGGTGTTCCTCGTTGTACTCGACGCGGATGTCGGTCGTGTCGGCGTAGAGCACGCCGAGCACCTTCTCGTTGTCGAAGAGCGGCACGGCCATCGCGGAGCGGATGGACTGCACGAGCACGCTCTCCTGCGCGGAGAAGCGCGGATCCTCGGAGGCGTCGCGCGTGACGACCGACTGGCAGTCGTCGAGCACCGTGTTGAGGATGGTGGTGGACAGCGCGAGCGGCTCGCGCGTCGGCACGCCGAGGTGGCGCACGGCGATCTGCTCGGGCGCTTCGCCCTTCTTGTCGCGCAGCAGGATCACGAGCCGGCTCGCCGGGACGGCGCGCTCGACCACGCGGAGCACTTCCTCGCACGTCTCGCGCAGCGGGCGCGGCAGCACGAGCATCTGGCCGGCCTCGGCGAGCAGCGCGACGAGGCGCGAGCCGTCGGAGCCCTTGCCGGCGCGGCTGATGATCTCCTTCGCGCCCTGGCGCACGGCCGAGCCGAGTCCGGTGGACTCGCTGAAGCGCGTCCGGTTCGCGGCCTGCTCGGCGCCGAAGCGCGCCTCGACCTGCCCGAACTGGATGCTGTCCCCCTCCTTGAGCATGACCCCACCGTCGCGCACCTCGACGCCGTTCAGGCGCGTGCCGTTGCGGCTGCCGAGATCGCGCAGGAGCCAGCCGCCGGTGCTGCGGGCGAGCTCGGCATGCTCCTTGGACACGGTGGCGTCGGCGAGCTGCACCTCGCAGCGCGAGGAGCGGCCGATGCGCAGGAGGTCGCCCGTGACGGGCCAGCTGCGGCGCTGTCCTTCGACGACAGCCGTGAGAAGAAGATCCATGGGTCCTTGCAGGGGGTGAAGAACGTGGATTCCGTCGAGGCCGGGGCCGAACAGGGGTGGTTTGGGCCGGGACTGTAGCCGACCCGAGGCCCGGACGGCACGGCAATTCGTGTGCGGACACGGCTGCGAACGCCCTCCCCGAGGGGACTCCGTTCCCGGGACTGGGCTACATTGCGCCGCATGCCGCTCCAGCCCGGACAATCCGTCGGCCCATTCGAAGTCGTCGGCCCCCTCGGAGCCGGCGGCATGGGAGAGGTCTACCTCGCGAGGGACTCCCGGCTCGATCGTGAGGTCGCGCTCAAGGTGCTGCCGGCGCACACGCGCCGCGACCCCGACGCGATCGCGGCGTTCCGTCGCGAAGCCCTGCTGCTCGCGTCGCTGAATCATCCGAACCTCGCCACGGTGCACGGCTTCGAGACCGGCGAGGACGGCACTCCGGTGATCGTGCTCGAGCGCGTCGAGGGCATGACCTTGGTCGAACGGCTCCGCTCGGGGCCGCTTCCCGCCCGGGAGGCGCTCGAGATCGCGGTGCAGGTCGCCGAAGCGCTCGAGGTCGCGCACGAGCGCGGCGTCGTGCATCGCGACATCAAGCCGGGCAACCTCATGCTCACTCCGCGCGGGCTCGTGAAGGTGCTCGACTTCGGGCTCGCCTACCGGCGCAACGGCCTCGTGGCGGCGGTCAGGCGCGACGCTTCCGCGCTGCCCTCGGCCGAGGAGCCCGCGACGGTGCAGGCGCCTCCGCCCGGCGACGACGCGCCGACCATCGCGCTCGCGACGTCCTCCCGAGCGGAGGAGACCGCCGAGGTCACCGGACTGACCGCGGGCACGCCGGGCTACATGAGCCCCGAGCAGGTGCGCGCCGAACCCGTGGACGCTCGCGCCGACGTGTTCGCCTTCGGCTGCGTGCTCTACGAATGCCTCACCGGCGCACGAGCCTACCCGGGCACCTCCGCCCTCGCGGTCATGCGCGACACGCTCACGCGCCGCCCCGATCTGTCACGGCTGCCCGCCGGGCTGGACACCGGCGTGCGCACCGTGCTCGAGGGCTGCCTCGCACTCGAAGCAGCCGACCGGCTCGCCTCGATGCGCGACGTGCGCCTGCGGCTCGAACGCGCGCTCGACGGCGAATCGGCAGGCGCCCCGGACGCTCCGCAGGGTCCGCGCCACAACCTGCCCTCCCCCGCGACGAGCTTCGTCGGCCGCGAGGGCGTGCTCGCCGAGTGCACGCAGGCGCTCGAACACGCACGGCTGCTGACGCTGCTCGGCATGGGCGGCTCGGGCAAGACGAGGCTGGCGATCGAACTG
>JBGANH010000008.1:0-33158 GCA_044222365.1 Candidatus Eiseniibacteriota bacterium
CGCGCTCGCCGCGTACGCCTCGTCCACGGGCGGCGAAGCGCCCGCCGACTGGCGCTCGCTCCTCGAGCGCGAACGCACGAAGCCCATCTACGCCGTCACCGGCGCCACGATCTCGAGCCGCGCGCTCACGCGCGGCGTCAAGGGCACCGTGGACCACTTCCGCCGCCGCTGGGCGCTGCTCGCGCCGCAGCTCGAGGGCGAAGGAGCTTCGCGATGAGCGAGACCACCGAGCGCCCGCCGGGCGCCCTGCAGCTGCTCTTCAACGGCATCGTCAGCGAGAACCCCGTGTTCCGCCTGGCGCTCAGCCTCTGCCCCGCCGTCGCCGTCACCACCACGGTCGCGAACGGCTTCATCCTCGGCGTCGCCGTGCTCGCGGTGCAGGTGCTCTCCAGCCTGACCGTCGCGATCGCGCGCGGCGTCATCCACCCGCGCGTGCGCATCCCGGTGTACACGATCATCATCGCCGTGTGGGTGAGCGCGATCGACATGGCGCTCGCGGCCTTCGTGCCCGCGCTCTACGCGCAGGTCGGGCTCTACATCAAGCTCATCGTCGCGTTCGCGATCATCATTTCGCGCCTCGAAGTCTTCGCTTCGCGCCAGCCGCTCGTACCCTCGTTCTGGGACGCGGTCGGCATGGGACTCGGATTCATGATCGCGCTCATGGTGATCGGCGCGCTGCGCGAAGTGCTCGGCGCCGGCTCGTTCTTCGGCATCCCGCTCTTCAAGACCAAGCCGCTGCTCTTCTTCGCGCTCCCCGCGGGCGGCTTCTTCTCGATCGCGCTGCTGATGGCGTTCTTCAACGCGCTCGAACGCAAGCTGACGGGCGGCACTGCGAAGCCCGCCGCGGGAGGCCACCATGGCTGAGCGCCGCAAGCCCTCCGTCCGGAAGGCGCTTCTTTCCGCGCTCGCGCCGCTCGCGCTCGTCGTCGCGCTGCTGCTCGGCGCGCCGGCCCTGCGCGTTCTCGGCGGCGTGCAGGCCGCCGACGGCGGCAATGCGATCGAGTCCGTGGCGATCGACACGCCCGATCAGGTGCGCATCACCTTCCGCGGCGAGTTCCCCGCCGCGCAGGCGACCGCGCAGAACTTCCGTTTCGCCGAAGCGGCCGCGCCCGACGCCCCGATGGCGCTCAAGGACGTGAAGGCCGAAGGCCGGATCGTCACGCTCACGGCATCGCAGGCGCTGCACCCCACCGAGCGCTACAAGCTCGAGGTCGCCGACCCGCCGATCTCGCGCGACGTGACGCCCTCGCCGTGGGCGGTGCTCGTGACGCTGTTCCTGTCCTCGGCGCTCATCAACAACTTCGTGTTCACGCGCTACCTCGGGCTCTGCATCTTCTTCGGCGTGTCCAAGAAGCGCGACGCCGCGGTCGGCATGGGCGTGACGTTCACGGCCGTGATGATCTTCACCGCGATGACGTCGTGGGCCGTGGACACCTTCGCGCTGCAGCCGCTGCACCTGGGCTTCCTGCAGGTGCTCGTGTTCATCGGGACGGTCGCCGCGGTCGTGCAGTTCCTCGACACGATGCTGCGCAAGACGCACCCGGCGCTGCACCGCAGCTTCGGCGTCTACCTCATGCTCATCACGACGAACTGCATCATCCTCGCCGTGCCGCTGCTCAACGCGCAGGGCAAGGTCTCGATGCTCGAAGCGCTCGTGCTCGCGCTCGGCTCGGGACTCGGGTTCGCCCTCGCACTGTTCCTGATGTCCTGCGCCCGAGAGAAGATGGAGCTCGCGCGCGTGCCCAAGGCGTTCGAAGGCCTGCCCATCGCGTTCGCGCTCGCCGGTCTGTTCGCGCTCGCGTTCATGGGCTTCTCGGGCCTCGACTTCTTCCGGTGAGGCGCACATGACTTCCGAATCCCTGCACACCGCGCTCTACGGACTGGGAGTCTTCAGCGGACTCGGCGCCGTGTTCGGCATCGCGCTCGGCGCCGCCGCCGAACGCTTCAAGGTCGCCGGCAATCCGCTCGTGGACCGCGTCCGCGACCGGCTGCCGTCGGCCAACTGCGGCGCGTGCGGTTTCGCCGGCTGCACGGCGTACGCCGAGGCCGTCGTCGAGCGCCCCGAAGTCTCCCCCAGCCTCTGCATCCCCGGCCGCGAATCGGTCGCGCGCGCCGTCGCCGAGCTGACCGGCAAGGACGCGGGCTCGGTGCAGGACCGCGTGGTGGTGATGACCTGCCACGGCACCTCGGCGTACGCGCGCGACGAAGCGCTCTACGCCGGCATCCCGACCTGCAGCGCCGCCGCGCTCATCTTCGGCGGCCCGCGCGCGTGCAAGAACGGCTGCCTCGGCCTGGCCGACTGCGTGCGCGCGTGCCCGTTCGACGCGCTGTCCATCGGCGCGGGCGGTATCGCCCAGGTGAACACCGAGAAGTGCACCGGCTGCGCCGTGTGCGTGTCGGTCTGCCCGAAGGACCTGTTCCGCCTCTACCCGCGCGCACGGCGCATCGAGCTGTCGTGCAAGGCGGTGGACAAGGCCTCCGTGGTGCGTTCGACCTGCATGGTCGGCTGCACCACGTGCCGCAAGTGCGTCTCGAAGTGCCCGGCCAACGCCATCACGTGGGACGGCCGTACGATCCTCATCGACCACGACGTGTGCATCGCCTACGGTCCGTCCTGCGGCGAGGCCTGCACCGAAATCTGTCCCAGCACGATCCTGCACAAGGTCGGGCAGTCGCCCGAACCCGAGCTGGTCGAAATCGCCGAACCGACTGGAGCCTGAACGATGGAAACGCGCACCGACACGATGCCCGCCTCCGCGGCGACGGCCACACCCCTGCGCTCGCTGGTCATCGCGATCGCCGGCAGCGGCGGCGACGGCGTCGCCCTCATCGGCGACCTGCTGCTCAAGATGGCGGCCCACCAGGGCCTCTACGGCATGCTCGTGCAGTCGTACGGACCGCAGATCCGCGGTGGCGAGTCCGCGGTCGTGCTCCGCATCGGCGATCGCGAGATCTGCTACGAGGGCGAGGACACCGACGTGCTCGTGTGCTTCCGGGCCGCCGACCTCAAGCGCTTCAAGGGATCGCTGCACCTGCATGCGGACAGCCTGCTCATCCTCGAGGAGAAGGACGCCGGCGCGCTGCCCGAGTGGCTCGGCACGACGAACCAGCCCGTCTACCGCCACCCGTTCGCGACGTGGGACGGCGACGTCGAGGTGGCCGGCGAGCCGAAGAACATGATGGCGCTCGCGCTGCTCTGCCGCGCGCTCGGCTGGCCCGAGGAACTCGCGCGGCAGGCGATGGCCGAACGTTTCTCGCACAAGCCCGCGCTCGTGGACCGCAACATGCCGACGTTCCGCAAGGCCTACGAGGCCCCGAACGTTCCGAAGCTGCTGCAGCTGAAGGGGCACGGCGTGCCGCTCGTCGTCGAGACGGGCAACGAGGCCGTCGCACGCGGCGCCATGTCGGCCGGGCTCGAGTTCTTCGCGGGCTACCCGATCACGCCGTCGTCCGAGGTCATGGAGACGCTGATCGACGAGCTGCCCGCCGCGGGCGGCCGCATCATCCAGGCCGAGGACGAGATTTCGGCGCTCGGCATGGTGGTCGGCGCCAGCTTCGGCGGCGTGCCGTCCATGACCGCGACGAGCGGTCCGGGCCTCTCGCTCATGACCGAGATGATGGGCCTCTCGAGCATGGCCGAGATCCCGACGGTCATCGTGGACTGCCAGCGCGCCGGTCCGGCGACGGGCATGCCGAGCCGCACCGAGCAGTCCGACCTCTACCACGCGATCTACGGCGGCCACGGCGACTTCCCGCGCGCCGTGCTCGGCGTGTTCGACGTCGTGCACGCGCGCGACGTCATGTTCCGCGCCTTCGAACTGGCGGAGAACTACCAGCTGCCCGTGCTCGTGCTGTCCGACGCGTACGTCGCGCAGCGCCGCCAGATCCGTGACGGCGTCACCGACCGCCGCGACAAGCCGCGCCGCTGGCGCTGGACGCCCGAGGACGGCCCCGCGCGCTTCGCGATCACCGGCGACCAGCCCGTGAACGCGTTCCGCGTGCCCGGCACGCCCGGCGGCACGTATCTCGCCGCCGGCATCGAGCACACCGAGGACGGCAACCCGAGCGCCGACCCCGGCGTGCACCAGCGCATGAGCGAGAAGCGCTTCAAGAAGCTCGAGGCGATCGCCGCCGACACCCGAACGTGGGTGCGCACGTTCGGCGACCCCGCCGCGACGAAGGGCGTCATCGCCTGGGGCAGCAGCTACGGCATGCTGCGCGAGTGGATCGAAGGCCACCCGGAGTACCGCGTGTTCATGCCCGAGATCCTGCATCCCTTCCCGCTCGAGGCCTTCACGGAGTGGCGCAAGGGCCTGCGCGAAACCACCACGGTCGAACTCAGCTACCAGGGACAGTTCCACCGCTACCTCTCGAGCCTCACCGACATGAACGACGTGCGCAGCTTCGCGCGCAGCGGCGGCCTCCCGATGTCCATGCGCGAACTGGGCGAGATGCTCGGCGTTCCCGCGACCCGAAAGGAGCGATAGATGAAGCCCAAGGATCTGCGGACCGAACTCCTGCCCGTGTGGTGCACGGGCTGCGGCGACTTCGGCGTGCTCAAGGGACTCACGCAGGCACTGTCCGACCTGAACGTCGCGCCCGAGCGTCTCGCGGTCATCTCCGGCATCGGCTGCTCGAGCCGCCTGCCCGGCTACGTGAAGGCGTATTCGTTCAACACCATTCACGGCCGCGCCCTGCCGATCGCGAGCGGGCTCAAGACCGCGCGCCCCGAGCTGACGACCGTCGTCGTCGGCGGTGACGGCGACGGCTTCTCGATCGGCCTCGGCCACCTGCCGCACGCCATCCGGCGGGACATCAACCTCACCTACATCGTGATGGACAACGGCATCTACGGACTCACGAAGGGCCAGGCCTCGCCGACGACCGAGCTCGAGTCCAAGCGCACGCGCGGGCTCGCGGGTGGCGACGAACAGCCCCTCAATCCCGTGCTGCTCGTGCTGAGCGCCGGCTGCGGGTTCGTTGCGCGCACGCACGCGGGCAACATGCCGCACATGCGCGAGATGATGAGGCAGGCGATCGAGTACCCCGGCTTCTCGTTCGTGCACGTGCTCGCGGGCTGCGTGACGTACCAGCCGCGCAACTACTCGGACCAGCTCCTGCAGCGCAGCTACGAGCTGCCGGCCGAGTACGACAAGAGCGATCTCGGTGCCGCGATCGGCGCGGTGCGCGACGGCCGCTTCGCGCTGGGCGTCATCTACAAGCGTCCGCTCGAGGAAGTCGCGGCCACCGCCGGCGGCACCTCCGACGAGGACTGGACCCCGCCGGACGCCGTGCTCAAGCAGGACCTGCCGACCGAGTAGCCCCGCCGCACGCTCCACCGCGCGCCCGCGTCCCGCTCCCGGAACGCGGGCGCCGCGCTTTCCGGCGATCCGGCCCCGCGGGCTTGCATGGCCTCCCGCGGGCGTATGCGCGGGCCCCGTCCCCGACAAAGTGAAAAAAACGTCATGAATCCGCGTGCGGCACCTGCCGATTTCTGACTACACTGCCCGCCGACCGTCGTGCCGCAGGCGACGATTTCAGGGAAGAAAGGATGCGCTGCGGGCGTATCCGCGCTCGTGCACCGGCCAGTCGTCGCGCCCTGCTCCGCTCTCCGGGGGCTCGAAAGTCAGCCGGACACCCGTTCATGCGTCGTCTCCAGGCCGCCACGGCTCCCCACGAGCCATGGATCCGGACGCCGATCCGCTCAGGAGGAAGCTTCGTGTTCCACAGCTCTCAGCCGCAGTTCCGCCGCCTCTTCGTCGCCGTCTCGCTCGTGCTCGCCACCGTGGCCGCCTCGCCCGTCTCCGCCAAGGAGTGGGTGCCCGGCAAGTACCTCGACCAGGCGATGTCCCGCGTGATGGAAAGCGTCCGCAAGGTCACGGACAAGACCCAGTACGGTCTCGACGACCAGAGCTCCTGCTTCATCGGCGCCTACCTCGAGGAAGGCAAGCAGGTCGGCGCGGCCACGATCCCGCTCACCGGCGGCACCGAGTACGCCTTCATCGGCGGCGGTGACGACGACGTGCAGGACATGGACCTGTACCTGCTCGACGCCGACGGCGACGTCGTCGCGAAGGACGACGCCAAGGATTCCAACCCGGTCGTCGTGTTCACTCCGAAGGAAGACGGCAAGTACAAGGTCGTCATGAAGCTCGTGGACGGCAAGGCGCGCGGCTCGTTCGTGGCGTACGCGCTGCTCCGCAAGGGCGGCTACGACGTCCCGGCCAAGAACCTGAAGGCCGCGTGGGAGCGCCTGCTCGGCATGTGCGAGAAGATCAACGACAAGCTCGGCTGGGCCGCGTTCCACGACGGCGACAACGAGCTGTGCGTGATCGGCTCGATTATGAAGGAAGGCGAGACGCTGACGCAGGGCGGCATCGACCTCGAGGACCGTCCGTACGCGTTCGTCGGCGCGGCCGACGGCCAGGCGAACGACATCGACATCACCGTCACGGACGGTGACAACGAAGTCCTCGCGAAGGACACCGAGAACGACGCCATCCCGCTCGTGCTCTACACCAAGGGCGGCACGGTCAAGCTCAAGCTGACCGACGTGAAGTCGAACGGCGCGACGCTCTGCATGGCCGCGGTGGTGAAGCTGAAGTCGAAGTAAGCGTCGTCCGCGAAAGTCGAACGGCCGGTCGGGAAACCCCGACCGGCCGTTCGTGCGTTCGGACCGCGCGGGGCTAGTACCCGTACTCCGGCGCCGGCTTGCCCTGCAGCCAATGGTCGAACCAGCGGCGGATGTGCTGCTGGTTCTGCACGCGCCGGCTCGGCGCCCCGCTGCGCGAGAGCTCGTGGCTCTCGCCCGGGAACCGCACCATCACCGCCGGCTTCTTCTGCGCGAGCAGGCCGCGGAACATCGCCTCGCCCTGGGCGATCGGCGTGCGCCAGTCTTCTTCGCTGTGGATCACCATGAGCGGCGTGTTCACCTTGTCGAGGTCCCAGACGGGCGACTTGGATTCGTAGTGCGCCCGGTCGCGCCACGGGGTGCTCTTGAACCACGCGTCGTTGTACATCGCGAAGTCGCACGAGTACCACATGCCCGCCCAGTCCGAGACGCAGCGCTGCGTGATCGCGGCGGCGAACCGGTCGGTCCGCGTGATGATCCAGTTCGTCAGCAGGCCGCCGCCGCTGCCGCCGGTGACGCCCATGCGCTTCTCGTCCACGTATCCCTTCGCGATCACGTGGTCCACACCGGCCATGAGGTCGTGGTAGTCGTCGCCCGGGTAGGCGTACTGGATGCAGTTGCCGAACTCCTGCCCGTACGACGTCGAGCCGCGCGGGTTCGTGTAGAGCACGACGTAGCCAGCCGCCGCGAGCACGCGGAACTCGTGGAAGAACGCGACGCCGTAGGGCACGTGCGGGCCGCCGTGGATCTCGAGCACGAGCGGATATTTCCGCGCGGGGTCGAAGCCCGGAGGCTTCACGATCCAGCCCTGGATGCGCTTGCCGTCGAAGCTCTCGTACCCGATCTCCTCGACCTCGCCGAGGCCGGCCTCGTCGAGCATGTCGGAGTTGGGCGTGTGCAGGCACGTGCCCTCGCCGCTCGCGACGTCGAACACCCAGAGATCTCCCGGCGACGCGGTCGAGCCCATCGCGAGCGCGAGGGTACGCCCGTTCGCGGACAGCGAGCCGGCGTACACGTCGCAGTCGGACGGCGTGAAGTCGTCCACCTCGCCGCTCGCCAGGTCCAGCCGCGCGACGCGCGTCGAGCCCTGCCACGCGTAGCCGAACACGACGCCGCCGTCCGAGGTGAACGCGAGCGGCAGCGCGCCGCCGCCGCGCGGCGGGTGCATGTCGCCGGACGTCGTCTCGCCCACCGCGAGGTCCTTGCCCGCCGTGAGCGCGCGCGGCTTCGTCAGCGGCCAGGCGCCTTCGAAGAGCAGCACGTCGTTCTGGTCGTACGAGCGCATGGGCTTCGGCCGCACGCCGCCCCACGCGAGCCACTTGCCGCCGGGCCCCGCGGTGAAGCCGGCGATCGGCCCCTCGATGTCGGCGACGAGCGTGAACGCCGCGCCGTCGGAAGGCGACGGCAGGTCCGCAGGCACCGCGTAGACGCCGTTGTCCTCCGCCGGATCGCCGAACCACGGCTCCTCGCGACGGTCACTCGCGAACAACACGTGCTTCCCGTCGGGCGACCACGACAGGTCGCCTTCCTTGAAGCGCGTCCCGCACGTGAGCTGGCGGGCGGCTCCCGACGCGACGTCCACGACCCAGACGTGGTCGAGGTGGTCCCAGTCGGTGAAACCCTCGCCGTTCCAGCGGTACTCGGGTCGCGTCACCACGCGCGCGGGCTCGTGCTTCGGCTTCTTGTACTCGGGAGTGTCGAGCGCCGGGTTGTGCCCGGACAGGAACGCGATGCGCGTGCCGTCGGGCGACCAGCACGGGCTCGACGCGCCGCCCTTGAGCGTCGTGAGAGGGCGGGCCTCGCCGCCGTTCGCGGGCAGCAGACAGATCTGCGCGTCGTCGTCGGCGTTGGGCTTGCGCACGAACGCGAGCGTGGCGCCGTCGGGCGACCAGCGCGGCTGCGAGTCGCGGCCCGCGTACGTGAACTGCCGCGCCGGCGCCGGCGTGGCTTCGTCCGAGCCCGCGGAGGGCACCTCGGCCAGCCACAGGTTCGTGCGGTATTCGTCGGCCTCGGTGTCCACGCTCACCTGCGTGAAGGCCACGCGGGTGCCATCGGGGGAAACCTGCGGGTCGGCGACCCAGCGGAACCGCAGGAGGTCTTCTTCGCGCATGTGACGTCGTTCCTGTGTGTGAGGTGTGACGGCGGCCTGCAGCGGACCGGGCGAAGCTAGGCGCACGTCCGCCGGGGGTCAACGGGGACCTTCGGAGCCCTTCCGGCGGCGTCCGCGACCATGCGAAACTGCGCGCATGTCCTCCCCCCGCTCCGCCCGGCCGAAGGCTTCGGCCGCCCCACCGTCACCGCCGTCGCCGTGGACGTCCGTGTTCGTCGGCGCGGCGTGCCTCGCGCTGTATGCGGCGAACGCTCCGGCGGTGCCGGGTGACAAGGACAGCGGCGAGTTCACGCTCGTGCTCGCGACGCTCGGGCTCGCACATCCGACGGGATACCCGCTCTACACCTTCGCGGGGCACGCCTTCGTGAGTGCGCTCCACGCGCTCGGGCTCGGCTGGGCGCATGCGGCGAACCTCTTCAGCGCGCTCGGCGCCGCCGTCGCCATGGGCGCACTTCACGCGGTCACGTCGCGCCTCGCCGTGGCGGCGGGACGTACGCGCGGGCGAGCGTGTTCGCGCTGCTTCCCGTGGCCGCGCTGGCGCCGAACCCGGTCTGGACACAGGAGGCGACGCTCGCGGAGGTGAACGCGTGGCACGTCGCCTGGTGCCTGCTCGCGGCGCTCGCCGCCGGGCGCGTCGCGCGCACGTTCGACCAGGACGCTCCGCCCGGGGCCCGCTTGCGCGCGGACGCCGCGCTCTGGGGCCTCGTCTTCGGCTGCGGCGTGGCGCACCACGCGACCTCGGTGCTCGTCGCGCTGCCGCTCACGCTCGCGCTCGCGATCGTGGCGGGGCGCCGCGGCCGCCTCGGTCTCGCGACGATCGCCGCGTTCGCCGCCGGCGCCGTGCCGCCGCTGGCGTGCCTCGGCTGGGTGGCGTGGCGCGCGTGGCATCCGGTCGCGGGTCAGTGGCCCGTGCTCGGCGCCACGTGGGCGAGCGTCGCCGATCACCTCACGGGCGCGCAGTACCGCGCGTTCCTCGGCCGCTTCGAGCCATCGCCCCGGCAGGCGGTGCTGCTCGCCCAGTGGGTGTGGCCGCCGCTCGTGCCGGCGCTCGCGGGCGCGGTGCTCGCCTGGCGCCCGCCCGCGAGTTCGGCGACCGCGGTGCGCCACGCGATCGGCGCCGCGACGGTGCTGTCGTGCGGTTACGCGCTGCTCTACGGCGTCAGCGATCCGGCGCCCTACTTCCTGCCCGCGCTCGCACTCGGACTCGCGCTCGCCGCGGGCTCCGCCGCAGGCATGCTCGCGCGCCGCGGCTGGTCCGGCGGCGCGGCCGCGGCGCTGCTCGTGGCGCTGCTGTTCGCGGCCGTGCCGCAGCTGAAAGTGGCGTCTGATCGGAACGACACGTTCGCGAACCTCGACGCGCTGATCCGCCGCATGTGGGACGCGATCCCGCCGGGCGAGGCGTTCGTGATCTGGGACGACGACATGGCGAGCCGCCTGCGTGGATTGCAGCAACTCGAGGGCAGCCGAGCGGACCTGATCGTCGTGCAGCCGCGCATGCTGTCGCACCGAGCGGTGCAGCAGCGGTTCGTGTCGCAATTTCAGTTCAACCCGATGACCCGGATCAACAACGATGTCCCCCAGAGCCACTGGAGCCGGTTCTCGGGAAGTTACGAAGTCAACTTCATCGTCGCCGCGATCAACGCCCGGAGTCCGCTACCCGTGTACACGTTCAACCCCGGCTTGCAGTCGCTGCGCCGTCTCAACAAGCCGTCCGCGGACTCGTCGACCGTGACCGGCGGCGGCACCGCACGTTAGAATCACCGGTCCATGAACCGCGAACCGCAGGGTTCGCGACACCCCTTTCGCTCCACCGCCCGAGAGAACTCCCCCGATGCGCGCTCCCCACCTCGCCCGTCTGCTCGCGCTCCTCGCGCTCGCCGCGCCGGTCGCCACCGCCGCGCCCATCCACACGACGTACCTGTGGCACATGCACCAGCCGATCTACTGGCCGGAGCGCAGCACCTGGAACGCGACCGCGTACGAGTACGCGTTCGAGACGATGTCGCTCGGGCACTCGCAGAACGACCTCGGCACGATCTTCGGCAGCGACGACCGGGTCCACGACTACCAGGACTATCCCAAGTCGGCGCTGTCGTCCGTGCTCGACCTTCCGGACGCCGGCGCTCAGGTGTCGTTCGCGGGTTCGCTCATCCAGAACCTCAACAGTCTCGGCGCCGCGAACTGGAACGGGAAATACGGCGCCAACTGGTGGCAGTCGTACCGCGACGCGATGGCCTGGAGCACCTCGGGCGGACGGCGCCGGCTCGATCCCGTGATCGTCGGCATGCACCACGCGATCAATCCGCTCTGCGACGAGACCGTCTTCCGGCGCGAGCTGCAGGCGCAGAAGGCGCTCATGACCGGCACGTGGGGCTCGCCCACGCTCTCGCAGGGTTTCTTCCCCGCCGAGATGTGCTTCTCCGAACGGCTCATCCCGACGCTCGTCGCCGAAGGCGTGCAGTGGAGCATCGTGCCGGACGTGCACATCGCGCGCGCCTGCGCCGACTATCCGTTCGACGCGCGGCAGGACAACTGCGACCCGCCGAACAAGGCCGACCAGGTGAACCCCGCGCAGGGCTGGTACTACGCGCAGAGCATCTCGCGCGGCGTGACCACGAAGGTGCCCGCACCCTACGGGCTGCGTCCGCACAAGGCGCAGTACGTGAATCCCGCGACCGGCGCGATCTCGAGCCTCACCGTCGTGCCCGCCGCCAACGGCATGTCGTGGAACGAGGGTTACGGCCTCTACGGCACCGGCGAGATCGACGCGATCGCCGCGCGCAACGACGCCGCGAACCCGATGCTCGTGCTGTTCGCGCACGACGGCGACAACGCGTGGCAGGGCGGCTACTCGTATTTCATGGAGAACGTGTCGCAGTTCTCGCACGCCGCCGCCGGCAAGGGCTACGAGCCCACGACGGTCGCCGAGTTCCTCGCCGATCATCCCGTGAGCCCGACCGACGTCGTGCACGTCGAGGACGGCGGCTGGGTGAACGCCGACGGCGACTTCGGCTCGCCGCAGTACATCAACTGGAACTGGCCGCTCGTGAACTCGACCGGTCAGTTCGACATCCCGAACGGCTGGGCCGAGGACGAGCGCAACTGGGCGGTGCTCACCGCCGCGACGAACCACGTGCTCACCGCGGAGGGCATTGCCGGTCCGCCGGTCGCCGCGCGCATGGCCGACCCGACGCTTCCGGGCACGACCGCGATCGACAAGGCGTGGCACTTCCTGCTCGCCGGCCACGAGAGCGGCTACATGTACTACGGCACGTCGCTCGACATGGAGGTGAAGGCCACGCTCGCGTGCAATCGCGCGGTCGAGCACGCGGCCACGATCCTCGCGAGCGCGCCGGACACCACGGCGCCGACGATGTGGCTGCCGCAGCGCCTGCCGTGGAACCCCGGCGGCAAGGGCGCCGGCGCGATGTGGGGCTGGCCCGGCGGCACGGGCGCGGACATGACGCAGGACTTCTGGGTGTGGACGTTCGCGCACGACGTGAGCGGTGTGGACACGGTGCGTCTCGTCTATCGCGTGGACGCCGACGGCACGAACCCGATCGCCTCCGTTCAGAACGAGACCTACGCGGGCGGCGCCGAGGTCGGCGCGTGGCAGGCGGCGGCGATGACGCGCCGCGTGTTCCCGAAGTCGAACGTCTTCAACAACCCGAGCATCAACTTCACCGTGCTTCCCACGGTGATCGCCGACGAATGGTACGCGCACGTCAGCGGGCTCACGGACGTGCTCGTGGACTACTACTGCGAAGCGGTGGACCACAACGGCCGCATCCGCCGCAGCCCGATCCAGCACGTGTGGGTCGGCGCCGGCAACGTGACGCCCGTGGATCCGGCCGTCACGTGGGAACCCGCGAACCCGTCCGCCGGCGGCACCCTCACGATCCACTACGACCCGGTCCCCGGAGCGCTCGCGGACAACACGAACCCGGTGTACCTCCACATCGGCACGAACAACTGGGGCTCGGTCGTATCGCCCGACCCGGCGATGACGTGGAACGCCGCGACGAGCCGCTTCGACTACACGTACTCGATCCCGCCCACCGCGACGAAGGTGGATTTCGTCTTCCGCAGCGCGGCGAACGTCTGGGACAACAACGGCGGCGCCGACTGGCACGTGAACGTCTCGGGCGCGGTCTCTCCCCCGCACACGATCGACGGCACGCTCGACGCCGGCGTCGCGGTCGTGGGCACGTGCGGCGGGCAGAACGTGTACGCGGACTACGACGGACACTGGCTCTACCTGGCGGTGCCGAAGTCCACGACGCTCGATCACTTCACGTTCGTCTCGACCGCCGACTCGACCGCGCTGCGCGCCGCGCCGTGGGCGAAGGCCGGGCAGGTGACGGGCTACCGGCTCATGCTCGCGAACGAGAGCACGAACGGCTGGACGGGCTGGTTCGACGGCGCCGGCGCGCAGCCCTCGGCGGGCTTGAGCAAGGCGGCCGGCACGGTGCTCGAAGCGCTGGTCGACGTGACGCAGTACTGGGCGAGCGCGCCGGCCACACTGCGGCTCGCATTCGGGGCGTACGGCACGGCCGACGGCGGCGCGCTCACGGCGCAGGCACCCTGCGGCGACGGTGACGGGCTGCTCGAGCCGGGCGAACGCGCGACCGTGACGCCGGCGTCGGCGCTCGCCGTGGACCTCTCGCCCCGCACGCCGGACCTGCGCCTGCGTCTGGCCGGGGCGCACCCGGTGCGCGGCGTGCTCGACGCGGAGCTCGACGCGCGCCCGGGCGAAGCGGTGCGCGTCGAACTGCTCGACCTGCAGGGCGCCGCGGTGCGCACGCTGTACGAGGGCGTCGCTCCGGCGCGCTGCGCGTGCGCGCGAGCCTCAGCGAGGGCCGGGCGGTCGCGCCGGGCGTGTACTTCCTCCGTGCAGTCTCCGGTTCGCGCACGGCGTCCCGCCGCGTGGTCGTGCTGAAGTGAGCGTCGCCCCGGCCGCGGCCCCGCGCGCTTCGACGCTCGCGGGGCTCGCGGCGTTCTCGGGCATCGTCCTCATCTGGGGCAGCACGTTCCTCGTCATCCGGATCGGCAACGACAGCCTGTCGCCGGTCTGGGCCGCGACGCTGCGGCTCACGGCCGCGAGCCTCCTCCTGCTCGTGATCGCGCTGCTCACGAAGCAGCCCTGGCCGAAGGGCCGCGCGCTCGAAGCCGCCGTGTGGTTCGGCGTCGTGGATTTCGGCGTGAGCCTGCCGCTGCTCTACTGGGGTGAGATGAGCGTGCCCTCGTCCATCGCCGCGATCTTCTACGCGAGCATTCCGCTCACGACCGCGCTGTTCGCGCGCGCCATGGGACTCGAGCGCATCCGCCCGCTGGGGCTGCTCGGCGCGATCATCGGGCTCGGCGGCGTCATCGTGCTGTTCGCCGCGGAACTGCGCGGCGCCATGCCGCTCGTGCCGCTCGGCGCCGTGCTGCTCGGCGCGCTGACCGCCGCACTCGCCGGCGTGCTGCTCAAGCGCGGCACGCCCTCGAGCCCGATCACGACGAACGCGATCGCCCATGCCGCCGGCGTGCCGTTCTGCCTCGTCGCGTCGTTCGCGCTGCGCGAGACGCACGCGCTCCCCGCGTCGGCGAGCGGGTGGTTCTCGCTGGCTTATCTCACGCTCGTGGGCTCGATCGGCGCGTTCGTGCTCTTCGCGTGGCTCGTCCAGCGCTGGCGCGTGACGGCGACCAGCTTTCTCGCGGTGCTCACGCCCGTGCTCGGCGCGTTTCTCGGCGCCACGGTGCGGCACGAACGGCTCGCGACGGCCACGATCGTCGGCGCCGTCGTGGTCGTGAGCGGCGTGATCATCGCGAACCTCGCCGACCGGGCCCTGCACAAAACGCGATGACGGCGGCACCGAAGTGCCGCCGTCGCGAAGTGCCGATCGTCGCTCTGCGAGGCCTTACCCCCCCGGGCTCCGGTTCTCGCATCGACGTACGATCCGCACACTTCCTCCCGCCGTCCTTCCGGCCGGCGGGTCACGTTCACGGACGGCCGGAAGGCTCCGTCGCGTGATTCGCCTGGCGAGCGCTCTCTCCGCCACCAGGTGACTGCGGACGCGCGGAGGGCTCGGCGGGGGACCCCACCGGATTGGCCGCTGCTCCGGAAGGCGCCGCTCCGACTCCGCGCGTCACGTTCTCGCGAGCTTCCGCGTTTTCGTCCTCACCCTGCTCGGCCGTTTCCAGCACCGCGGCGGGCATCACCATGCCGCCCACGCTCTGCGCAGGGCTCATCTGCGCGCGCACACCGAACTCGTGCACGATGCGTCCACCCTGGTGCGCGGTGTTCACGAGGAACACGGCGCCGCCGGCGTACAGCACGAGGAACGCCGCGTGCGCCGCGGTGAACGGCACCCGCTCGAGCGCCCGGCGCATCATGCTCGGAGCGAAGACGAGCATGGCGAACGCGAGCGTGAGCAGCGTGAACACGTTGCGCGTGGTCTCCGCGAGTTCCTCGTGCTGCTCGACGACCGCCTCGATGCGTGCGCCGCCCTGCTCGGCCTGCTCGCCCGCCGCCGCTCCCGTGCTCACCGCGACCCACGTGAAGGCCGTACCCACGACCATCAGCGCGAGCGCCGCGACGAGCAGTCCGCGCGAGAGGGACTTCCAGACGAGTGCGCCGATCACGAGCAACGGCGCGACCAGCAGCAGCGCGATCGGGAAGTGCACGACCAACGGGTGCAATCCGGTCCAGGTCGGCATGGGCGGCAACAGCTGCATGGTGTTCATCTCCGTTCGAGGTGGTCCCGTGGGCGGCTGGCGTGGTGCGGGATGGAGGCGCTGCGCCGCCGCACGGGTGGTCCGCGCTCTCGCGCGTCCCTTTCACCTGCTCACAGGGCAATGGCCGTGCCATCGAAGAGAACTCGCGTTTTCGGGCCGTTCTCGAACGAGTTCAGCGACAACGAACGGGCCGCGTTCGAAGATTCGAACGCGGCCCCGTCTCGACCGTATGAACTTTCGCACGCCGCGCGGAGAATTAGTCCGCGGCCGGGCCCTCCGGGCCGCCCAGGCCGAACTTGCGCAGGCGGTAGGCCACGTCGGAGCGCGTCAGGCCGAGCCTCCGCGCAGCCTCGGCCTGCACGCCGTTCGCCTCGCGCAGCGCGCGCATGAGCAGCTCGCGCTCGAGCGTGTCGAGAAGCGGACGCAGTTCGATCCGCTCGGGCAGCGCCCCCAGCCAGCGTTCGCGCGCGGAGTCGTCGTCCGCCCCCGCCGCGTCCGGCGCCGGTGCCCCGCCGCCGAGCGGGCGCGGCACCATCCACGCGCGCACCGCGGCTTCGTCGATCACCTCGCCCTGCGCGAGCAGCCCCGCGCGCTCCGAAAGGTTCTCGAGCTCGCGCACGTTGCCGGGCCAGTCGTGCGCACGCAGCGCCGCGATCGCCTCCTGCCCGAAGCGCAGGTTCGGGCGGCCCGAGGCGGCTCCGAAGCGCGCCAGGAAACCCTGCGCGAGCAGCGGCACGTCGTCGCGGCGCTCGCGCAGCGGCGGCACGGCGACGAGCGCCACGGCGAGCCGGTAGTACAGGTCCTCGCGGAAGCGTCCCTCGCGCACGGCCGCGGGCAGGTCGCGATGCGTGGCCGCGAGCACGCGTACGTCCACCGGGCGTGGCGTCGTCGAACCGAGGCGCACGACCTGGCCCTCGGCGAGCACGCGCAACAGTCGCGCCTGCGCCGCGAGCGGCATGTCGCCGATCTCGTCGAGCAGCAGCGTGCCGCCGTGCGCGGCCTCGAACACGCCGGCGCGAGGCGCGCTCGCCCCCGTGAACGCGCCCTTCTCGTGCCCGAACAGTTCGCTCTCGAGCAGCGATTCGGCGAGTGCGCCGCAGTTGATCGCGACGAACGGTCCGCGCGAGCGCGCGCTCAGCGCGTGCACCGCGCGCGCGACGAGCTCCTTGCCCGTGCCGGTCTCGCCGGTGATGAGCACGGTCGCCGCCGAGGGCGCCACGCGCGCGACGAGGTCGCGCAGCGCGCGCATCGGGGCGCTGTCCCCCACCAGCTGTCCGGCCGCCGCGAGCCGCTGCACCTCGTCGCGCAGGCGGGCGTTCTCGCGCTGCAGCTCGGCGCGCTCGGCGGCGCGGCGGACGGCGGCACGCACGGCCTCGGGCAGGAACGGCTTCGTGATGAAGTCGAAGGCGCCGAGCCGCATGGCTTCGACGGCCAGCTCCACCGTCGCGAAGGCCGTGATGACGATGACCGGCGGAGCGCTCTCGCGCTCGCGCAGCGCGCTCACGAGCTGCAGGCCTTCGCCGTCGGGCAGCTTCTGGTCGGTGAGCACGGCGTCGAAGTCCGCGGCGGCGAGCGCCGCGACCGCCTCGCTCACGGTGCCCGCCTCCGTGACCCGGTGTCCGTCGGCGCCCAGCAGCGCACTCAGCACCCGCCGCAGGTTCGCCTCGTCGTCCACGACCAGCAGCCGTGCCATCAGTCGTTCCTTCCCGCCGCGGCGGGCAGCGACAGCGTGAACCGCACGCCGTCGTCGGTGTTGGCGGTGAGCGTGACGTCGCCGCCGTGCGCGCGCGCGATCCCGCGCGCGATCGCGAGCCCCAGTCCGGTGCCGCCCGAGCGCGTCGTGAAGAACGGCTCGAAGATGCGCGCCTCGGTCTCCGGCGCGATGCGCCGGCCGTCGTTGCGCACGTGCAGCAGCAGGGCCTCGCGCGTGAGCTCCGCGCTGAGTTCGACCCGGCGCCCGCGCGGTGTGGACGCCACGGCGTTGAGCGCGAGGTTGAGCAGCGCCTGGTGGATCATGAACGGATCGAACACGCCGCTCGCCCCGGTCGGGACCACGCACACCTCGACCCCGGCGTCTCCCGCCTTCGCCGCCGTCAGTTCCGCCACGACCGCGAGCGTCTCGGCGGCGCTCGTCGGCGCCGGCTGCGGCTGCCGCGTGTGCGCGTAGGCGAGGAAGTCCGTCGTGAGCCGCTCGAGCCGCCCGGCCTCGTCCGTCGCGACGCGGAACATCTGCTCGCGCACGCTCTCCTCCAGCCCGCCGCGCGATGCGGCCGCGAGCGAGCTGTGGATCATGGCGACCGGATTGCGGATCTCGTGCGCGATCGCGCTCGACAGCCGTCCCACGGCGGCGAGCTTCTCCTGCGCGACGAGCACGTCACGCGTGCGTTCGAGCTCGGCGACGGTTTCGCCCAGTTCCGCCGAACGCCGGCGCAGGTCGCTCGCCAGCATGTTCACGACCAGCGCGACGACGACGAACAACAGCCCGACGGTCGTGACCTCGAAGAACTCGCTCGCGTCGGAGGGTGGATGGCGCTGCGACCAGTGCCACACGTCGTAGTACATGAGCACGCTGGACACGGCGGCGATGGACAGCGAGACCTCGCGGCGGAACCGGAACGCCGCGAGCACGATCGAAGGCAGCATCACGACGTGGTAGTGGTGGTCCTCCCCCTCGCCGTAGAGCGAGGCGAAGAACGCGCCGGCGATCGTGACGACGATCGAGGCCATCGTGACGTTGAGGTCCGTGCGTTCGCCGGGCATCTGCTCGAGAGCCTGGTGCCAGAAGAGCAGCACCACCTGGGTGACGAAGATCGCGAGCAGGATGGCGAGCAGCACGACGCGCGGTGGCCCGAGCAACTGCACGTAGAGCAGGTGGAACGCGAACACCGCCGCGAGCACCACGAGATTCAGCACGGCGAACGTCACGCCGCGCGAGCGGTAGGCTTCGAGCCTGCGGACCGGATCGGGATGCATCATGGGCGAAACCTAACGGTCCGCCCGGCCCGGCGCCACCGGGGCCCGGCCATGGCGTGGCCCGAACGGAGGCGCCCCGCGCGTCACCGGGCCGGCGAGAGGCCCCAGGCCTCGCGCACCTCGGCCAGCCGTCCGGCGAGCACGTGCCCCGGGCCGAGCGCGTCGAGCCGCGGCGCGATGCGCGCGCCGTACTCGGGGATGGACACGTCGTCGAGCACCGCGATCTCGTCGCGGTCGTCCGCGGCGTGCGCCGGGAACTTGCGGCGCACGTCGAGCACTCTCGCCGGTTCGGCCTCGCGCGCGATGCGGACGAGCGCGTCGGCCGCGGCCGGCTCCCCCGCCTCGAGCGCGCCGAGCCAGAACTGCACGCTCGCGGCGAACGCGAGCCGGGACGGCGAGGGCAGCGCCGCCATGGCGGCGCGCGAGCCGGGTTCGAGCACGTCCCAGACACTCGCGAGCAGCGGCAGCACGCGCGTGTCGCCGAGCTGCAGCAGCCCTGCGAGCAGGCCGATGCGTGCGCCGTCGTCGTCGGCGTGGGCCGCCATGCGCACGAGCGTGCGCGGCCCGGTCATCTCGTCGCCGTCCTCGAGCGGCATGAGCGTCGCGAACGAGACCGACGCGAGCGCGACGGCGAGCGGCGAGGACTCGTGCTGCAGGTACGGCATGAGCGCGCTGACCGGGTCGTGGCCTTCCTCGTCGGAGGCGGTGATGCGGTCCTGCAGTTCGAGCCGCTCGGCCTCGGGCACGCGCGTGACGACGTACGGGTAGAGCAGCGCCAGCGCGTCGGCGGCCGCGGGGTCCTGCGTGTGCGCCCAGTAGAACGCCTGCTGGAAGACGAGCAGCAGCAGCGTGTCCTCGTCGAGCGAGGGCCAGCGCTCCGGGGTCGGCGGCGATGGCGGCGAGCTCGGCGAGCGCGGCCGCCCGGGCGCCGGGTTCGGCGGCTTCGGCGGCGGCGCGCACGGCGGTCCGGCTTGGGACGGCGGCGTTTCGGCCCTTCGTGGACCTCGGAGTGCGCTGCGAGGGAAAACGAAACGCGCGGGACACGCTGCCAGGTGTCCCGCGCGTCGCTGATTGCGGTGAAGCGGTCGGGCTCAGACCTTGCGGACGTTGCTCGCCTGCAGGCCCTTCGGGCCCTTCACGACTTCGAAGTCGACCTTCTCGCCTTCGGCGAGGGTCTTGAAGCCTTCACCCTGGATCGCGGAGAAGTGCACGAACACGTCCTCGCCGCCTTCCTGGGAGATGAATCCGAAGCCCTTCGCGTCGTTGAACCACTTCACGGTGCCGATAGCCACTGCATACTCCTTCGTCTCGGGGGAACTCCCCCTGGAAACCTTTGCGCCCCGGTCACGCCGGTGCGCGTGTCACGTCGAAATCGGGGCCGCGGCCGAACAAAACGAAAAGACAACCGCGGTCGTTTGGCTCCGCAGTTGCCTTGCCTGATTCGTGGCGGCACTTCAGATCCCGGTTCCGACGGGGCGCATAGTGCACGCCCCGCCCGGACCGGGTCAAGCCGCATGTCCACGCCCGGATGGGGCGGCCGACGGGCGCGGCGGAACGCCCGACGGCCGGGGACGGGGGCTGCAAACCCTCGTCGCCAGCCGTGTTCCCGACCCTTCACGCGCTTCCTGTCCCCGGCTCAGAGGTCCTCGGAGTAGGTTCCCGGCAGCGCCTTCACCTCGAGGACCTGCTCACGGATCCGGGCCTTGCCCGCCGCGAGCGTGACCCCGTAGCGCCCGGGGCGCACGTACTGGGGCTGGCCGGCGTGCTCTTCCCGGCGGATGCGTTCCTTCGGGTCGCCCGGCACCAGGTCCCACGTCACGCGGTGGAAGCCGGGCTTGCCCGGGCCGTTGAGCGTGCGCACGACGCGCCCGGTCGAGTCCTTCACGGTGATGCTCACGCCGCCCTCGAGCTCCGCGGGCAGCCAGTAGTCGAACCACGCGCCGGGCGCCGGGTTCCTGCCCATGAACTGGCGCTGGCCCCACTTCCCGCCGAGCGTGCGCGGGTAGTACGCCCACGCGGCGCGCGGCGGCGCGAACGTGACGGTGTCCGCGAGCGCCTGCGGCGTCAGCGACTCGAGCACGTGGATGCCGTCCACGACGTAGAGGCTCCGGCCGTGCGTCGCGAGCACGAGGTCGCGCTCGCGCGGCTGGATGTGGAGGTCGTCGATCGCGACCGTCGGCAGCCCTTCCTTCCACGCCAGCCACTTCCTGCCGGCGTCGAACGACACGAACAGCCCGAACTCCGTGCCCGAGGAACAGCAGGTTCGGGTTCGAGGGATCCTCGCGCACGACGTGCACGGTGTGATCCTTCGGCAGCGTCGCGGCGAGCGACGTGAACGTGCGGCCCTGGTCGCGCGTCACGAACACGAACGGCGCGAAGACGTCGGAGCGATGGCCGTCCACGGTCACGTACGCGACCTTGTCGTCGAAGTGCGACGCCTCGATGCGGCTCACGTACAGGTTCGGCGGCAGTCCCTTGAGGTTCGCGGTCACGTCGTTCCAGTGCGCGCCGCCGTCGGGACTCACCCACACCTTGCCGTCGTCGGTGCCGGCCCACAGCACGCCCGCCGTCTTCGGCGATTCGGCGAGCGCCACGATCGTGCAGTGCTGCTCGGCGTTCGAACCGCCGGTCATCATCTTGTTCGGATCGTGCGTCGAGGTCGGGACTGATGCGCTCCCAGCGGTCGCCGCGCTGCGTGAGCCGGAACACGTACTGGCCGGCCATGTAGAGCGTCGAGGGATCGTGCGGCGAGAGGAAGAACGGCGTGTTCCAGTTGAACCGGAACCGCGGCTCGCCCTCGTTGTTCGACGGACGCAGCAGGCGCTCGCGCCGCTCGCGAGATCCTGGCGCAGCAGGAAGCCGCCCTGTGACTCGTAGTAGACCGTGTTCGGGTTCGTGGGGTCGGCGCCCACGTGGAAGCCGTCGCCGCCGCCGAGCACGTACCAGTGGTCGGGCGCGATGCCGCCGATGCGGCCCTGCCCGAACATCTCCGCCTCGAACATCGTGCGCGAGGGTCCGCCCCAGCTCTGGTTGTCCTGCAGCCCGCCGTAGACGTGGTAGAAGGGCTCGGACATGTCGGAGGTGACGTTGTAGAACTCGCCGATCGCGATGTTGTTGAGGAAGTCCCACGTGGCGATGCGATCGTGGCTGAGGTACACGCCGCCATCGGTGCCGATCACCACGTGCCGGCCGTTCGCCGGATCGATCCACATGGCGTGGCAGTCGGGATGGACGTTGTCCGCGCCGCCGGCCTGAACGTCACGCCGCCGTCGTCCGAAACATAGAAATGGAAAAGCCGAGCAGGTAGACGCGCGTCGAGTCCGGCTGCACGCGGATCTGCGAGAAGTAGAACGCGCGCGGCGCGAACGCGCTGATGCGCGGTCCAGTGCGCAAGCTGGCGTCGTCGGAGCGGAACACGCCGCCCGCGCGGCTCGACTCCTCGAACTCGTCGAGGAGCCGGCCCCCTTCGTCGGACTCGATGACGGCGTAGACCACGTTCGGCTGCTTGCGCTACACGTTCAGCCCGATGCGGCCCGTGCGCTTCGGCAGGCCGTTCGTGAGCTTCGTCCAGGTCTCACCGCCGTCGGCGCTCTTGAAGACGCCGCCCGTCTCGCTCACGCCCGTGCGGCTGACCACGGCGTGCGCTTGCGCGCGTACATCGCCGCGTACAGCACCTTCGGGTTCGCGGGATCCATCGCGAGGTCCACCGCGCCGGTGCGCGCGTCCACCTTGAGGACGTGCTGCCAGGTCCTGCCGCCGTCCTTCGTGCGGAACACGCCGCGCTCGACGTTCTCGCCCCAGAGCCGGCCGAGCGCCGCGACGAATGCGACGTTGCTGTCGGCGGGATCGGTCACGATGCGCGAGATGGTCGAGGTGCCCTCGAGCCCGACGCACTTCCACGTGCCGCCGCCGTCCTCGGATCGGTAGACGCCCCTGCCCCACGACGAGCTGTTGCGGCTGTTCGCCTCGCCCGTGCCCACCCAGACGATCGCGGGGTTCCTCTGCCACGGCGCGACCGCCCCGATCGAGGCGACGGCTTCCTTCTCGAACACCGCGCTCCAGGTCGTTCCCATGTTCGTGGTCTTGAACAGGCCGCCCGTGCCCGTCGCGACGAACATCGTGGCGGGATCCTTCTCGATCCCGGCGATGTCCGAGATTCGCCCGCCCATGTTCACCGGGCCGATCGCGCGGAACGAGAGCTCGGAGAAATGCTTCATCTCGAGCCCGATGGGCTTCGGCGACGCCGCCGGCTTGCCGGGCGCCGCGAGCGCGGCTCCGGCGAGCAGCAGGATCGTGGCGGACGTGAACGAGACAGCAAGAGATCGGCGCGGCATGCTCGGCCTCCGGACGGTCGGGCGCGCGCTCACGTGGCGCGCCGGGAAGGCCGGCACGCTAACACCGTGCTTTCGCCCGGCCCCACGACCGCACGACGAACGCCGCCCGCGGGGGCGCGAACGCGCGCCACGGCCGGCGAGCGCCGCCGCTCAGCCCTGCGGGGGCGCGCGCGCTCGCGCATGCGCGCGATGCGCGCAAGGAACGTCCGGGACCAGGTGGCGCGGGCGGCCATGGCGTGCGCGAGGCGTTCGAGGCGCGAGGGTTCGTCGAGCAGCGCGGGCACGAAGCTCACGAACGCGAGCCCGGCCTGCGGGTGGAAGCACCATGCCCCGGTGCCGTCCATCGGCGTGTGCTCGCGCGCCTCGGCTTCGTTCAGCAGCGCCGCGGTGCCGACGATGCGCTCGCGCACCGGCTCGGCGTCGGGCGGCAGCGCGAGGGCCGCGAGCAGTCCCGCGCCCAGTTGCGGGTGCGGCTGCGTGTGAAGCAGGTGCAGCACCGCCACGCCCGCGCCGGGGCGCTTCCGGGGGCCGGGCCGCGGGGAAGCGCGCACGGCAGCTCGGCGTGGAGTCCGCCGCCGTCCACGTTCACACGCAGCCACGGCGCGCCATTCATGGCCGCGGCCGCCTGCAGGCGCATGGCCGTGAACGGTGACGGCTTCGCGCCCGCCTCGGCCACCTGGCGCCAGCCTTCGATCAGCGCGTCGGGCTGTTCGCGCACCGTTCCCGCCGGCGGCGCCGAGAGCGCGAACTCGCCGCCGAGGTCGGTGGCGAGGGCGGCGCCATCGCGCGCGGCGTCGGCGAGTTGCAGGAGCGCCGCGGTGGCGAGATTGCGCGCGGCGCGCTCGTGGTCGCCGGTGCGCGCGTACACCGTGGCGCACAACGACACCGTGCGCGCGTCGCCGTTCCAGCGCAGCGACGACAGTCCCGGGCGCAGCGCGTTCCACGCGGCCATGCGCGCGAAGTGCTCGCCGCGGCCCTCGACGCCCTGCAACAGCTCGAGTTCGGCCTGCACGCGCCACTGGTCCACGCCGTTCACGCGGCGCGCGACGTCGGATTCGATGCGCTGCGCGAACGCCGCCGGCCACCAGGTGAAGCCGCGCGGGCCCTGCACGCTCCATTCGGGACCGGGATCGAACGCCGCGCGCACGTGCTCGACCACCTCGAGACCGGGATCACCACGCATCACGCACCTCGTGCCGCGGGACCGCGGCGGGATCGACGGCGCGCGATGGCCGCGCGCCGTCCACGACCAAACACGATCACTTCACGCCGAGCAGCTGCACTTCGAACACGAGCGTCGCGTTCGGGGGAATGACGCCGCCCGCGCCGTACGCTCCGTAACCGAGATCCGGCGGGATCGTCAGCTTGCGCCTGCCGCCGATGCGCATGCCCTTCACGCCCTCGTCCCAGCCGCGGATCACCTGGCCGGCGCCGAGCGTGAACGCGAACGCCTCGTCGCGATCCAGCGAGCTGTCGAACTTGGTGCCGTCGGTGAGCCAGCCCGTGTAGTGCACGGACACGGTCAGGCCGTAGGATCGGCCAGCTTGTGGTGCCTCCGTGGGGGTGCCGACGACGAGGTGACCTCGAAGACGAGCGTCGAGTTCGGCGGGATGCGGTCCGGCCGACTTGTGACGTCAGCTTGCCTCGCCGGCCGCGGTGGTCCCAGCCGGCGATCACCGGCGAGGACGAACGTGTACGGGCGGCCGCGGGCGGCGCTGACCGCGTGGCGGCGTGTAGTGGCGGCGGATCGCCGGACGCGCTGGAACCCGGGCCGCTGGAACCGGCGCAGCCGGCCAGGGCGGCGCGAGGGCGGCGACGAGCGCCAGGGAAATGCGCTTCATGGTGGTCCTCGTGGACGGGTCGGAAAAGCCGCGGAACCTCGCACGGAGCGCCCGGCCCGGGCAAGGGCCGCCCTTCCGGAGGGCCGGAATACCGGTCAAGGGGTCCGCCGCGTGGCCGAAAACCACGGCGAACTCGCGCGCTCCTCGGGAGCGCACCGGCGCTGGACCTCACTCCCCTGGAATCGGGAGCCCCCGTGCAGATCCACAACCTCGTCGTGGCCCGCTACCTCGACGGCCGCGTACTCAAGGGCGTCACCAACGACTTCTCTCCCAACCGTCCGGGCTTCCACATCGAAGTGGACGGGACCGGCGAGGTCGTCGAACTGCGCTGCCGCCAGCTCAAGGCGCTCTTCTTCGTGAAGTCGTTCGCGGGCGATCCCGCGCGCCAGGACGTCCGTGGGTTCGTGCACGGCCCGGCCGAGACGTCGCAGGGCCGCAAGGTCGCCGTGCGCTTCCGCGACGGCGAGTTCGTGTGCGGCTACACGCTCAGCTGGTCGCCCGATCGCGAGGGCTTCTTCCTGTTCCCCGCCGACGCCGACAGCAACAACCAGCGCATCTACGTCGTCTCGGTGGCGACCGACGAAGTGAAGGCCGGCCCGCAGGCCGAGGCGCTCGCCAACCGCATGCTCGCCGACGAGACCGCACGCCTCGGGCACGCGACGCAAGCACCGCGACGCAGGCCGCGCCTGCGTACGGCACGGGAGTTCCGTCTCCTGCGAGCGCGCCGATCGCGCGTCCTCTCCCGCGCTGGGTCCGCGGCCCCGGCGCTGCCGCGGCCCTCGGGACTGTTCCCCCGCGGGCAACTCGACGATCGGCCCGCGCCCTTCGGCGCTGCGCCCGCGTCCGCGCACCGACGCGGCCCGACCACCGGCCCGCGCCGCCCTTCGAGCCAACGAAAACGCCCGCCGGTCCCGGCGGGCGTCGTGCTTTGCGAGAAGGCGGGCTGGACTAGCGGCCACGCTTCTTCTTCGCCGCGCGCTCCTTTTCCTTCTTCTTCTGAGCGGTCTGCTTGTTGCGCTTGCGGCGAGGCGGTGCTTGCTGGTGGTCATCGTGTTCTGATACGGTTGGTCTGCATACCCCCGACGCGCGGGGAGAGGAGTGGCGCAGTTTGCGCGCGCGCTGGCAAGCGCCGCGGCCCCCGCGGGCCCGGATGGCGGGCCGGCGGCCCGCGCGTTTCAGATCAGCTCGATGTGCTTGAGATCGAGCGGCACGTACAGCCCGCCGCCCTGGTTCCCGAACCAGTCGTTGCCCTTGCGGAGCGCCTCGCTGGGCACGTCCACGACGGGCAACCCGAGGTCCTCGGTCGCCGCGACGCGCGACGTGTTCGGCAGCGCGTAGCGCTCGCTCGCCAGGTAGTCCTCGAACTCGTCGAGCGTCCAGGCGAACAGCGCGTCCACGTCCCAGATGAGCTGGACCTCGCGGCCGCGGAGCAGGTCCGGCGGATCGTCGGGATCGGCGGTGCGCAGCTTGCCCACGGCGCAGCACTCGCAGCCGAACCAGAAGTCGAGTTCGCCCTCGAGCACCATGTTCTCGGACACGCGCGCGCTCGTCGGCGCGTCGCGCCAGACGTTGCCGAGCAGTTCGGAGATCGCGAAGAGGTAGCGCAGCAGCGCGCGCGGATCGTCCGACGCCGCGCCGATGGACGCAAGGCCGCGCGCAGGTTGCGGTCGCCTCGAGCCGCACCCACGGCTGGTACGCGGTTGCCGAAGCGGGTTGTGCTGCATGCCCTCGGCCTCGCGCGCGACAGCGAGCAGCTCTTGCCGCCCCGCCGAGGAACTCGGCCGATGCGGCACATCGCCTGGCCCAGGCGGAATGACCGGCGCCGCGACTTGGCCCAGTCCTCGGTCAGGCGCTGTTTCGCGATGACGTCCCAATCCGCCATGCCATCCTCCGTTCGGCTCCAGCCACCGGCCTCACGGGCCGGACATGCGTTTCGTTCGCGCCCAGTATAGCCGGGGCCCTCGAAGGGGGTCCACCGACGCACGGGCTCGCACGGGGGAAGATGCGGCGGGCCAGCGCGCCGGTGTCCCCGGGATGAAAAGAAGCGGGAAGGAAACCCGCCCGGACGCGGGCAAGGGCCGCTCCGGCCTCCCTACGCCTGTTCGACCGCCACCCGGACGCCCCGCGCGCTCGACTCGCGCGCGGCGTCGAGTGCGCACTGCACCGGCACGGCGTCGGCGGCGAAGCTCGGCTCGAGCGCTTCTCCCGCCGTGATCGCGCGATGCAGCTGCTCGACCATCTGTGCGAACGGCGCCACGAGCGGCAGGTCGCCCCTGCGCCCCGCGAGCTGGAGCGCCGCCGGATCCTGACTTCGGCCGGCTCCTTCCCCGGCAGCACGTGCCAGAGCCGCTCGCCGTGCTCGTCCCAGCGCAACGAGCCTTCGTCGCCGTGCACCTCGAATCGTTCCCAGCGGTAGGGGGCGCTCGCATGCAGGTCCACGAGCGCGGTGACGCCGTTGGCGAACTCGTAGTGCACGGTCGCGGCGTCGTCCGCGGAGGCGACCCCCGTACGCCATCCGTCGCGGCGCGGCGCGCGCACGGGCTGCTCGACCCGGATCGATCCCGTCGCGGTGAGCGGCTCGCCGAACATCGTGCGCAGGCAATCGGCGTGGTGCGAGCCGAGCGCGCCCCAGATCCCGCCGCCGTGGTCGGCCTCCGAAAGCCAGTTCATCGCGCGCGCCGACGCGTGCCAGATCGGGAGCGGCCGAGGATCTCGGCGCGGTACGGACGCCCGATGCGTCCGGCGCTCACCCACTCGCGCGCGATCACGCGCGCGGGCAGGAAGCGAAACTCGTGGTTGATGCCGGCGAGCCTGCCTGCCGCGATCGCCGCGTCGCGCATCTCGCGCGCCTGGTGCCGGTCGAACGCCGTGGGCTTCTCGCAGTGCACGTGCGCTCCGGCGGCGAGCGCGCTCCAGCATCATCTCGCGGGCAGGTAGACGGGTCACGATGCTCACGAGGTCCGGCCGCTCGCGCTCGAGCAGCTCGCGCCAGTTCCCGTACGCCCCTTCACGCCGAGTTCGTCGGCGACGCGGCGCGTCTTCTCGGCGTCACCGCCGGCGAGCGCGACGAGTTCGAATCCGGGGGTGACGCACGCTGGGCCTGCACGGCGCGGCCGAAACCGGTGCCGAAGATCGCGACGCGGACACGCTGCACGAAACACCTCCGAGGGACCGGGTGGGCGCGCAGCATCGGCGGGGAATCCGCGCCGGTCAAGACCGCGGGGCCTGTGCTAGCCTCCGTCCCGTTCTCCTCTCACCCATTCCGTCTCTCTTTCACGGAGGCGTCGTCATGCGCGATCCGCGCACGCAAAGACTGGCTCATCTCATCGTGCACCACTCGACCAAGCTGCAGGCGGGTGAAGCGATGCTCATCGAGGCGTTCGATCTCCGGCACGGACTCGTGCTCGACCTCGTGGACGAAGTGCAGAAGGTCGGCGGCATCCCCGTCGTGTCGCTGCGCGACAACGCGGTGATCCGCGCCCAGCTGCTCAACGCGACGGAAAAGCAGCTGCAGCTGCAGTCCGACATCGAACTCCACCAGATGAAGCAGGTGCAGGCGTACGTCGGCATCCGCGGCTCGGACAACGTCTCGGAGCTGGCGGACGTGCCGGGCGAGAAGATGGCGCTCTACCAGAAGCTCGTCGCGCAGCCGGTGCACCTGAACTACCGCGTGAACAACACCCGCTGGGTCGTGCTGCGCTGGCCGAACGCCGGCATGGCGCAGCTCGCGAACACGAGCACCGAGCGCTTCGAGGACTTCTACTTCGACGTCTGCAACGTGGACTACAAGCTCATGCAGAAGGCGATCGTGCCGCTGCGCGAGCGCATGCTCCGGACCGACCGCGTGCACCTCAAGTCGCCGGGCACGGACCTGCGCTTCAGCATCAAGGACATCGGCGTGGTGTCCTGCCACGGCGAGCGCAACATCCCCGACGGCGAGTGCTTCACCGCCCCCGTGCGCGATTCGGTCGAGGGCACGATCCGCTACAACACGCAGTCGGTGTACCTCGGCACGACGTACGACCAGCTCGAGTTCACCTTCGAGAAGGGCCGCATCGTGAAGGCCACGGGCACGCCGCAGGACAAACTCGACCAGCTGCTCGACACCGACGAGGGTGCGCGCTACATCGGGGAGTTCTCGCTCGGCTTCAACCCGAACATCCTGAAGCCGATGAAGGACACGCTGTTCGACGAGAAGATCGCCGGCTCGCTCCACTTCACGCCCGGCCAGTGCTACGAGACGACCGAGAACGGCAACCGTTCGAAGGTGCACTGGGACCTCGTGCTCATCCAGAGGCCCGAATACGGCGGCGGCGAGGTCTGGTTCGACGACGAACTGATCCGCAAGGACGGCCGCTTCGTCGTGAAGGATCTCGAAGGCCTGAACCCGGAAAACCTGTCGCGCTGAACGGCCGCCCGTGGCGGTCCGATGCACGAGCGCCCGGCGAACGCGTGTTCGCCGGGCGCTCTTCGTCCTCCCCGGCGGCGCGGGCTCAGTGCGGCAGCAGCAGGATCCGCGTCGTGAGCACGTGCCGGCCGCTCACGAGGCGCGCGAAGTACATGCCGCGCGGCTGAGCGACGCCGTCGTCCCCGCGGCCGTCCCACGGCAGCACGGTGACGCCGGCCGGCAGCGTCCGGCGCGCGAGATTGCGCACGCGGCGCCCGCTCAAGTCGTACAGGTCCACGCGCACGTCGGAATCCCGCGGAAGTTGCACCGCGAGCGCCGGCCCGGGACCGAGCGGCGACGATCGCAGCGGACGCAGCGATCCGCGGACCCCGAGCCAGTCGCCCGGCTCCGTTCCCGGGTCGCCGTCGGTCGGCGGTGGGTCCTCGGGCGGCGTCGTGTCCGGCGGCGCGATCGCCGGGCGGACGACGAGGATGCCGCTCTCCGCGGTGCGATCCACCGTGCGCAGGCGCAGCCGTGTGACGGTCGAGGTGTCGGAGGGTCCCGGATTCGGCACGCGGCGCGCGTACCAGAGGTACTGCACCGTGTCCGTGTCGAAGACCGGGTTCTTCAGGATGCCGACGTCGTCCATCGCCACCGGCGTCTCGTTGCCGAGCGAATCCACCGTGAACGCCTCGAGCGAGGTCTGTCCGGCGTAGGGATTGGCGAGCAGGAAGTCGAGCGACGTGAGCTGGCCCTCGGTCACTTCGGGCTGCGCCCAGTTCATGCGCACGACGTGGAAGAGCGGCGGCTGCACGAGCGCGAACTGCCAGGACGCGCCCCACAGGATCTCGCGGATCTCGACGCGATCGCCCTGGATGAACGCGAAGAGGTCGTGGTCGCCGTCCGTCGCGGTCTCCGACGCGAACCACGAGTTCGTGTCGTAGCCGAGCATGTTGCGCAGCCGTCCGCGGTAGGTCCAGTCCGCGAGCGGCCCGGTCGGGTGCAGGCTCGTGTAGATGGACAGCGGCTGGCCCGCGTTCGTCGTCACGAGCAGGTACCAGAGCCCGTTGTGCTCGAACAGGTGCGGCGACTCGGTGAGCGTGTTGAACGAGTACGCCTGGTACGTGATCGTCAGCGGACCGAAGTCGCTCCACTGAGTGAAGTCGCCGGCCGATTCCGCGATGCCGACCATGGTCACGGTGGAATCGAGCAGCGGCGAGGCCGTGTAGTACATGAGCCACATGCCCGGCCGCTCGGGATCGGGCATCACGAAGGGGTCACGACAGGCCGGGCCGTTCCTGAGCGGGTTCCACCACGCCCAGTCGGTCTGCGAGTTGTCGTAGACGAGTCCCTGTCGCGTCCAGTTCATGAGGTCGGAGGAGACCGCGAGCCCCATGCGCTGCGTGTAGTTGTACTCCCCGGGCGTGTTCTGGACGCCGGTGTAGAACATCCAGTAGAGGCTGTCGCGCTCGACGATGTGCGGGGCCCAGACGTGCTCGTTGTCCCAGCCGAGGGTGTCCACGCGCAGGACGGGCGGCAACTGGGTCCAGTGGTAGAGATCCACCGACACGGCATGCCCGAAGTCGCGTTCGCTCTGGCTCGCGGGTACGCTGGTGTTGTTGCGGATGTAGAAAAGGTGGTACACCCCGTCCCGCTTCAGCAGGGTGAAGTCTTTCGGCCGCACGGGCGAACCCGGGATCATGAAGGCGGCCCAGGCCGCCTGCGCGATCAGCAGGCAGCCGAGAGCGAGCGCCAGCACCGACAGGTGCGCGCGAGCGAAGCCTCCACTCGATGTCGTGCGAAGGTGGCTCAGGAGACTTCTCCAAGCGATCGTTCCCGGGGGGCAGACGCCACCCGGGTGAAGGACTCAAGCGATTATCGGGGGCCGTCTTGGCCCCGGTCAACGACGGACTGGGAGTTGCCGTGATCCAGTTGCAGTCCCTGCGTTACTCCATCGGCCAGCGGGTGCTCTTCGAGGACCTCGACTGGGTGATCGCCCCCGGGGACCGGTGCGCCCTCGTGGGGCCCAACGGCGCGGGGAAAACGACGCTCATTCGCGTGATTCTGGGCGAATACACGCCCGAATCGGGCACCTGCGTGGTGTCGAAGAGCACGCGTATCGGCTACCTCCCCCAGGAGGCCGCCGAGAAGTTCGACGGTACGGTACTCGATCGCGCCATGGAGGCGCACCGGGCGCTGCTCGGTATGCGCGAGGAACTGGACGAGCTGCACGTGCAGCTCTCGACGATCCAGCCGGACGATCCGGACCTCGAGGCGCTGCTCGAACGCTCCGGGGACCTGCAGCACCATCTCGAGATGTTCGACGAGCATCGGCTCGAGCCCGAGGCGCGCCGTGTGCTGAGCGGGCTCGGGTTCTCGGAGGCCGACCAGGACCGCCCGCTCGCCGAGTTTTCCGGCGGATGGCGCATGCGAGTGGCGCTCGCGGCGCTGCTGCTCGCGGACCCGACCGTGCTGTTCCTCGACGAGCCCACGAACCATCTCGACCTGCCGGCGATGGAGTGGCTCGAGGACTACCTCGACAACTTCCGCGGCGCGCTCGTCGTGGTGTCGCACGACCGCGTGTTCCTCGACCGAGTCGCCACGGAGGTGCAGGAGCTCGACCGCGGCACGATCACGCCCTACTCGATGCGCTTCACGCAGTACCTCGAGGAGAAGGAGGCCCGGCGCGAGCAGGCCGAGGCCGCGAACGCGCAGCTCGAGGCGAAGATCGCGCAGCTGAACCGCTTCGTGGAACGCTTCGGCGCGAAGAACACGAAGGCCTCGCAGGCGGCGAGCAAGAAGAAGCAGATCGAGCGTCTCAAGGAAGAGCGCGTGGTGATCCCACGCAAGGCGCAGCACATCCGCTTCGCCTTCCCCCCGCCCCCGAACGCCGGGCGGCTGCTCGTGCGCCTGCGCGACGTGGACTTCGCCTACGGCGACCGCAAGATCCTGAGCGGCGTGAACGTCGAGATCGAGCGCGGAGACAAGATCGCGATCGTCGGCGCGAACGGCGCCGGCAAGACGACGCTGCTGCGCATCCTCGCGGGCCAGCTCGCTCCGACGGCCGGCACGCAGGAGTCGTTCCCGCTGACGAAGTCGAGCTACTTCGCGCAGCACGCCGCCGAGACGCTGAACGGAGCGCACTCCGTGCTCGACGCGGTCGAGGAGGTCGCCGACGACGCGTGGCGCCCGCGGCTGCGCAGCCTGCTCGGCAGCTTCCTCTTCCAGGGCGACGACGTCTTCAAGCTCTGCCGCGTGCTCTCGGGCGGCGAGCGCCAGCGCGTCGCGCTGGCGCGCATGCTGCTGCTGCCGACGAACCTGCTCATGCTCGACGAGCCGACGCACCATCTCGACCTCGCGGGCAAGGAAGTGCTCGAAGGCGGCCTCGAGCAGTATCCGGGCGGCGTGATCGTGGTCACGCACGACCGCTCGCTCATGGCGCGCGTGGCGACGCGCGTGCTCGAGGTGGACGGCGGCCGCGTGAAGCTCTACCCGGGCGGTTACGACGACTACGAGTCGGCCCGGCTCGCGCGCGTGAGTGCCGAGAAGCGCGCGGCGAGCGCCGTGCCCACGCCCGCGGCGGCGCCGGCCGCGAAGGGCGGCGGCGCCCCGAAGACCGGCGCGCCCACCGCGAAAGCCGCGGCCACGGTCGAGATCTCGCGCGAGGCGCAGAAGGAGCAGCGCCGCCTGCAGCAGAAACGCGAGAAGGAAGTGGCCCGGATCGAGAAAGACATCGAGACGCGCGAGACACGCATGAAGGCGCTCGAGACGATTCTCGCGGACCCCGAGCTCTACCACGACGCGGCGAAGTCGAAGACGCACGTGACCGAGTACGAGACGCTCCGCGCCGAGGTCGAATCGCTCTGGCAGCGGCTCGAGGAGCTCGGGTAGCCCGGCGGCGCCCCGCGGGTGGCTTGCCGGTTTGACGCTCCGCGCGAGCCGGGCCTAAGGTTCGCGCCATGTCCGACGTCACCCTCCGTACCTACGTCTTCCTCGACTCGATGCAGCCGCAGCTCGCGGCGTTCATCGGGACGACGGCTCGCGGCTTCCTGCCCGTGGCCGGCGACGCGTCCATGTTCATCGAGACCGCGCCGGGACTGATCATCAATCGCATCACCGACGTGGCGCTCAAGGCCACGCAGGCCACCCCCGCCATCATGGT
>JBGANH010000319.1:0-4400 GCA_044222365.1 Candidatus Eiseniibacteriota bacterium
CCTGCGGGCATCACGCAGTTCGTCGGCGAGGAGATCGTGCTCGACTTCGTCGCCAACGGCGGCCCCATGCCGGACTGGTGGCAGTTCAAGAACGCGGGCACCTGCCGCACGACCGCGGCCATCGGCAGCGTCGACTTCGTCGAGGGCCCCTATCAGTGCACCGACTACTGGCAGGGCCAGGGCGCGGGCGGCATCGCGTCGTGGCAGGTGGGCGCCGCGATCTATCCGGGCCTGACGAACGAGCGCGCGCGCATGCGCCTCGCGTTCGCGATCCCGCAGGCGCTCGTCACCGGCCTCACGGCGGGCACCGAGTACTACGCGTTCAAGCTGAACCTCTCGAAGGCGAAGACCGTGGGCGCGGGCGCGTGCACCGGATGCGACGTTCCGGTCGCGATCGCCTTCACGTCCTGCAGGCTCTACCAGCCGCAGGGAGTAGGCGACTACCTCCTCACGAACTGGGAGAACTACGGCTTCGCGGCCTGGCAGAACGGAACGTTCCTCGCCGGCGACGTCGGCTACTCCTGCCCGCCGGTGCCCGTACGCAACGCCACCTGGGGTTCGATCAAGTCCCTCTACCGCTGAGGCGAACATGAACGGTTCCGATCTGCCCACCATGGTCACGGTGTACGAGACGCACGATCCCCTCCTCACGCCCGTGCTCAAGTCGCTGCTCGAGGCCGAGGGCATCCCGTGCTTCGTGCTCAACGAGTTCACGCAGGACCTGATCGGGGGCCGGTTCCTGCTCGGCTTCAATCCGCTGCTCGGCCCCATGAAGATCGAGGTCGAGGCCGCGCATGCCGAGGCGGCTCGCGAACTGATCGCGCATCACATCGACACGCTCGAAGTCGAGGATGCCGCAGGGGACGAGACGCCCAACTGAAGCCCGTCGCGGGCGACGGACGGCGTCAGCGCGTGGCGATCGCCATCTTCACGGCGGAACGCACGGCCTTGCGCAGGTCCTCGGGCAGCGGCCGGTCGCCGTGCGTGCGGCACGCGCCGAGCACCTGGCGCAGCGACTCGCACGTGCCCCCGCACGACGGGCACTGGCTCACGTGCTCCTCCATGCGCTTGCACACGGTGGCGTTCAGCTCGCCTTCCATGTAGCGGCTGAGCATGAGCGCGGTGTCCGGGCAGCTCTCGGCCGGCGCGGGCGCGTCGCCGCCCTTCACGTACGGCGCGAGCTTCTCCCGCAGCACGAGCCGTGCGCGGTGCAGCCGCGACTTGACCGCTCGCTCGCCCAGCCCGAGCACCTTGCCGACCTCCGCCGCGCTCAGGCCCTCGACGTCGCGCATGACGAGCACCTGCTTCTGTGCGTCCGGCAGCGAGGCGATCGCGGCCTCGAGCGCCGCCGAGAGTTCGCTGTTCTCGGCGCGGCGCGACGGGCCCGGGCCCGGATCGGGACGGTCGGCCTCGATCGGGCTCAGGTCCTCGAGCGACATCTGCCGCTTCGCGCGCTGGCGGCGGCGGCCGCAGGCGCGCTTGGCCACGATGTAGGTCCAGGTCGAGAGGCTGGATTCTCCGCGGAAGGAATCGAGCGAACGCAGAAGCGTGGCCATGACATCCTGTACGAGGTCCTCGGCGTCGTCGGTGTTCCGGCAGAAGCCCATGCTGAACCGATACGCGGGACCGGAGACCATCTGCACGATCTCGCGCAACGCTTTCTCGTCGCCCGCACGGGCGGCCTTCAGCAGCCGAGTCTCCTCGGCCCGGCTCAGCGCAGCCGCACCGTTCGCGGGCTTGCGTCCCGCCTTCGCGCCCGGCACCGCCGCCACGAATCCTTTGCCCACTTGCACGCTCCCACGCCACGAATCCCGTTCACCACAACACGATGGACCTCTTCCACCGACGGAACCCCATGAACCACACCCTTCCGATCCGGAATCCCCGTCCGCGGGGCGGCATGGTAGCAAAGGCGGCGGCCATCGCTCTATGCGCCGCCTCCCTGCTCGCGGCCCCGGCGCCCTCCGGTGCGGAGCCGTGGACGCTCGACCGCGTCCTCGACCGCGCCCGGCAGGTGGACCCCAGCTTCACCGCCGCCCGTGCGGGCGGCGACCTCGGCCGCGCGCAGGCGAGCCAGATGTGGGCGATGCTCTCGCCGCACCTGACCGCCTCGTCCGGTTTCACGCGCACCGACGATCCCGCGGTGCTGTTCTCGCAGAAGCTCTGGCAGGGGCGCTTCGGCATGGCGGATTTCGCCATCCCGTCGCTCAACCAGCCCGACGCGCAGAGCGCGATCCAGTACAACCTCACGCTCGACCAGCCGCTCTTCAACGGCGGCCGCGAACTGACCGCGCCGTTCGTCTCGTCGCACTACCGCAAGGCGGCGACGGCCATGGAGCAGGCGCAGGTCGCCTCGCGCCTGATCGCGGTCGTCGAGTCCTACGTGCAGGCGCTGCAGGCGCGCGAGGGCGCGAAGGCGGCCGAGCAGTCGCTCGCGGCCGCGACGGCGATGCGCACCGCGGCGGTGGAGCGCTGGCGCATGGGCCAGGTGCCCGAACTCGACACGTTGCGCGCCGCGGCGCGGCAGGCCCAGGCGCGCGTCGCCGCGATCGGTGCGCGGCGCGGACTCGCCGTGGCGGTCGCGCACCTGTCGAAGATCGTGAAGACGGACGTGAGCGCGGACGACCTCGTCGTGCCCGCGCCGGACGCGTTCGCGCCGGTTCCCGAACGAGCGGGCGCATCTCGTGCGGAGCTGACGGCCGCGCGTGAGGCCGCGAAGGCCTCGGGATCCGAAGCCGTGACCACGGGGCTGCGGCTGCTGCCGAGCCTGAACTCGCGCCTCTCGGTCTCGAACTACAAGCCGTGGTCGGGCGGCGCGTACGAGCGCCGCTGGATGGTCGCGGTCATGGCCGAGCTGCCGCTGTTCGACGGTGCGCAGCGCTTCAACGAGTGGCGCGCCGCTCGCGCCAAGGCGACGCAGGCGCGCGCCACCGCCGAGGCGCTCGAGCGCGACATGGCGACGGGTCTCGCCGCCGCGCGCGTCGAGGACGCGGTCGCGCGGGAGCGCGCCGACGCCGCCCGTGCCGGCCGTGCCGCCGCCGAGGAGGCGCTGCGGCTTTCGTCGCTGCGCTACCACGCGGGGCTGCTGCCTCTTTCCGAACTGCTCGCGGCCGACGCCGAGGCGTCGCTCGCCCGTTCCTCTGAAGTCGAAGCGTCCGGCGCCGTGATCCTGGCGCACTACCGGCTGCTGCACGCCATGGGAGACCTGCGATGAACTTCTCTTCGAACCTCCGGTCCGCCGCGCTGCTCGCGCTCGCGACCGCTTCGGCGCTCGCCCTCGCCTCGTGCGGCGGCGCCTCCCACGACACCGCCGAGCGCGACCTCGGCCCCGCCGTGAACGTGACCGTCCTTCGCGCGACGTCCGGTTCCCCCGACGCGCTGGTGCTTCCGGCGCGCGTGACGGCGCGCGAAGAAGTCACGCTCACCGCGCGGCTGGGCGCTCGCCTCACGTCGCTGCCGCTGCGCGAGGGCGACCGCTTCCGGCGCGGGCAGACGCTCGCGACGTTCGACGCGCCCGAGACGCGCGCGCAGTTGGACGGCGCCCGTGCGGGGCTCGCCGCCGCGACGGTCGCGCGCGACATGGCGCGCCGGCAGGAAGCCCGCATGGACTCGCTCTACTCGAACCGCGTCGCCGCGCTGCGCGAGCTGGAGGGCGCGCAGGCCGAACGCCGCGGCGCCGAAGCCGCGTGGGCGCAGGCCAAGGCGATGGTGGACGGACTGCAGTCCGGCGCCACGCTCGAGGCGCCGTTCGACGGCGTCGTCGTGCGCCGCCACGCCGACGTCGGCGTGACCGTCGGACCGGGCATGCCGCTCATGGACATCCGTTCGAGCGACGTGGGCGAGATCACGGCGAGCGTGCCGGAGTCCGAGCTTTCTCGACTGGCGGGAGCCGGCGCCTCCGGTGCCCCGCGGGCCGAATACCAGATCGGTGACGGCGACTGGTCGGCCGCCACGCTCGTGCGCGTGGACGGCATGACGGACGCGAACACGCGTTCTCGCGTGGCGCGCTTCCGTCCCGCGAACGGGGCGGCGCTCGAAGCCGGCGCGTTCGCACGCGTGAAGCTGTCGGGCGGTGCCTCCGGCGCCTCCGGCGCCGCTGCGCCCGCCACGCCCGTCGCGCTGCGCGTTCCGACGAGCGCGCTCGTGACGCGCGGCGGACTCACCGGCGTGTTCGTGGCCGAGGGTGACGTCGCGCGCCTGCGCTGGCTGCGCGTCGGCCGCGCGAACGGCGGCACGGTCGAAGTGCTCGCCGGGCTCGCGTCCGACGACGCGGTGATCGTGGACCCGAAGGGCCTCGCGGACGGCCGCAAGGTGAAGGTGGCGTCGTGAGCAAGAAACTCCACACCGTCGGCCTGGCCGGCCGCATCGCCGGGATGTTCCTGCACTCGAAGCTGACGCCG
>JBGANH010000320.1:0-4323 GCA_044222365.1 Candidatus Eiseniibacteriota bacterium
CCACGCAGCTCGCGCGCGCCGCCGGCGCGGTCGTCGCCGACACACTGGAGGATTTCGAGGACCTCGTGCGGCTGTTCGCGCGGCTGCAGGGGCGCAAGGCCGGCGCGGGCCGGATCGGCGCGCTCACCAACGCCGGCTTCGAATCCGTCGCGATCGCCGACAACCTCGGCGCGTTCACGCTCGCGAAGTTCACCGCCAGCACGCAGGCGTCGCTCGCGGCCACGCTCGAACGGGCGAAGCTCGGCGACATCGTCGCGGTGCACAACCCGATGGACGTCACGCCGATCCTCGGCGACGAGGGCTACGAGTCGGCGCTGCGCGCGATGCTCTCCGACCCGGGTGTGGACGCGGCCGTGCTCGGCTGCGTGCCGCTCACCGCGGCGCTCGACACGCTGAACGCCGGCGAAGGGCACGGCGACGACCTCGAACGCGAGGACGGCGTGGTCATGCGCCTGCGCCAGCTCTGGACCGAGAGCATGAAGCCGTGGGTGGCAGTCGTGGACGCGGGACCGTTGTACGACCCGATGAGCGCCGCGCTCGAAGCGGGCGGCATCCCGGTGTTCCGCGCGGCGGACCGGGCGCTGCGTCTGTTCGGCATCTGGGCCCGGGCGTCGGGTCCCCCCGAGCGCTGAGCGCCGATCGCGAGCAGTTTCCCGGACGCGGCCCGCAGTTTTCACTGTCGGGCCGCGCTCGCGCATGGGTAGATTGCGCACCATGACCCAACCCAACCGCTTCCTACCGCGCATCGGCAGCCCCGGTTACTACGTCCTCCTCGGCGCCATCGCCATCTTCATCCTCGGGCCGCTGGGCGGCGTCACCGCCGCCTACATGAACTTCTCCATCGGGTTCTTCGTCGGCGGCCAGGTGCTCGCCGGCATCCTCGGCAGCGTCGTGACCTACGGTTACGGCTCCGAAGGCAAGCACGGCGCGAACTACATGCAGACCATGGCCGCCTCGGTCGCGGGCCTCTCGGGCATGGCCGTGCTCATCCAGGCCATGACGTGGCTGGGCCTGCCCGAGCCCCCGATCTGGCAGATGGTGCTCTACTTCATGTGCATCGGCATGCTCGGCGTCGGGGTCGGCATGCTCTACACGCCGATCCTCGTGGACCGCATGCGACTGACGTTCCCGTCCGGCTATGCGGTCGCGAACATCCTCCGCGCCCTGACCGACAAGCGGCTCCTGCGCGAGTCCATCGGCAAGCTCGGCGGTGGCACGGCGGCCGGCATCGGCGGCGGGCTCGCGCTCGCGGCGCCGCAGGTGGCCGCGTCGCTCGGCAGGCTCGCCGAGAGCACGAGCGCCACGGTCGCGTTCTTCGGCGGCACGCTCGCGAACTTCTCCGCCTCGACGCTCGGGGCCGGCATGATCGTCGGCGCGCGCATCGGCATCCCCGCCATCGTCGTCGGCGGCCTCGGCGTGCTGCTCACGCCGTGGCTGCGCACGCACGGCTGGCAGGGCGACATGTGGCTCGACGCCCATGCCCCGTTCCGCAAGATCGGCTTCATCGTCGCGCTCGGCACGATCATGGGCGCGGCCGCCGTGGACATGGCGCTGCTCGCCGGCTCCGCGATCAAGGAGTTCGGCCGCATGAAGCCGGCCGAGCCCGCCGAGGACTGGAAGAAGACCGATTCGCGCTTCCTGTGGTCGTGGGTGGCGTTCTGGGCCGTGGCCGTGTTCGTGATGGGCGTGTCCGTGCTGCACCTCCCCGCCCTGTTCGTCGGCGTCGCGATCGCGCTCGTGTTCGTGTTCCTCATGGTCAACGGCATCTCGCTCGGCATCTCGGACAGCAATCCCATCTCGAGCGCATTCGTGCTCACGGTGTTCATCCTCGCGACCATCGGCCTCAAGGACCCGGTGACGGGCCTGCTGTGCGCGAGCATCCTGCTGATCTCGACCAGCGTCGGCGGCGACATGCAGCAGGACCGCTCCACGGGCTGGCGGCTCGGCACGAACCGGACGATCCAGTTCCGCTTCCAGGTGATCGGCATCGCCATGGGCGCCGTCATGAGCGTCGTGCTCGCACGGCTCTTCATGAAGGCGTACCCGGTGCTCGCGGTGAACCAGCTCGCGAATCCCGGCACGCCCGGCGCCGAGAAGTGGCAGGCGGCGATGACCTACAAGTTCGTCGGCGCGCTCGACTCGCTCACGCACCCGAGTCCGAAGGTCATGGTCGCGCTCGGGCTCGGCATCGGTCTCGGCCTGCTCACCGAGGCACTGCGCAAGCTCATCAAGCACAACGACGGCTGGAAGTCGTGGGTGAAGCGCTCGAAGGCCGGCTACTTCACCGACCTCGCGCTCGACTGCGTGTTCCTGCCCAGCCCGTACGCCTCGAGCTTCGGCGGCTTCGTCGAGTTCGGCACGTCGCTGTGGTTCGGCTTCGGCGGCACGTTCAGCTCGCTGCTGCAGACGTGGCAGGCGAACCAGGCGGCGAAGCGCCCGAAGCCCGCGGCCACGGAGGAGGCGCTGCCCGAGGACATGAGCACGATGTCGCTCGTCGGCGGCGGCCTCATCGCCGGCGACTCGCTCGCGGCGCTCGGACTCGGCATCTACGGCCTGCTGCAGACGGTCGTGAAATAGCCGATTCCCGCAAGCACGCAGGCCCCGCCGGCTCGCCGCCCGCGGGGCCTTCGCGTCGCCGCCACCTCGTGCGCACCGTCAGAGCACGCGGCGCACCACGATCACCGTGAGGTCGTCCGCGGGGCCCGTGTCGCCCTCGAACGTGCGCACCTCGCGCACGAGCGCCTGGGCGATCTCCTTGCACGGTTTCTCGCGCAGGCGTTTCACGGCCTCGACGAGCCGATCCTCGCCCCACTGCTCGTTCGTCGCGTCCGCGCCTTCGGTGACGCCGTCCGTGTAGAGCGTGAGCACGTCGCCGGGCTCGAGCTTCACGCGGCCGCTCGTGAATGCGCTGAACGGCAGGATGCCGAGGATCGTGCCACCCTCGGAGAGCCACTCGTGCGTGCCGTCGGCCCGTACGAGCAGGGACGGATTGTGCCCGGCGTTGACGTAGTGCAACTCGCCCGTCCCCGCGTCGAGGAACCCGAGGAACGCGGTGACGAACTTGCCCGGGTCCACGCTCTTGTGCAGGAAGTCGTTGAGCCGCGACGCGAGCGCCGCGGGTTCCTCGGCGCCGAGGTCGTGGCTCACGAGCGCAGCAGGCGGGCCTCGACGGCGCCGCGGCGAGCACCCGCCAGCGTCCGCGATCGACCCGACGCGCCGGTCGCCGCCGAGGTCGAGGTGATCGAAGTAGTCGCCGCCGACTTCGCGCGCCGCCTCGCTCGCACCGGCGATCTCGAGCCCGGGCACGGACGGCGGCGCCGCGGGAAGCAGCCGCGCCTGGATGCGCCGCGCGAGCGCCAGCTCGCTCTCCATGCGCGCGCGCTCCTTCTCGAGCGACTGCGCGTGCTCGAGTCCCTCGCTCGCCCGGTTCATGGCGCGCGCGACGGCCCAGAGATCGTCCTCGCCGCGAATCTCGATACGGTGGCTCAGTTCTCCCGATTCGAGCTTGCGCGCCGCTCCGTGCAGCGCGCCGATCGCGGCGGCCACCCCGCGGCCCATGCTCGTCACCATCACGATGTCCCACAGGGCGACGAGCGCCATGAGCCCGCCGAGCGTCACGAGCAGGATGAGCGGCACGTAGCCCATCGGGTCGTCGTCGGTGTTGTGGAACATGCCGCGCAACACGACGTTCGGCGGCACGCCGATCGTGAGCATCAGCTGGCCGCGGTTCCAACGCTGCTCGCTCGCGCGCCACGTGAGGGCCGGCACGAACGCGTGGCCCTCGAGCAGGAACGCACGCGCGCTCAGGTTGTCTTCGTCCAGGCGATAGCTTTCGCGCCCCACGCTGATGCCGACGTTCGGGCGGTTGCGGCGTGCGACGGAGTCCGCCGAATCCGCCCGCGCCTGCGCGCGCTCGGCCAGGCCCGCGAGCGCCGCACCGGCGTCGTCCGCCGACGCGAGTTCGCGCAGCGAGTCCGCGAGCGAGGCGAGCGAGTCGGTGGGCGTGTCGCCACGACCGCGCCGGCCGCTGGTGCGAGAGGTCATCGTGATGCTCGCGCGCCCGCCCGCGACCGCGGCCACGTCGCGCCGCACGATCGAGTCCCCCGGCACGAAGACCGCGTAGCGCCCGCCCGCTCCCGTCGCGGTCGCGGCCACCCACATCCGGTCGCTCGTGCGCACCCAGGCCGCGTTCGAATACACGGCGGCCGAGTCGAACCACGCCGCCACGGCCGCACCACCACCGGGGACGCCGGGACCGCGCCGCAGCGTGGGTTCGCGGCCGGCCCCGTCGTACACGGTGACCGGCCCGCCGACGGCTTCCCA
>JBGANH010000321.1:0-4223 GCA_044222365.1 Candidatus Eiseniibacteriota bacterium
AGGGCGGGCGCCGACCGCGACCGAAACCCGGAGGAGTCTATGGACGCCATCCGCAACCTCTCGCACAAGCAGCCGGAGATGGTGCTACGGCCCGAGCTCAAGGCGGTCCCGCCGAAGGGCTCGGAGGGCAGAAGCCAGGACTCTCAGGGAAAGAGTGGAGTCGAACACTCCGAGCGCCCGCCGAAGGTGACGTACGACCGGGCGGGCCACGGGGGGAACGGCTGACGGCGCGGGCGGCTCGCGATCGCGACCGCCCCGCCGCACAGACAGGACGGAGCATTGGACGCCATTCACGCGATCACCACCCGGGCCGGTGTGCCCGGACCGGTCCGCCCGGTTCCGGCCGCGAAGCCCGTGGTCACGTCGTCCGGCCGCAGCCGCGCGCTGCAGCAGGACTGTTTCGCGCGCTCGCGCGAAGCGGCGCCGGCGGTGACCTACGGTCGGAACGGCAAGGGCGGATCGTGACGCCACCGCGCCGCGGCTGTCCGCGGCGCCGGTGCTGCCGCAGCTCGAGGCGGGGGAGCATGGGCCCCCGCCTTCGCGTTTCCGGTCGCGCTCCCGCAAACGCGACGGGCGGGACCTTTCGGCCCCGCCCGCACGACGCGTGAACTCGCTGTCCCGGTCTAGCTGCAGCCCTGGGAGTTCCCGCAGTTGACGCACTTGTAGCACGTGCCGTTGCGGATGGTGATGTGCCCGCAGTTGTCGCACGCGGGCGCGTCGCCCTTGAACTTCTTGGTGCCTTCCTGGATCACGGCGCTGATCAGGTCGCCACCCGTCTCCGACGTCCGGGCCACCGGGCGAGCGGCGGCGGCCGCCACCGTCGCGGCCGGCGTGCGGACGTTGCGGTGCTCGCGGCCGACCGCGACGTCGGTCGCGTGCGGGCGCGGCTGCAGCACCTCGCCGCTCGGCGCGGTGTCGATGACGTGCGCGAGGTCGGTGCGGTTCAGGTACTCGAAGCCGAGCACGCGGAACACGTAGTCGATCACGCTCGTCGCCACCTTGATGTTGTCGTGGCCCTCGACGCGACCGTGCGGCTCGAAGCGCGTGAAGCAGAACTGATCGACGAGATCCTCGAGCGGCACGCCGTACTGCAGGCCCATCGACACCGCGATGGCGAACACGTTCATCATGCTGCGGAACGCGGCGCCTTCCTTGTGCATGTCGATGAAGATCTCGCCGAGCGTGCCGTCCTCGTACTCGCCGGTGCGCAGGAACACCTTGTGCCCGGCGATGCGCGCTTCCTGCGTGAAGCCGTGACGACGTCGCGGCAGGCGGCGGCGGCGGAGCTTCGGGGGCGCGACGTCGTCGCTCGTGGCGGCGGCGGCCGCAGGCTCGTCCGTCTTCTTCTTGCTCGAGCTGCTGAGCGGCTGGCTCTGCTTGCAGCCGTCGCGGTAGAGCGCGACCGCCTTCAGGCCGAGCTTCCACGACTGCGTGTAGATGTTCTCGACCTCGTCGACCGACGCTTCGTTCGGCAGGTTCACCGTCTTGCTGATCGCGCCGGAGATGAACGGCTGCACTGCCGCCATCATGCGGATGTGGCCCATCGGCTGGATGAAGCGCGTGCCGCGCGAGCCGCAGCGGTTGGCGCAGTCGAACACCGCGAGGTGCTCGACCTTCAGGCCGGGCGCGCCTTCGACGGTCTGCGTGCCGCAGACGTAGAGGTTGGCCTCGTCGATCTGCGAGTCGGTGAAGCCGAGGAACGGGAGCACGCTGAAGCCCGGCTTCTCGCGTTCGGCCATGCCGACGCCGAGGCGCGTGAGCGTCTCGTCGCTGATCATGCCGCGGCCGAACGCCTGGCGGATGTCGAGCACGTTGGGCAGCACGCGCTCGATCGCCTCGATCTCGGCGTCACCGAGGCCCTTGTTGTGCAGGCTCGAGTCGTTGATGTGCGGCGCGCCCGCGAGCGTGCCCCAGCCCACGGCGTAGCGCACGATGCGCTCGATCTCGGTCGCGTCGTAGCCGAGGCGCTCGAGCGCGTGCGGCACCGACTGGTTCACGATCTTGAAGTAGCCGCCGCCTGCGAGCTTCTTGAACTTCACGAGCGCGAAGTCGGGCTCGACGCCGGTCGTGTCGCAGTCCATCAGCAGGCCGATCGTGCCGGTCGGTGCGAGCACCGTCGCCTGCGCGTTGCGGAAGCCGTGCAGGCTGCCGAACGCGACCGCGCGGTCCCACGATTCGACGGCCGCGATGCGCATGTCGCGCGGTGCGAACGCCGGGTCGATCGAGCGCGCCGCGTCGCGGTGCAGGCGCATGACGCCGAGCATCGGCTCGGCGTTCTGCGCGTAGCCTCGGAACGGGCCCTTGCTCGCCGCGATCTCCGCGGACATCGCGTACGCCTCGCCCGTCATCATCGCGGTGATGCTCGCCGCGTAGGCGCGCGCCGCGTCGCTGTCGTACGGCAGGCCCTCGACCATCAGCAGCGTGCCGAGGTTCGCGTAGCCGAGTCCGAGCGGACGGTAGTCCTCGCTGTTGCGCGCGATCTTTTCGGTCGGGTACGACGCGAAGCTGACGAGGATCTCCTGCGCGAGGAAGAACACGCGGTTCGCGTGGCGGTAGCCCTCGACGTCGAAGGTGCCGTCCTCGCGACGCAGCTTCATGAGGTTCACCGACGCCAGGTTGCACGCGGTGTCGTCGAGGAAGACGAACTCCGAGCACGGGTTCGTGGCGTTGATGCGGTCCGTGCCCTTGCACGTGTGCCACTTCTGGATCGTGTCGTCGAACTGCACGCCGGGATCGGCGCAGCCCCACGCGGCGTCGGCGACTTCGCGCCACAGCTTGCGCGCGGGCAGCGTCTCGTAGACCTCGCCGGTCGTGCGGAACGTCGTGCTCCAGCCGTTGTCGGCCGCGACCGCGTCCATGAAGCGATCGGGCACGCGGATCGAGTTGTTCGAGTTCTGGCCGGAGACCGTCGCGTACGCCTCGCCGTTGAAGTCGGACGAGTAGCCCGCCGCCACCAGCGCCGCGACCTTGCGCTCCTCGCGGCTCTTCCAGTGGATGAAGTCGACGATCTCGGGATGGTCCATGTCGAGCACGACCATCTTGGCCGCGCGCCGCGTCGTGCCGCCGGACTTGGTGGCGCCGGCACCGCGGTCGAGCACTTCGAGGAAGCTCATCAGGCCCGACGACGTGCCGCCGCCGGAGAGCTTCTCCATGCGGCCGCGCAGCTTCGAGAAGTTGGTGCCCGTGCCCGAGCCGAACTTGAAGACGCGCGCCTCGTTCTTCACCAGCTCGAAGATCGACATGAGGTCGTCGCCGACGGACTGGATGAAGCAGGCCGAGACCTGCGGGCGCGAATAGGAGTCGGTGGTCATGCGCACTTCGTTGGTGACGAAGTCGGCCGCGAAGCTGCCGCCCGAGCCGGTGATGCCGTACTCGTGGTAGAGGCCGCAGTTGAACCACACCGGCGAGTTGAACGCGCCGATCTGGTTCACGAGCATGTACTTCAGCTCCGCTTCGAACGCCTCGGCGTCCTCGGTGCTGGCGAAGTAGCCGCCCTGCGCCTCGCCGGTCGCGCGAATCGTGTGCGCGAGACGGTTGACGACCTGGCGCACGCTGACCTCGTGGCCCGGCTTGCCGGGCAGGCCCGCCTTGCGGAAGTACTTGCTCACCACGATGTCGGTGGCGAGCTGCGACCACGAAGCCGGCACCTCGACGTCGTCCATCTGAAAGACGACGGAGCCGTCCGGGTTCGCGATCACGGTGCGACGCTTGTCCCACTTCACCTCGTCGAACGGATCGACGCCCGCGCGCGTGAAGCGTCGCGGCACTCGCAGGCCGGCCTGGGTGGGTGCGTTGTGGGGATTCGCTGCGGTGTGCGTCTCGGGGGTGAGGGACTGCGACATGATGGGACCCTCCTGGTCCGGGTGTGCGGCGTGCTGGACCTGCTTCCCTGACGACTGGCCCAGTCGAGGAAGCGCCCGGGCCGGGGGGCCGCGCGTGACGCTTCGTCGACTGAACTCGAGCTGGGAGCTCGTTCCTCTGCGACCGCTCTTGCGTGAGTGGATGTTCGCGTTCGCCGAGGAGTCGCTCGCGACCGCGGGGTTGGTTTATACCATCGCGCGCGCTCACTCCTTCAAGCGTGAAAATTCGCGCGTCGTTCGCGGAAATTTTTCCTCTGGACACGCGGCGCACGCGATTCACGGGAGCGCGACGCGTGTTTCTTCTTTTCACCGAACAGCGAGCGAGAACGAGAACGAAACAGCGCGACGTCCCGCACGTGCGGG
>JBGANH010000322.1:0-4208 GCA_044222365.1 Candidatus Eiseniibacteriota bacterium
GCTCGACGTGAAGGCGGGCGAGGCCGTGCTCGCGCGCGCGGGCGAACGCATCCGCTATTCCTCGCCGCACGAGGGCGGTGCGCGCTACGTGGCGGTGTGCCTGCCCGCTTTCTCGCCGGAGACCGTGAAGCGCGAGGACTGAGTCCGGCCGCTCATGACGCCGCGGCCCGCGGCCGATAACGCGGGCGCAGTCGTGAGCGGCACGCGCCTCCTCCCCCGGGGCCGGCCCGGTCCCGGACAGGAGCGAGGAGCCATGCACAGGGTGGTGCGCAAGGCCGCGTGCATCGCGGTGATCGCGGTGACGGCGGGCGTGGGTCCGGCCCGCGCGGAGATCTCCGAGCCCGCGCGCGCGATCGTGCAGAAGTACGTCGAGGCGAGCGGTGGCGCGGCGGCGTTCGGCCCCGACAGCGTGCTGCACCTCAGGTGCAAGCTGTCCACGGGCGGCGAGCGCGGCAAGTGGGAAGCCTGGGTGAACGGCTCCGCGCAGATGCTGGTCGTCGAGGCGGTGGGTCCCGTGCAGATGCGCGTGGGCCTCGATCACGGCGTCGCGTGGCGTACCGACCTGCAGGCCCGCAACGTTTCGCCACTCGAGGGCAAGGACCTCGAGGCGCTGCAGTCGCAGGCCTGGTTCCTCTCCGAGCAGTGGGCGCGCGAGGGTCAGGGCGGAGGCAAGATCGTGATGGGCGGCACGGCGTACTCGAAGGGCCGTTCGATGGTCTCGATCGTCGTCACGCCGCCGATCGGCCCGGGCCGCACGCTCTGGTTCGACGCCGAGACCGGGCTGCTCGCCCGCGTCACGCACCGGCGCGACCAGTACTCGTGGGACGAGCACCTGCTCGACTGGAAGACGCTCGCGGGGCGCAAGCGCTGGACGACGTCCGTACTCGGCGACTCGATGCTGTTCCCCGACCACTTCGAGCGCATGAACCTCGACAGCGTGTCCCGCGAACTGCCACGTGCGGTCACGGGCTTCGGTCCGCCGCTCGCGTCGGTGAAACCGGTCACGTGGCTCAAGGCGAAAGGCGTCGCGCGCCTGCCGTTCCAGTACCGGCGCGGGCACGTCTGGGTGCGCGCGTCGCTCAACGGCGCCGCGCCGGCGGACTTCATCCTCGACACGGGCTGCACGATGACCGCGGTGGACCGCAACTACGCGACCGACGCCGGCATCGAGCTGGCGGGTCACATGTCGGCGGAGGGGGTCGGCGGCAGCGAGAGCGGCGCGTGGGGCAAAGTGCGCACGCTGCGCATTTCGTCGGGCGCCGGGCCGAAGACCGACGGCGTCGTCGTGGCGGAACTCACGGTGGCCGCGCTCGGGCTCAACGACACGGTCGAAAAGCTCGAGTGGGACGACACCGCGGGACTCATCGGCTACGACGTGCTCAGCCGCTTCGTCGTCGAGTTCGACTTCGACAGACAGGTCGTCACGCTGAGCGACCCGTCCGGCTGGAAGCACGAAGGCCCGGGCGCGCCGGTGCCGTTCGTGCTGCACCGCGGCATCCCGACCGTCGAGGTGCTGTTGAACGAGTCGTGCCGGGGCCGCTTCATCGTGGACGTCGGCAACGCGACCGTGATGCAGGTGAACTCGCACCAGGTGGACGACTGCAAGCTGTTCGGCACGCGCAAGACGAAGGAAGTGCGCCACTGGGTCGGCGGCATCGGTGGCGCGTTCCCCGAAACCGTGTGCCGGCTCGACAGTGTGCGCATCGGGCCGTTCGGGTGGAACGAGCCCGTCGCCGGGCTCACGCTGCACCGCTACGGCGGCGCGGGCAGCCTCGAGATCCAGGGCAACATCGGCACGAGCGTGCTCGAGCGGTTCAAGTGCACGTTCGACTACGCCCGCGGCACGCTGTGGCTGGAACCCGGCGCGCGCTACACGCAGCGCGACCGGTTCTCCCGCAGCGGGTTGTACTTCCTGCGCTGGCAGGGAGTCGTCTACGTCGCGGCGGTCGTGCGTCACTCGCCCGGCGCCGACGCCGGTCTCAAGGTGCGCGACATCCTCAAGGCCGTGAACGGCAAGCCGGTGGAGCGCTGGACGCCGGAGGCGCTCGAGCAGCTCTTCGACAACGGCGAGCCGGGCACGGTCGTGAAGGTGACCGTCGAGCGCGAACTCGTGGACCAGGTGATCGAGGTGACGCTCGCCGACGTGATGTGACGGCGGCCGGAACGCGAAAGCGGGACGCCGGTGACCGGCGTCCCGCTCCGCATGTCCGCCACGAGCCGCGCGCCTAGAACACGCCCCCGCGTGCGGACGACGCGCTCATGTCGCGCGTCTGGTTCGCCACGTCCGTGATGCGGTCGGCGATCTCACCCGTCGCCCGCACCTGTTCGTCCAGCGACACGAGGATGTTCGTCGCCGTCGTGTCCACGTTCTTGATGGACTCGCCGATGGACGCGACCGCATTCGAGGCGTGCTCGGTCGCCGAGAGCATCTCCTCGACGGTCTTCACGATGTCCTGGGTCGCCTTCGCGGTGTCCTGCGAGAGCACCTTGACCTCGTTGGCGACGACGGCGAAGCCCGCGCCGTGGACGCCTGCGCGCGCCGCTTCGATCGTGGCGTTGAGCGCGAGCAGGTTCGTGTGCCGGGCGATGCGCGCGATGAGCGCGACGACCGACTCGATCCGCCGGGCGGCGTCGCCGAGCCGGGCGATCGCTTCCGCCGAGCGGTTCGATTCGTCCACGGCCGTGTGCGTCATGTCCACCGCCTGGCCGAGGTTCGACTTGATCTCGGTGGTCGTCGCGTTGAGCTCCTCGCAGGCCGCGGCGACCGCATTGGTGGCGTTCGCCACTTCGGCCGCGACGCGGTTCCGCTCGGTTTCGAACTTCGACAGGCTGGCGGCGTCCTGCTTCATCTTGTGCGCCGCCTTGTTGATCACCACGGCGCCGTCACGATACGAGCCCGCCATGCCGCGCGTGAGGATCGGGCGGTAGAAGAGGCTGTTGCTGCAGTGGTCCATCGCCGCGGCCGACTCGCGCACGTACGCGTCGGCGACGTCGAGCAGCATGTTGATCGAGGTGCCGATCCGGTGCGCGTCGCCGCTCTCGGGAATCCCGAGCACGCGCGCTTCCAGATCGCCGGCCGCCGCACGCTCGCACGTGTCCGCGACGTGCTTGAGGAACTCGTCGTTGTTCTTGTGCGCGCCGGTCTTGTCCCGGTTCGGAAGGAGCTTCACGAGATACTCCTTTCGAGGCGAGTGTGATCGGAGAGGCTGAACACGAACTCCGAATACGACAGACCGTGTTTCGCGAGCAGGTCCTGCACCATCTGCATGGACGCGGCCATGCCCTCGTGCAGGTTCGAGTGGCGGCGCTCCTCGGCGAGCAGCGCGGCGTAGAGCTCCTTCACCTTGGGCAGTGCGTCGGGATAGGGCACGCGACGGTTCGAGTGATAGCCCACGCAGCGGCCGTTCCGGTCGTAGCTCGGCGTCACGTGCGCGAAGACCCAGTACTCGTCGCCGTTCCGCGCCTGGTTCAGCACGTACGCGAAGATCTCGCGGCCGTCGGCGAGCGTGTCCCACAGCAGCTTGAACACGCACGACGGCATGCCGGGATGACGGATCAGGTTGTGCGGCTGGCCCATCAGCTCCGCCTCGGTGTAGCCCGAGACGCGCTGGAAGACGTGATTGGCGTAGGTGATGTGTCCCTTGAGATCGGTCTTGCTGACGATCAACTCGTCCTGACCGAAGCTCACTTCGCGCCCCGAGGGCGGAACAGCTTGTTTGCGCATGCGACCCCTCCGTGGAATCCGTCCGCTCGCGGGCGCCCGTGCGCGAGGACCGGCCAGTCCTCGGTATGGGGGGTGAGAGCCGCAGGCGAAGGGGCGGTGCGCGGTACGCACCGTCCACGGGGGAGTCTCGGCGGAGAAGGGCACGACATGAGGGGCGGAGCCGTACCGCGCTCCGCCCCTCCTGTGCCGCAAATGCCGGTCGCTTCGTGAGGCGTTCCGTCAGGCGACGCCGGCGCCGGTCTTTTCCTCCTCGCGCAGGCCGTAGAGCGGCTGGTACTTGCCCCACAGGTAGTCGAGGTACGGGTCGAGCGACAGCGGTCCGCCGGTGGCGCGGCGCACGACCTCGTCGGCCGTGAACTTCGAGCCGTGCTGGTACACGTTCTCCGTGAGCCACCCGCGCAGCACGTCGAAGCGGCCGGCGGTGATGTCCTCCGGGATCCCCGGATGCGCCGCGCACGCCGCCGCGAAGAACTGGGCGCTCAGG
>JBGANH010000323.1:0-4183 GCA_044222365.1 Candidatus Eiseniibacteriota bacterium
AGGACCTTGATCTCCTCGAGGCGCTTGCGGGTCTCGGCCTTCTCTTTTTCCTTCTGGGCCTTCTTGGTCGTGGCTGCCGACATGAACGGGCTCTCCTATTGCGTGAGCTCGAGGATCTGCTTGGTGATGAGGTCGATTTCCGCCATCAGGCGGTGGGCATCGTCGCCCTGAGCGCTCGTCAGGCGCGTCCGGCGCTCCCGCCGGGAGCGCTCGAGCGCGCGGATCTTCAGCTTGCGGACGGCACCTTCGGCCTCCGCGTGCCAGTCGTACTCCTCGGGTGAGGCCGCGAGCAGCTCGCGCACGAGTGCCGCCGCGTTCCCTTCGAGCGCCATCGGGTCTTCGCCCTCCCAGAGCGCGGCCACCAGTTCCTGCGCGCTCGGGGCATCGAAGTCCTCCGGCTGCAGTTGTCCGCGCGCCCAGTCCACCAGGTCCGGGGCGTGGAGCAACGCCTGCAGTGCCTTCCTTTCCAGTTCGTTCGTGAGCCTGGCCTGCGTGTTCAACGGCGCCGCGATCGGCTGCGGCGACTGCTGCCCCGTGCCCGCGAGCCGCACGGCACGCGCGATCACGGCTTCCGACAACGCGAACACCTGGCTCGCGCGCTCGATCAGGAGGCGCTGCCGGATGGTGTCCTGCACGAGCGCGGCCATGCGCACGACGGACTGCAGCGCCCGCTCGCGCGGATCACCGCCGCCGCCCTTGCGGGCCACGTGTCTTTGCACGAATTCGACGGCATCGTAAGCCGAACCGCGCGTCTTCTGCCACCCGTCGAGGCCTTCCCGCCGGATGAGCGTGTCCGGGTCGTCCCCGGGGGGCAGTTCGACCACGACGACGTCGAGCCCCTCGGCGAGCAGCACGCCGAGCGATCGCAGCATGGCCTCCTGCCCGGCCGAGTCACCGTCGTACGTCAGCGCGACCCCGCGCGCCATGCGGCGGAGCTGCTTCGCATGTTCCGGAGTGAGCGCGGTACCCGAGGTGGCCACGGTGTTCTTGATGCCGGCCTGGTGCATCGCGATCGCGTCGAAATAGCCCTCGACCACCACCATTTCGCCCTCGGACTTCACGTGGCGGCGGGCCTGCTCGAGCGCGAAGAGGAACTGGCTCTTGTGATAGACGTCGGACTCGGGCGAGTTGAGGTACTTCGGGTTCTCGTCGCCCATCGTGCGGGCGCCGAAGCCGAATACCGCGCCGCCGGGCGCCACGAGCGGCACCATGAGGCGGTTGCGGAACCAGTCGTAGATCGAGCGTGCGCCGTCCTTGCGCCCCGCGAGCCGCGCCTCGAGCAGCACTTCGTCGCGGAAGCGCCCCTTGAGCTTCGGCACGAGGTTGTCCCAGCCGGGCGGGGCGTATCCGAGCCGGAACTCGCGCTGGGTCTCGCGCGTGATGCCGCGCTTGTCGAGGTAGGCGCGCGCGACCCCGCCCGTGCTCGGATCGCCGAGCCACGCCTCGTACGCCGCGGTCGCCGCCTCGAGCGCCTCGAGCAGCCCCGCGCGCTTGCCCCCGCCCGCCGAGCGGCGCTCGGGGATGGCGATTCCCGCGCGGCGGCTCAGCATCTCGACGGCCTCGAGGAAGCCGACCTTCTCGGACTCCTGCACGAACTTGAAGACGTCGCCGCCGGCCTTGCAGCTGAAGCAGTGGTAGAACTGGCGCTCGGCGTTCACGGAGAACGACGGCGTCTTCTCCTGGTGGAACGGGCACACGCCCATCCAGTTCCGGCCCGAGCGCTTGAGCGGCACGGTCTGGCCCACGACTTCGACGATGTCGCTCGCCGCGCGCACGCGCTCCACCCAGTCGTCCGAACCGCGCGGTGCGTTCATCGCAGCCTCGCCACGGTGACGCCGCGGCCGCCTTCGTTGCCCTCGCCCATGCGCGAGGACTCGACCTGCGCGTGGCCGCGCAGGTGGCGTTCGACGGCGGCCTTCAGGATGCCCTTGCCGATGCCGTGGATGATACGCAGCTCGCCGATGCCCGACAGCACGGCGCGGTCGAGCCCGTGATCCACTTCGCGCAGCGCCTCATCCACTTCCATGCCGCGCAGGTCCACGTCGAGGCGCGGCGATTCGTCGGCCGGCGTGAAGGTGGCCACCGGCGCGCGCGAGGGCGCGGCCACCTGCTCGGCGGCGGCGAGACGGTTGACGTGCGACGTGATCGTCATGAGCCCGCGCCGCAGCTTCACGCGGCCTTCGGCGTCCGGCAGGCTGGCGATCTCGGCTTCGAGGTTGAGGTCGAGCACGCGCACCCGCCGCCCGATCGCGATCTCGAGCGGCTTCGCGGGGCTCACGGCTTCGTCGCCACCGGCCTCGCGCGCGCGCCGATGCAGCGCTTCGCCGTCGCGCTCGATCGCGGCCATGCCCTGCTTGAGCGCCTCCGCTCCCTCGCGCGACTTCTCGGCCTTGCGGGCCTCGCGCTGCACGCTCTGCCACAGCTCGCGCGACCGGGCGAGGATCGCCTCGCTCTCGGCGGTCAACCGGCGGCGCAGGTCGGAGAGCGTCTTGCGCGAGTCCTCGGCGGCCGCACGGTGGGACGCGGCGGCGGCTTCGGCCTCGGCGCGGGCGCGGGCGAGTTCGGCGCGCTCGGCCTGCATCTGCGACAGCGACGCGCCGACTTCGGACAGCAGCTTCTCGAGCGCCACCGTCTCGTCGGGCGTCAACGTGCGCGCGCGGTCGAGCAGCGCCTGCGGGAAGCCGAGGCGCGAGGCGACCGACAGCGCGTGGCTCGCGCCCGGGATCCCGGGCAGGAAGCGGTAGCGCGGCGACAGCGTCTCGAGATCGAACTCGAGCGAGCCGTTCACGACGCCCTCGACCTCCGTGGCGACGCGCTTGAGGCTGCCGAGGTGCGTCGTGAGCACGCCCCACGCGCGCTTCGCGGCGAAGTGCTCGACGAGCGCGCGGCCGAGCGCAGCGCCCTCCTCGGGGTCGGTCCCGGCGCCGAGTTCGTCCGCGAGCATGAGGCTGCGCGGACCGGCGGCGTCCGCCATCGCGCGCAGGCGCTGCAGGTGCGCGGCGAAGGTCGACAGTCCCTGGTCCACGGACTGCTCGTCGCCCAGGTCCACGACGATCTCATCCATCGGCGGCACGCGGCTGCCCTCGCGTGCGAGCACCGGCAGCGCGGCGTGCGCCATCGCCACGGCGAGGCCGACGGTCTTGAGCAGGATGGTCTTGCCGCCCATGTTCGGGCCGCTCACGAGCAGCATGCGGCCTTCGTCGCCGAGTTCGAGATCGAGCGGCACGATCGAATCGCGGCGCTCGGACAGCGCGAGCAGCGGATGGCGCGCGCCCACGAGGCGCAGCGGACCCTCCGAGGGCTCGAGCGCGGTGGCGCCGAGTTCGTTGCCCCAGCGTGCGCGGGCCCGCAGCGCGTCGAGCTGCGCGAGCACCTCCTCGGTGCCGACGAGCGCCTCGGCGGAGGCGGCCACGGACTCGGCCAGTTCGCGCAGGATGCGGCGCTCCTCCTCGAACGCGATCGCGCGCAGTTCGAGCAGGTCGTTGTTGCCCTCGCACGCCTCGAGCGGTTCGACGTACAGCGACTGTCCGCTGTTGGACGTGTCGTGCACGATGCCGCGCTTGCGCGAGAAGCCGGCCGCGGGCACGCACGCGACGAAGCGGTCGCCGAAGCGCGTCACGAACGCCCCCTCGCCGAACGGCGCGGCCCAGCGCTCGAGCTGCGCGTGCAGGCGGCGCTCTCCGTCGAAGACGCCGAGGCGGGCGCGCTTGAGCGCCGGCGAGGCGGAATCCTTCACGGCGCCGTCGGAATCGAGCGAACCCTCGAGCCGCTCGCGCAGCACGTCCAGGTCGGGCAGTGCACGCACCACGGTGGAAAGTTCGGGGAAGCGCTCGCGCGATTCCTCGCTCTCCCAGGCTTCGAGCGTGATCGCGGCGGCGGAAAGCCAGCTCAGCACCTCGACGAGCGCGGGACCGTCGAGCGGGTCGTGCCGGGCGGATTCGAGCAGCGCGTCGAGCGCACCGCGGCCGACCGCGCACCAGGCGCCGGGTTCGGCGTTGCGGCGCAGGGCCTCGTGCAGGCGCGCGCATTCACGCGCGAGCTTCGGCCCGTGCGTGTATGGCCGCCAACGCGCGAGGGATTCGCGCGCGCGGTCGCTTTCGGCGCGCGTGGCGATGCTGCCGCACACGCGGTCGAACTCGAGAAGTTCCAGTGAATGCCAGTCCACGCCAGTACCACCGAGCGT
>JBGANH010000009.1:0-18442 GCA_044222365.1 Candidatus Eiseniibacteriota bacterium
CGCGGCCCGTCACGAGCCCGCCTCCGGGATTGGTCGAGAAGGCGGGCCCGACGAGCTGCCACGCGTTCACCACTTCGGCGCGCAGGGGACCGCCGGCCCGCGGCGCCGTCCCGCCCGTCGGGCCGGACGGTTCGCTCGGTCGCGCGAGCACGGCGTCCCACATGCGCTGCCAGGCACCCGGCGCCCACTCGCCACCCGCCAGCGAGCGGAAGAACTCGGCCTCGGTCTCGCGCTCGCCCGGCTCGGTGCCGCCCTCTTGGCCTTCTTCCGCCCGCCCGCCGATCGCGCCGGGCGGCGCCGGCTTCCAGAGCGGTGTGAAGAGGGGTGCCTTCTCCGGTCCCGCAGTGACGGTGGCGTGGACGGTGGCGGGACACAGCGTGAGCAGTGCGGCGAAGCCGAGCGCAGCGAGCGGCAGCGGCCGGTTGACGCGAAACATGTGTGCCTCACGGAGCGGGATGGAGGGGGGACGATTCGGCGAGGATGCTGTCCTCTCTAGACGTTTCGGGCGCCGGAATCGAACAGGATTTTCGCGACGTCCTTCGGTCTCGCCCCTCGTCACCGCTTCGCGAGGGCTTCCGCAGCCTCCAGGGCGTCGAGCACGTCGCGCGGATGAGAGCGCAACAGCATGTGACCTGCGTTCTCGAGCACCCGGACTTCGCACGGGCCGCCCCAAAGCTCGGGCATCGGCTCGGCGTGGTAGGCCGCCGGCGTGACACGGTCGTCACGCCCGGCGAGCACCACGAGCGGCGTGGTCGCGCCGGCGTAACGCGGCACCTGCGAGGCGACGTCGCCCGCGACGCGCTGCACGTTCTCGGCGAACGCTCGGAACTGCGTCGCGACCAGCGGGAACGCGCGCGCCGGGCCGGGCGGCCCGCCGGGCGCGCGCTGCGGGTACGCGGCGTGATGCCGCGTGAAGTGCGCGAACACGGCGCCGAGCGGCAGCACGAGCGTCCACGCGATGCAGTGCCCGATGCCCGGCCACACGACCGGCAACGCGCTCCAGCGGGCGTGCGCGGCATACGGCCGCGTCGCCGGCGCGACCGCCACGACGGCGGCGACCTCTTCCGGCGCGTCGAGCGCCCAGCGCAGCGCGAGCACGGCGCCGTAGCTGTGGCCGATCACGGTCACGCGTTCGTGGCCGAGTGCGCGCACGACGTCGCGCATCGCGCGCACGTTGCCCGCGACGTCCAGCAGGCGTGGGCCGTGCGAGCTGTAACCGTGTCCCGGGCGATCGAGCGCGATCACGGTGTGTGTGCGCGCGAGCGCCTCGCGCAGCGGCTTCGGGAAGTCGTGCAGCACTCCGGCGGCGCCGTGCACGAGCACCACGGCGGGGCCGGCCCCGGTCACCTCGACGTGCATGCGCACGCCGCCGGTGTCCACGAAGCGGCCGACCGCAGGAAAACGCCGCCGCACGCTCGAGCGATACGCGAGAGACGCGAAGGCGCTCGCCGCGAGCGGAAGTGCGACGAGCGCCCAGCGCCACATGTGCGGTGTCTCGCGCGAGCTACGCTTCGCGCGGCTCCACGGCGTCGGGATTGATGCCGAACTCCGCGATCGCCTTCGCGACCACTTCGGGCTTGACCTTGCCGTCCTGGCTCAACGCGTGAAGCGTCGCGACCACGATGTGCTCGGCGTCCACCTCGAAGTGACGGCGCAGCGCGTCGCGCGTGTCCGAGCGGCCGTAGCCGTCCGTGCCGAGCGCCACGAAGCGGTTCGGGATCCAGCGCGCCGGCATGTCGTTGACCGACTTCATCCAGTCGCTCGACGCCACCACCGGGCCTTCCGCGCCCTTGAGCGCGCGCGTCACGTACGGCACGCGCGGCGTCTCGGTCGGGTGCAGGCGGTTCCAGCGTTCGCACGACAGCGCTTCGTTGCGCAGCTGCACGTAGCTGGTCGCGCTCCACACGTCGGCCGCGACGTCGTACTTCTCGGCGAGGATCTCCTGCGCGCGCAGGGCGTGCAGCATCATCGGGCCGCTGCCGAACAGCTGCGCCTTGAGCTTGCCCTTGCCCGACTTCTGGTAGGGGTAGAGGCCCGCGAGGATGCCGGCGTCGACACCTTCGGGCTTCTTGGGCTGCTGGTAGTCCTGATTGTAGAGCGACAGGTAGTAGAAGATGTCCTCGCCGTTCACATACATGCGGCGCAGGCCGTCCTGGATGATCACGGCCAGCTCGTACGCGTACGTCGGGTCGTACGCCATGCAGTTCGGCACCGCGGACGCGAGTAGGTGGCTGTGGCCGTCCTCGTGCTGCAGCCCCTCGCCGTTGAGCGTCGTGCGGCCCGCCGTCGCGCCGAGCATGAAGCCGCGGCCGCGCGCGTCACCGAACGCCCAGATGCTGTCCATCGTGCGCTGGAAGCCGAACATCGAGTAGAAGATGTAGAACGGGATCGTCGTGGCGCCGTGCGTCGAGTAGCTCGTGCCCGCGGCCATGAACGACGCCATCGAGCCGGCCTCGGTGATGCCTTCCTCGAGCAGCTGGCCGTCCTTCTTCTCCGTGTACGAGAGCACGAGCTTCGAGTCCACCGGCTCGTACTTCTGGCCGAACGGCTGGTAGATGCCGATCTCGCGGAACAGCACTTCCATGCCGAACGTGCGCGCTTCGTCGGGGATGATCGGCGCGACGCGCTTGCCGTAGTTCGGGTCGCGGAGCAGGTTGCGGAGCAGCTTGCCGAACACCATCGTCGTCGAGACGGCCTGCCCCTCGGGCGTGCCGTTGTCGAACTCCGTGAACGCCTTCGGCTCCGCGGGCGGCAGCGCCTTCGCGCGCACGACGCGCTTCGGCATGCAGCCGCCGAGCGCGTTGCGGCGCTCGAGCAGGTACTTCACCTCTTCGCTGTCCGCGCCGGGGTGGTAGAGCGGCGCGTCGGCGAGCTTCTTGTCCGAGATCGGCAGCTCGAGCAGGTCGCGGAAGCGGCGCAGCTCGTCGAGGTCGAGCTTCTTCTTCTGGTGCGTCATGTTGCGCGCCTCGGCGCCGGGCCCGAGCGTCCAGCCCTTCACCGTCTTCGCCAGGATGACCGTCGGGCGGCCCTTCGTGGCGAGCGCGGCCGCGTACGCGGCGTAGATCTTCTTGTAGTCGTGACCGCCGCGGCGCAGGTGCTTGAGGTCGTCGTCCGACAGGTGCTCGACCATCTTCGCCAGGCGCGGGTCCGCGCCGAAGAAGTGTTCGCGCACGTACGCGCCGGACTCCGTCACGTACTTCTGCCAGTCGCCGTCCACGGTCTCGTTCAGGCGGTCGAGGAGCACGCCCTCGACGTCCTTCGCGAGCAGTTCGTCCCATTCGCGGGCGAGGATCACCTTGATCACGTTCCAGCCCGCGCCGGTGAACACGGCCTCGAGCTCCTGGATGATCTTGCTGTTGCCGCGCACCGGTCCGTCGAGGCGCTGCAGGTTGCAGTTGATCACGAACGTGAGGTTGTCGAGTCCTTCGCGCGAGGCCAGCGTCAGTGCGCCGGTCGCCTCGGGCTCGTCCGTCTCGCCGTCGCCGAGGAACGCCCACACGTGCGAGTTCGTCGTGTCCGCGAGGCCGCGCGAATTCAGGTAGCGGTTGTAGCGCGCCTGGTAGATCGCGTTGAGCGGCCCGAGGCCCATGCTGACGGTCGGGAACTCCCAGAAGTCGGGGAGGAGCCGCGGGTGCGGATAGCTCGGCAGGCCGACGCCGCCGGCTTCGCGGCGGAAGTGGTTCATCTTGTCTTCGCTGATGCGTCCCTCGAGGAACGCGCGCGAATAGATGCCGGGCGCCGCGTGGCCCTGGAAGAACACCTGGTCGCCCGAGCTGCCGTCGTCCTTGCCGCGGAAGAAGTGGTTGAAGCCGACTTCGTAGAGGCTCGCGGCGGACGCGTACGTGCTCAGGTGGCCGCCCAGGCCTTCGAAGCGCTTGTTGCCGCCGACGACCATGGCCGCGGCGTTCCAGCGGATGATGCGGCGGATGCGCTTCTCGAGTCGCTCGTCGCCCGGGAACGGAGGCTCCTGTTCGGACGAGATCGTGTTGATGTAGCGCGACTGCACGAGGCCGGGCAGGCCGACCTGCAGCTGGCGGGCGCGCTTGAGGAGGCGGCGCAGGAGGAAGTCCGCGCGCTCCTTGCCGTGGACGCGGACGATGTCCTCGAGCGCGTCGAGCCATTCCTGCGTCTCGCCGGCGTCGCTGTCGGGCAGCTGGCGCTTGAACCCGGAAAGCATGTTGAGGATGAAGCGCTCGCTCTCGCGGCGGTCTGCTGACATTCGGGTCTCCAGTGCTCGGGAGGGCCGCCGGGATGGACCTCCGGCGGGAAGGTGCTCGTGCCCGGGGGCCGGCTCGCTCGCGGGACGAACGCGCGGCGCGGCTCTCGCGGCCGGGGACGGTGGGATGGACGTGAATGAGCGGGGAATAGACCACGCGAGCGCGGGAGGGGCAAGCCGCGCGGGTTCGGCGCCGTCGAACAAAGTGGTGAAACGATGAAACGCGCGGCGCGGGCCGCTCCCCTCAATCCGACATCACCACGGAGAACGCCACCGCGAGCGCGAGGGCTTCGACCACGGTCGTGACCGCGGCGGGCACGCCGTTGCAGCCGGCGCCCACGAAGATGCGCGTGTCGTTCACCTGGCGCGTGCTCAGCCAGCCCCCGGGCGCGACGTCCCAGACGTAGCGCCGGTGCTGCACGGCGCCCGCCTGCAGGTACACCTGCGGGACCGGCGCCCACCGCACCTGGGCGATCGGGCCGTGCGCGCCGGTCTTGCCGTTGTCCATCCATCCGGCCGAGGCCTCCGCGCTCGACGCGCGGCCGTAGAACCGCCGCCAGCGCACGGTCGGCGTCAGCGTGACGTTGCCGTTCGTCCAGTGTGCGTCGAGCGAGCCGCCGACGGCGTCGCGCTCGCCCACGTTGCGCATGAGGCCGACGCTGTTCGAGAACAGGATGTTGTCCTCCCACGCCTGTTCCGAAAGGTTGAGCCTCGCCACGCCTGCCTCCAACACGGGGAACCAGTCGCACCGCGCACGAGGTGCGGGCGTCTTGCGGAACGTGCGGTGCTCGCCCGAATCGGGAGCGCCGGTGCGCACGCCACGCGCGGACGTGTCGGCGAGGAATCCACTGCCGACGCGGTCGGCGGCGCCGGCGGGCGTGGCCAGCAGCAGGCAGGCGAAGGCGAGCGCGAGCGACGTGCGTCCGTGCATCAGTCGTTCATGCCCATGAGCATCACTCCGAGCACGACGATCGCTCCCGCTTCCGCCACCCATACGACCGCGCCCCCCGCGCCCGCGAGGCCGACGCCGCCGAACGCGCGCGTGCTCTTCGCATAGCGGTAGTTCATGTAGGGCGGGGTGGGGGTCCACTGATACGACTCCACGGCCAGCCGGCACACGCCGCCCTCGACGAACATCGCGGGCAGCGGGCTGTAGCGCACGCAGCCGATCGGGCCGGTGGCGCCGTCGCGGTCGTTCAGCACCCAGCCGGCCGACGCTTCCACGCTCTGGCGCCGGCCGAACCACTGACGCGCGCGAACCGTGGGCGCGGCCGCGATCGTGCCCTGCAGCCACCACAGGTCGAGCGAGCCGCCGAGCGAGCGGCTCGGCGACACGTTCTTCATCACGCCGAAGCTGTTGCGCACGAGGTGGTCGTCGAGCCAGTCGTTCGCTTCGACGTTCACCTGCGCCGCGGCGGCCTCCATCACGAACCAGTAGTCGCAGCGCTCGAGCGGCCCGGGCGTGAACGCGAGGTGCTTGCGCGCATTCGGGTCGCGCAGCGTGTCGCGCGGCGCGGCGACCATCGGCTCGCTGATCGAGCGGGGTTCGTCGCTCCACGCGCGCGGCGGTGGGCACGCGACGAGCAGCAGTACGGCGAAGGCGGCGATGCGGCGAAGTTCCATGTCGTCTCCGAAGGGCTGGCCCGGTCGGGCGCGCGGACTCTACCGCACGCAAGCGCCGCCCTGTAGCATCCGCGCGTCCGACCTACCTCTTCGCCCGGAGCCCGCCATGAGCGTCACGCCGAAGCCGTTCGCCACGCTTTATCCCGCCCGCACGGGCCCGCGGCCCATGACCGCGGAAGATCTCTGGAACCTGCCGCGCGTCGGTGGCGCCTCGGTCGCGCCGTGCGGCACGTGGGCCGTGGTGCCGGTCACGCGCTACGACCTCGAGAAGAACGAGGGCCGTTCGCGCCTCTACAAGGTGGCGCTCGACGGCTCGGGTGAGCCGGTCGCGCTCACGTCGCCGGACGTGTCGGCGTCCGAGCCGCGCGTCTCGCCCGACGGCACGCAGCTCGCGTTCACGCGCAAGGACGCGAACGGCAAGCCGCAGCTCATGCTCATGCCGCTCGCGGGCGGCGAGGCGCGCAAGCTCACCGACCTGCCGCTCGGCGTGTTCGATCCGCGCTGGATGCCCGACGGCTCCGGGCTGATCGTCGCGGGCATGGTGATCAAGGGACACTTCACGCCCGAGGCGACGGCCGCCGAGATCAAGCGTCGTGCCGAGGACCCGGTGAAGGCGCACGTCACCGAGGACCGCGTCTATCGCTACTGGGACACGTGGCTCACGACCGGCGAGGTCCCGCATTTGTGGCATGTGAAGATCGGAGCCTCCGGCTCCGACGTGCGCGACGTCACGCCGGATGCCGCGGTGTGGTTCGACTGGATGGACCCGAGCGGGCAGTACGACGTTTCGCCCGACGGCTCCGAAATCGCACTCGCGGGCATCACGTTCGACGAGAAGCGCTCGCTGCTGCTCACGCAGGTCTGGACCGTGCCGGTCGCGGGCGGGCCGCTCAGTTGCCTCACGAGCGCCAGCACCGGCGAGAACCTGCGCCCGCGCTACACGCGCGACGGCGCGGCGATTCTCTACGGCTTCACCGAGGACCCGCTCTTCTATGCCGACCGCGTGCGGCTCGCGAAGTACGACCGCGCGACCAGGAAGACCACGACGTGGCTCGGCGACTGGGACCTCACGCCCGCTTCGTGGGACTTCCTCGACGACGGTCGCCTCGCGTTCGCCGCGGAGCAGGACGCGCGCGTGAAGGTGTTCACGTACGACGGCGCGGGCGCGCCGAAGGCGCTGACGGGCGACGGCTGCGCCGCGGGCCTCGCGGTCGCGAAGGGCGCGCGCATCGTGTACACGCACCAGTCGCTCTCGAGCATGGCCGAGTTGTACGTCACGAGCGCGGACGGCGGCGCGCCGGCGCGCCTCACGCGCTTCACCGACGAAGTGCACGCGCGCTTCGCGCTCGGCGAGGTGCGCGAGATGACCTTCGCGGGCTCGAAGGGCGAGACCGTGCAGATGTTCGTCGTGCTTCCGGTCGACTTCGACCCGAAGCGGAAGTACCCGCTCGTGCACGTCATTCACGGCGGCCCGCACGGCATCTCGGCCGACCAGTTCCACGCACGCTGGAACGCGCAGATGTTCGCCGCGCCCGGCTATGTCGCCGCCGTGGTGAACTTCCAGGGCTCGACTTCGTGGGGGCAGGACTACGCCAAGCGCATCCAGGGCGCGTGGGCCGAGCGGCCGTTCGAGGACATCATGAAGGCGACCGACGCGATGATCGCGACGGGCTTCGTGGACGAAGGCCGCATGGCGGTCGCGGGCGGCTCGTACGGCGGCTACATGGTCACGTGGATCGGCGGGCACACCGACCGCTTCCGGTGCATCGTCAACCACGCGGGCGTGAGCGACCTGACCGGGCAGTACGCGAGCGACGTCACGCAGGGCCGCGGCGAAGCCTCCGGCGGCGAAGCGTGGGACGGGCTCGACAAGCAGGACATGTGGTCGCCGATCCGGTACGCGAGTGGCATGAACACGCCGATGCTCGTCGTGCACGGCGAACGCGACTACCGCGTGCCGGTGGGGCAGGGCCTGCTCGTCTACGGCATGCTCAAGGCGAAGGGCGTGCCCGCGCGGCTCGTGTACTTCCCGGACGAGAACCACTGGGTCCTCAAGCCGAGGAACTCGCTGCTGTGGAACCGCGAAGTGCACGCGTGGCTGAAGCGCTGGATCGGGTGACGCCCGCCCGGCCGGAGCGCCTCAGCGCGTGACGGTCGGCTCCGCGCGGAGGGCGCGCGCGTCCTCCGCGCGGCCGAGCGCTTCGTATTCGGCGAGCAGGTCCTCGCGGCCCGATCGCAGCCAGTCGGCCGGCGGCTTCGCACGCGCGCGCAGGAGTGCGTAGCCGGCCTCGCTCTCCGCGACCGCCTCCGAGTAGCGGCGCTGGCGCAACAACGCCCGTCCGAGCCGCAGCCGCCCGATGCCCACGAACGCGTGGTCGGGCGGAAGCGTGCCGTCGTACCGGCGCAGCGCTTCGCGGAACCGCGCCTCGGCCGCGGCGTGGCGACCCCGATCCATGTCCACGGCCCCGAGATTCGTGACCGCGAGGCCGATCAGGTAGTGCTTCTCGCCGTAAGCCGTCCGGTAGATCGAGAGCATGCGCCGGAAGCCGGCCTCGGCGTCGTCGAACCGGCGCTGCTTCTGCGCGACCCGCGCGAGTTCGTTGAGCGTGGAGGCGACGCTCGGATGGTCGGGACCGAACACGCGCTCGCGCGTGCGGAGCGCACGGCGGAGCACGCTGTCCGCCTCGGCGAGTTCGTCCTGCGCGATCAGCGCGCGGCCGAGCATCGTGAGCGAGGCGGCCGTCTCGTAGTGCTCCTCGCCGTACCACGCGCGGTAGATCGCCAGCGCCTCGCGGTCGTAGCGCTCGGCTTCGGCCCATCGGCCCCACTCGAACTGCACCGCACCCAGGTTGAGCAGGTCGCTCGCGACGTGCGGATGCCGCTCCCCGTGCAGCACGCGGTCAATCGCGAGCACCCGCCGGTTGAGCGAGTCGGCGGTCTCGAGATGCCCGCTGTAGAAGTGGTTGTTCGCGAGCTCGGTCAGGGTGCCGGACGCATCCGCGGCCGGGACGGCGCAGAGCGAATCGAGGTGCGCCGTGCGCGTGAGCACTTCGATCGCGCCGGGGTAGTCGCCCTTGAGCTCGAGCACGCTGCCGAGCGTGCGAAGCGCTCCGGCGAGGTCGGCGGTCTCGGGCACCGGCCGCCGCTCGAGCAGGGCCACCGCGCTCCGCGCGAGTGCTTCGGCCTCCTCGAGCTCGGACTGCTCCGCCCGCAGCCAGGCGATCGCGACGACGCCGCGTGCCACGCCCGTGCTGTCCTTCCCGGTGATGCGACGGCGGATCGCCAGCGAAGCGCCGAGCAGCGAGTCCGCGCGGTCGAACTCGCCGAGCTTCTGCTGGATGCCGCCGAGCGTCAGCAGCAGGTCCGCCTGGACTTCGGGCTCGCCGTCGAGCAGCCGGGCTTCCTGCGCTCCGCGCTCGAGCAGGCTCACGACACGCAGCGTGTCGGAGGGGCCGGCCGACTCGTCGGCACCCTCGAACAGTTCGACCATGAAGCGCTGGATGCGTTCGGCGCGCGCCGATTGCGCGACGGCCACGTTGCGCGCCTGCGTGAGACGCAGCGTGTAGCCCGTCACGAGCGCGACGAGCACCGTGAGCGCCGCCGCCGCCGCCGCGAGCGGGCGCCAGTGACGGCGCGCGAACTTCCCGAACCGGTACGCGGCGCCGTCGGACCTCGCCTCGAGCGGCTCGCCCGAGAGGTAGTGGTCCACGTCGCGCAGCAGGGAATCCACGCTGCGGTAACGTCGCGACGGTTCCTTCTGCATGGCCGTGAGGCACAACACGTCGAGATCGGGCCACGACTCCCGGCGGTCCGGTGCTTCCGCGACGGCCGAAGGCCGTGGCGGCATCTCGTCGCAGACGAGTCGCTCGGCCTCCGCCGCCGTGCGTCCGGCGAGGTCGTACGGCCGCCGCCCGGCGAGCAGCTCGTAGAGGATCACGCCGAGCGAGTAGAGATCGGTGTGCACGCCCGTCGTCCCGCCGCGCAGCTGTTCCGGCGCGGCGTACGCGGGCGTGAGCAGGCGGAGGCCCGTGAGCGTGCGATCGCCGCCGTCCTCCTCGATCGGGCGCGCGATGCCGAAATCGAGCAGCTTCACCTGCCCGCCGGCGGTGACGAGGATGTTCGCCGGCTTGAGGTCGCGATGGATCACCGCGCGCTGGTGGGCGTGAAGCACGGCCTCGCAGACGGCGCGGAACAGCGCGAGACGCGCGCGGACGTCGAGCGCGTGCATACGGCCGTACTCGTCGAGCGGGACTCCCTCGACGTACTCCATCGCGAACCAGGGAGTGCCCTCCGGGAGCACGCCCGCGTCGTGGATCTGGGCGATGTTCGGGTGGCGCAACTGCGCGAGCATGCGCTGCTCCGCCATGAACCGTTCGCGCCGCGCGGGCGACGCCCAGGCGTCGCGGAGCAGCTTGATCGCGACGAGATTGCGCAGGTCCGTCCGTTCGGCGAGGTACACCGCGCCCATGCCGCCCTCGCCCAGCGGGCGCAGGATCCGGTAGACGCCGATCTCCCGCGGCGCCGGTGCGCCGGAGCCGAACACCGACTCGGCGGCGTGGGCGACGCTCCGATCGAGCATCGAGCCGCCTGCCGCGTCCTCGCGGAGCATCGCGAGCACCGTCTCCGCCAGCGCGAGGTCGCCACCCGATTGCTCGGCGACGAACGGTTCGCGCCGCTCCGGCGGCTGTTCGAGCGCCGCGTGGAAGAGCGACTGTGCGCGGCGCCAGCGTGCCGGGTCCGCATCCTCCGGGCGGCTCACGCTTCACGCCTCATTTCGGCGGCGAGCCAGGCCCGCGCCGCGCGCCAGTCCCGGAGCGCGGTCGCCTCCGAGACGCCGATCGCCTCGGCGGCTTCCGCGACGCTCAGTCCGGCGAAGAACCGGCATTCGACGAGGCGCGCTTGCCGGGCGTCGAGCCGGGCGAGCGCGTCGAGCGCCGCGTCGAGCGCCAGCACGTCGTCCGAGCCGGGAGCCTCCGCGACCAGTTCCTCGTCGAGCGTCACGAGGACGGCGTCCGGTCCGCCTCGCTTGAGCGCGCGCCTGCGGCGGCTCGCTTCGACGAGCACCTGGCGCATCGCCCTCGCCGCGATCCTGCGGAAGTGCAGGGGCTCCGTGCCCGCCAGCGCGGGTGTTCCGCGCAGCTTGAGCCACGCCTCGTGCACCAGCGCGGTCGGCCCGAGGGTCGCGGCGCGGTCGTGACGCTTCACGCTCGAGGCGAGGCGCCGGAGTTCTTCGTAGCTCGCGCTGAAGACCGCATCGAGCGCCTCCGGGCCGCCGGAATCCTCCGGCGTGCCCGCCTCGCCCGCGGCTCCGGAGCCGTTCGGAGATTTCATGACGGTATCTGCCTCGGTCCTGCGCAAGGAGCGGTGGGGAAGTCGCGAGCGGAGTATAGGCGGTCGCTCGGGTCCCGGGTTCGGAAATGAGGAGGGGACATGATTCACGGATACCGGATGTACTCCGCCGTAGGCGCCATGGCCCTGCTGACCCTCGTGGTCGCGATGTGCGGCTGCGGCGGCGGTGGATCGAGCGGTGTGGCGGGCCCGCAGGGAGCGACCGGGCCGATGTCCGCACGTATCGACGGCGTGCAGTGGAACGGCGACGAACTCGGGGGCGGGCTCGCCGCGAGCCACCCCTTGCTGGGCATGTACGTGATCCCGGGCCGCCGGACCTCGGGCGGGACGCCCGAGTTTCTCGACCTCACCCTGTACAACGTGGCCGGGCCCGGCGCCTATCCGCTCGGGGTGAACTCCACCACGTTCGGTGGCGGGGCCATCTACGGCAATGCGAACGCGGCATGGAACACGCCGCTGAACGGCATGGCCGGGACCGCGGTCGTCACCACGCTCACGGAGACGCGCATCGCCGGCACGTTCGCCTTCCAGGCCGAGCCGCTTTCCGGGACGGCCGCCGGTACGCGCGTCGTCACCGAAGGCACGTTCGACTATCCGATCATCGCTTCGGGGGTCACCGGGCCGCTGCCCGACAACGCGGGAAGCCTCGTGCACGCGAGCGTGGACGGCGCCGCCTGGAACGGCGCGACCATCGTGGCGCTCCACAACACCACGGGGACGCCGTCGCTGATCGTCGGGGCGAGCACGGTCGCGACGCAGCTCAACCTGACGATCTCGGGGATCACCGGGCCGGGCACCTTCCCGATCGCCTTCTCGCCCTACTGCCTCATCACGTGGACCGAGTTGGGCACGGGCCACTCCTGGGGTGGCTCGGGCTCGATCGTGGGTTCGTCGTACGTCTCGAACGACAGCGGCTCGGTCGTGGTGACGAGCCTCACGAGCACGCGCGTGCGCGGGACGTTCAGCGGCAAGCTCGCGCCCGGGCCTTCGAACGCCGCCACCGGCTATCGCTACGTCCTGAACGGCGAGTTCGACTGCGGCCTGCCCGCTCCGACGCTCGCCAGCCGTCGCTGATCCCACCCGAACTCACCCGGAGGCGCACATGGACAGCAGCTACCAGCAGGAGCAACTCGGCGAAGGCCGGGTCCGGTTCACCGTCACTCCCGCATCGGTGCCCTCGGCGAGTGGTGCGCCTTTCGTGCTCGCGGCGATCTTCGTGTTCATCGTGCTCGGCACCATGAACCGCAGCGAGGGCGGTTTCGGACTGCTCGTCCGGCTGGCGCTCGCGGTGCTCGGTGCGCCGCGCGTGCATCGCTGGACGAACCAGTGGTTCGCCCGGAACGTGGACAAGGTGCGTTCCCCGGGAGGGGAGTTCGTGGTGTCGCCCACGACGATCGAGGCGAAGGGCGCGGTGATCACGCGCGAGGCGCTGCATCGGCTCATCGTGCGCAACGGCATCCCCGACATCCAGGAGTACGGCGTCGTGCAGACCGGCTCGATGCAGTCGGCGATGGCGGCCGGCGCCCAGAACGACCGGCTCGCGAATCGCGCCAAGGCCACCACGGTGTCCTACGTGCTGTGCGCGGAAGCCGGCGGGCGCGCGGTCGTGCTCGGCGGTGGCATGACCGAGGTCACCGCGCACGGACTGCTCACAGACGTCCGGCGCATCCTGCGTCTCGAGTGAGCGGCGGGCGTCGCGCGCGTGTCGCGGGGGGCGCGCGGCGTCCCCGCCGCTCGATCGCTCGCGAGCACCACGCGTGCACCGGCCGGCGCGAACGCGCGGCGCGGACCGGGCGCGCCGCGACGCCGCTCTTCGCGCGTCTCGGCAGTTCGCCGGTCCCGTGCGGCGGAGGCCCGGCGGTCAGCCCCCGAGCCGCTCGCTCACCCGCGCGTCGCGCTGCAGCACGGCGCCGAGGTGCGCGAGCACGAACGTGAGCACGAACATGCTCATCACGTTGTGCGCGCCCGAGAGCCACGCGGGGTAGGGCGCGATGCCGGTTCCGCTCGTGCGCGACGCCCACCACGCCGCGCCGAGCCACAGGCCGGAGACCTGCGTGAGCGCGAGTGCGATCGCCGCGATCAGCCCGAGCGCGAAGTCGAGCCGCGAACGCCACGGCGCGACCCGCGTCCAGTGCGTCCACTGGTAGGCCGCGTACACGAACGTCAGCGTGGCGCCGGCGAACACGTGCAGCGCCTCGCCGGGCGTGGTGCCGGCCGCGAGCCGCGCGAAGAAGATGACGAGACCGCCGATCGCCTCGAACGCGAGCAGGATCCACAGCGTGAGGAGCAGCGGCGCGCGCAGTCGGGCGGCGCGCACGGGAAGCATCGCGCTCACATCAGGTAGCGGATGGCGAAGATCGCCTCACCCGACAGGATGCTGATCGCCCAAAGCACGAGGAACGACCACGTGAGGCCGGGCCGGTCGGGGAAGAAGTACTTGCCGCGCTGCTGCTCCTGGTGCGCGAACACGCCGAGCACCACGAACACGAGGTAGGCGACGAGGCTGAGCAGCCCGTGCATCGCGAACGCGAGCTTCATTCCGGTCGAGAGCGTGGAGGCCACGGGATGCCCGGCGGCGGCCTCCGAGGACCGGTTCGCCATGTACATCACGTTGACGAGGCCCTCGAAGAGCGCGGTGGCGAGGAAGACCGGGAACGGGAACGGCCGCCGCGTCCAGTTGCGCCGGATCACGAACAGCACGCCCGCCGTCACGAAGAGTTCGCTGACGGCGCTGAAGATCGAAAAGGGAGGGATGGACATGCGCGGCAATGTAGCCGAGCGGCACGAACCGCTTCCACGGCGAAAACGCCGCCGGTAAAGTGCACGCCATGCCGCTTCCCGAACACCTCCAGCGCCTGCTCGCCGAGTGCGAGGTCGAGGCCTACCGCTCGTCCGGACCCGGCGGGCAGAAGAAGAACAAGACCGAGTCGAGCGTGCGCGTGCGCCACGTTCCGACGGGGCTCATGCGCATCGCGACCGAGAGCCGCTCCCAGATCCGCAACCGCGAGGCCGCGCTGCAGCGCGTGTTCGACGCGCTCGAGGCGCGCAGGCGCAAGCCGAAGCCGCGGGTCGCGACGAAGCCCTCGCGTGCGGCGAAGGAACGCCGCATCGAATCGAAACGGCGTGTATCGGAAGTGAAGCGCCAGCGATCCCGGCGCGTGGAATCGGACTGAGGCCGGCGCCCCGCCGTTGACACTCGCGGGCGCGCTCGTCACCCTCCGCGCGTCCGTCCCGCTCCGCGCCGCCGTCCGGTGGCGCGGGCAGCGGCTTCCCCGACCGAGGACCCTCGACATGACGTCGTTCGCCGTGCCGCGCCTTCGCCGCGCTCGTTTCCTCTTCCTGCTCTGCTCCCTCGCGTCGATCGCCTGCATCGCTCCGGGCGCCCGCGCCGCCGACGGAACGCCGCCGCCGGCGCCCGCCGACTCGACGAAGCCGAAGACGTTCCTGCGCGAGGTCGTCGTGACCGGCGCGCGCTACCCGCGCGCGTACTACCAGTCGCCGCAGGCGCTTTCCTTCGTGGGCGGCGCGCAGTTGCGCGAACAGGCGCCCGCGGTCGTGAGCGAGGCGCTCGGCCAGCTGCCCGGCGTGGACAACAGCAAGGACAGCCCGTGGGAGCAGCGCCCGATCGTGCGCGGGCTCTCGGGCCAGCGCGTGCTCGTGCTCATGGACGGCGTGCCCATGAACAGCGCCCGCGGCAACGGCCCGCACCCCTCGCTCGTGGACCCGTCGCAGGTCGAGCGCATCGAGGTCGTGCGCGGGCCGTCGAGCGTGTCGTACGGCTCGGACGCGATCGGCGGCGTCATCAACATCATGACGCGCGAGGCACCCGCGGCCACCGGCGGCCGCAGCATCTCCGGCGGCGCGAACCTCTCGGGCTCGACGGCCGAGAACCAGTACGGCGGTTCGGTCGAAGTGACGCCGCGCATCGGACGGTTCGCGGCCTACGTCGCGGCCGGCGCGCGCACGGCGGACGATTTCCGATCGCCCTCGGGCACGGTGCCGAACTCGGCCTACGAGGACTGGAACACGCTCGTGAACCTGCGCTGGGACTTCACCGAGCGCCTCGTGCTCAAGGGCGGCATGCAGCTCTATCGCGCGACCGACATCGGCATCCCGGGCCTCTCCTCGCCGACCGCGAGCTATCCGCCGGGCATGACGAGCGTCTTCCAGTTCAAGAACTACGACCGTGACCTCTATCACCTCACGCTCGACCACTCGTACACGGGCTCGTGGATCGCGGGATCGCGCATCAAGGTGTACCAGCAGAAGGAGAACCGGAACTTCTGGTCCACCGAGCAGATCGACGCGGCGCACTACGCCGACTTCGGCGTGTTCGGCGCCCCGAGCGGTTCGAAGTACCGCCAGACCGACCAGGACCGCTTCTTCGACCTGAAGACGACCGGCCTGCAGTTCCAGGCGACTTCGCGCAAGACCGCGCACTACTTCTTCACGATGGGCATCGACCTCGCGCGCGACCGGACGGACGGTGACAACGTCCGGCGCCGCGGCTATCACTTCGACGGCACGAACGGCGACTCCGCCGGCACGGTCACCCGCCGCGTGACGGCGTCGCTGCCCGACGGCCGCTTCGACAACTACGCCATCTGGTGGCAGAACCAGATGACGATCACCCCGAAGTGGACGGTCACCGGTGGCCTGCGCTGGACGGAGTACCGCTACCGCACGGAGTACGGGCTTTCGATCCCTCCGTCGGGCCCGTCGCCGGCGGTGTACTTCCCGGCGATGAAGGTGGACAACGACGCCGCGGGTGGTTCGCTCGGCATCGTGTACGAGCCGATGACGGACCTGCACCTCAGCTTCAACGTCGCGAACGGCTACCGCATGCCGACCGCGCAGGAACTGTTCTTCAAAGGTCCGGCGTCGGTCGGCTTCGTGATCGGCAACGACGCGCTGAAGCCGGAGAAGAGCGTCTCGTACGACACCGGCCTGCGCTGGGGCGTCGGCGCCCTCGCGCTGTCGGGCAACCTGTTCTACACGACGTTCACGGACATGATCGACGCGCTCTCGGTGCCCACGGTGCCGGAGGCGAACGGCCAGCCGACCTACCAGTACAAGAACATCGCCGAGGCGCGCATGTGGGGCGGCGAAGCCGAGGCCGAGTGGAACTTCCGCCAGGGCTGGCGCGCGCGCGGCACGGTCACCGGTGCGATCGGTGACATCGTGAATCGCGAGGCCATCCTCTCGCTCTACGGCGTGGACACGGACAAGGCGCCGCTGCCCAACGTGCCCCCGTTCCGCGGCACCTTCGCCGTGCGCTGGACCGACTCGAACGCGCGCGGCTGGGCCGAGGCCTCGACGCGTTACTCGTGGCGCACGAACCGCCTCGCGCTGCCGGTGCCGGGTGTCTCGCAGATCGGCGCGTTCAAGTCCGAGTGGATCTCGTTCGACCTCATGACGGGCTGCCGCTTCGGCGCCGCGCGCCGCCATCGCGTCGTGCTCGGCGTCCGCAACATCGCCGACATGCAGTTCCGGCAGGCGTTCGGCTCGCTCGACGAGCCCGGCCGGTCGTTCGTGGCCAGCTTCTCGACGTCCTTCTGACCCGCGCGCGCGGGGCGGGCACGCCGCCCGCCCCGCAAGCGCCGTCCCGACAGGGGAATTTGCGTATGAACTCGGAAAAGCGACCGGCCGATATCGTGGAAAGTCCGCGCCTCGAACCCCGGCTTCCCCCGGGGCAGGTGCAGACCGAGAAATGGCCGGTGCTCCACCACGGCAACATCCCCGAGGTGGACCTGGCGACGTGGGACTTCACGATCGACGGACTCGTGGAGCACGTGCAGCGCTGGAACTGGGAAGAGTTCGGGCGGCTGCCGCGCACGCGAGTGCACAGCGACATCCACTGCGTCACCCGGTGGAGCCGCTACGACAACCTCTGGTCCGGGGTGTCGCTGCGCGACGTGATCGCGAAGGCGGCGCCGAAGCCCGAGGCGCGATTCGCCATCATTCATGCCGAGCACGGGTTCACGACGAACCTGCCGCTCCCGGAGCTCCTCGCCGATGACGTTCTTCTCGCCGACCAGCACGACGGACAAGCGCTCACGCCGGAACACGGCTGGCCGCTGCGCCTCGTCGTGCCGCGTCGCTACTTCTGGAAGAGCGCGAAATGGATCCGGCGGATCGAGCTCGTCGAGCGTGACGCTCCGGGCTTCTGGGAGCGCAACGGCTATCACAACGAAGCCGACCCGTGGCGCGAGGAACGCTTCGCGGACTGGTAGGCGCGACGGCGGGAGGGCCGCGTGAACGATCACGTGCAGCGCTGCCGCCGCATGATCGAAGAACAGGTCGAGCAGCTCGGGACGTTCCGCAACGCGAACCCGCGCGATCCGGGTTTCAAGCTCTGGCGCCAGAACACGCTCACCGTGCTGCAGCGGGTGTGGCCCGGCGACAGCACGCGTTCCGAGCGGTTCCGTCGCATCGCGTTCACGCCGTCGCACGGCAAGCCCGACGGCCAGACGCTGCGCGACTGGTACACGCGCGGCTGCACCGACGCGGCCGCCTACCTGAACGCGCTCCTCGACATGATCGCGCGCGAGGGCGTTCCGCCCGCGCCGTCGGTGAAGCCCGAGGCGCTGCCTTCGGCCGCCGGTGCGCGCGAAGACGATTTTCCCGTGCTCGAGCTGCCGTCCTCCGGCGCTCCGTCCGGTGGTGACACGATCGTGCTCGGCCAGGGCGACTCGCTCGCGGATGCGTCGGCCATTCCCGGCACGGACTCCCGCGACAAGGGTTCGCCCGCGCCGCCGCAGCTCAAGGTGCAGTTGAAGGGGCCGGTCACGACGCCGCAGGCGCCGCAGCCGAGCATCCCGCAGCGGCCCGCGTCGCTGCCGACGCAGGCGCGCAAGAACTCGAACGGTCCCGACGGCGACGAGCCGCGCGGCCCCGCGAAGCTGCCGGCGCAGCTGGCGGGCAAGCTGCCGCCGCCGCCCGCGCCCGAGGCGATCGAAGCCGTGCCGGGCGAGATCCCCGTGCTCAAGGTCGAGCCGGTCGCGAAGACCGAACCCGTCGCGGAGGCCGCACCTGCCGAGCAGCAGGAGCCCGTCGCCAAGGCCGAGCCCGTCGCGAAGACGCCGGCAGCCGCGACGCCGCCGGCCGCGGCGGCACCCGCGCGACCGGCCGCTCCCGCCGTGAAGCCCGAGACCAAGCCCGCCGCCGCGAAGAAGGCCGCGCGCGCGAGCAAGCCGCGCAAGGCGGCGCCCAAGGGCAAGCTGAAGGACATGCTCGGCCTGCAGGCGCTCGAGG
>JBGANH010000009.1:18471-31080 GCA_044222365.1 Candidatus Eiseniibacteriota bacterium
GCTGCGCGCGAAGCACAGGCGCAGAAGGCGCCGTCCGCACCCGCCGCACCTCTCGCGCCCGCCGTCGCCTCGCAGCCTGCCGCTCCGGCCCCTGCCGCCGAGCCGTACGCGCCGCCGACGCCTCCGGTCTCGAAGACGGACGCTCGCACCGCCGCCGCCGAGGCCGAAGCGCAGGCCGAGGCCGCCGAGCACGCGCTGCCGCAGCTCGACGACGCCGCCGCCGCGCGCGCGACGGAGGACTTCCTGCGCAGCTCGCCGGTGCTGGGACTGACGGGCAAGCCCGTGCAGCGCAACACCGACGACACCGGCTTCTCCGACCCCGACGCCATCGCGGTCGCCACGCTCGCCGCCGACGCGGCGCGCCTCGGCGTGGGCGAGGACGAGCGCGAGCAGGTCCGCATCGAGCTCGGCGGGCTCGCGGTCGAGTTCGAGGCGCACGCTCCGCAGTGGGCGACGCTGCAGCGCGCCGTGACGCTGTCCATGAAGCACCCGGAGCTGGCGAAGCGCCTGATGCCGGTCGTGCTTCCGTGGCTGAACCGCGCCGCCTGACGAAGGTCTCGCCCGCGCGCCGAATCCTGACGGCGCCCTGACGCCGAAGGCCGGGCCACGCCGCACCCCTGTGCTAGTTTTCGCATCAGTCCGCACGGAGGTGAGGCTGCCATGAACATCGAACGGTTCACCGTGAAGTCGCGTGAGGCGATCGACCGCGCCCAGCGCATCGCGCGCGACCGCGCGCACCAGGAACTGCAGCCCGAGCACCTGCTCGCGGCGCTCCTGCAGGAAGAAGCCGGCACGACGCAGGCCGTGCTCGCCAAGCTCGGCGTGCAGCCGGCCACGCTCGAATCCGCGAACGACGCGGCGCTCTCGCGCCTGCCGCGCGTGCAGGGCGGACAGGCGTATCTCGGCGAAGCCCTGCGCGGCGTGCTCGAACGCGCCGAGGCGCAGGCCGAAAAGCTGAAGGACGATTTCGTCTCGGTCGAGCACCTGCTGCTCGCGATGGCCGACGGCGCGCACGCGAACGGCGCGCAGCGCGTGCTCGCGCGCGCGGGCGTGACGGAGGAGTCGCTGCTCAAGGCGCTCGCCGGAGTGCGCGGCAGCCAGCGCGTGACCGACGAGAACCCGGAAGACAAGTACCAGTCGCTGACCAAGTACGGCCGCGACCTCACGGCCGCGGCGCGCGCGGGCAAGCTCGACCCCGTGATCGGACGTGACGACGAGATCCGCCGCGTCGTGCAGGTGCTTTCGCGCCGCACGAAGAACAACCCCGTGCTGATCGGCGAGCCCGGTGTCGGCAAGACCGCGATCGTCGAGGGGCTCGCGCAGCGCATCGTCTCGGGCGACGTGCCCGAGTCGCTGCGCGACAAGCGCGTCATCGCCCTCGATCTGGGCGCGCTCATCGCGGGCTCGAAGTTCCGCGGCGAGTTCGAGGACCGGCTCAAGGCCGTGCTCAAGGAAGTCACGAATGCCGAGAACCGCGTCGTGCTGTTCATCGACGAACTGCACACGCTCGTCGGCGCCGGAGGCGCCGAGGGCGCGGTGGACGCGAGCAACCTGCTCAAGCCCGCGCTCGCGCGCGGCGAACTGCACTGCGTCGGCGCGACCACGCTCGACGAGTACCGCAAGCACATCGAGAAGGACGCGGCGCTCGAGCGCCGCTTCCAGCCCATCGTCGTGGGCGAGCCGAGCGTCGAGGACGCGGTCGCGATCCTGCGTGGACTGAAGGAGCGCTACGAGGTCCACCACGGCATCCGGATCAAGGACGCCGCGCTCGTGGCGGCCGCGACGCTGTCGCATCGCTACATCCCGGACCGCAAGCTCCCCGACAAGGCGATCGACCTCATCGACGAGGCCTCGTCGCGCCTCAAGATGGAGCTCGACTCGATGCCGGTCGAGCTCGACGAGATCTCGCGCAAGGTGCGCCAGCTCGAGATCGAGCGCATCGGGCTCGCGAAGGAGACCGACGGGGCGTCCAAGGAGCGGCTGCAGCGGCTCGACATGGAGCTGAACCGGCTGAAGGCCGAGCGCAAGTCGCTCGACGAGCACTGGCAGAAGGAAAAGAGCGCGGTCGGCCGGATCCGCGACCTCAAGAAGGAGCGCGAGGCGCTCAAGCTGGCCGAAGCGCGCGCCGAGCGCGCGGGCGACCTCGACACGGTCGCGCGCATCCGCAACAACGACCTGCTCGTGCTGCAGCGCCAGCTCGACCAGGAGGCGGCGCGGCTCGCGCTCGTGCAGCAGTCGCAGCGCATGCTGAAGGAAGAAGTGGACGAAGAGGACGTCGCCGAGGTCGTCGCCAAGTGGACCGGCGTGCCGGTGTCGCGGATGCTCGAGACCGAGGTGAAGAAGCTGCTCCAGATGGAGGAGCGGCTGCACCAGCGCGTGATCGGCCAGGACGAGGCCGTGCGCGTGGTGAGCGAAGCCGTACGCCGCGCGCGTGCGGGGCTGCAGGACCCGAAGCGCCCGAGCGGCTCGTTCCTGTTCCTCGGCCCCACGGGCGTGGGCAAGACCGAACTGGCGCGCGCGCTCGCCGAGTTCCTGTTCGACGACGAGAAGGCCGTCGTGCGGCTCGACATGAGCGAGTACCAGGAAAAGCACACGGTCGCGCGCATGATCGGCGCCCCTCCGGGCTACGTCGGCTACGAGGAGGGCGGTGCGCTCACCGAGGCGGTGCGGCGGCGCTCGTATTCGGTCGTGCTGCTCGACGAGGTCGAGAAGGCGCATCCCGAAGTGCTCAACGTGCTGCTGCAGCTGCTCGACGACGGCCGGCTCACCGACGGACAGGGCCGTACCGTGGACTTCCGCAACACCATCGTCATCATGACCAGCAATCTCGGCTCGGACGCGATCCTCGAGTACGGCGAGGACGACCGCGCCGCGATGGAGGCGCACGTGCAGAAGGCGCTGCGCGCGCACTTCCGGCCCGAACTGCTCAACCGGCTCGACGACATCGTCATCTTCCACTCGCTCACCCGCGCCCACATCCGGCAGGTGGTGGAGCTTCAGGTGGAGCACGTGCGCGCGCTGCTGGCGGAGCGGCGCGTGGGACTCGTGCTCAGCGACGCGGCGCTCGACCTGCTCGCCGAGGAGGGCTACGACCCTCACTTCGGCGCGCGGCCGCTCAAGCGCACGATCCAGCGGCGGCTGCAGAACCCGCTGGCCATGCAGCTCCTCGAGGGTACGTACCATCCCGGCGATCTCGCCGAGGTGGGCGTCGCCCACGGCGCATTGACGTTCCGCGCCGTGAAGGGTGATCCGGTTCACGCATGAGTCATGACGACGGCACACCGAAAGCGAAGTTCGATCCGTCCAGCAAGCTCGGACGGGCCGTGTTCCAGCTGGTGGACGCCTCGCAGAAGATGAACGCCGAGATCCGCACGCGCGTGGCGCGCGTGCGGAACGCGGTGGAAGCCGCGCCGGACGATCCCATGGTCCGGTTCAAGGTGGACGGGGACCTCGCCACGCTCATGCGGGAATCCCGGCTGAACCCCATCGTCCGGGCGATCCGGAAGGCGATGTCCAAGTAAACGGACCGCGCGTCCGGGTGCGGGGTAGGACGCTTCGGCGTTGCAGAACCGCCGCATCCGGACGCATTCTGCCCGCCTCCGGCGTCGCCCCTCGCGCCAAGACTCCCTCGCGCCGGGCTATCTTGTTGTGGCACAGTGCCGGGACCGTTCGAAGTCCGGACCTTCCGTGGCACATGACGTGCAGTTTCGGGGTGCCTCCGTCTCCCGGGTTCACGGCCGCAGGCGCCGTGGGCGGACGGAGTGCACGGCCGTTCCCCCAGCGAGGAGTTCCCGCAGCCCATGTTCCGTTCCTCCCACCGGTCGCTCGTCCGTACGGCCGCTGTCGCCGCCCTGCTCGCGCTCGCCGCGCCGGCGCTGGCCGCGACGCGCTACGTGAGCCCGACGGGCAGCGACACGAACACCGGCGCGAGCCCCGCCACGGCGTGGCGCACGATCTCGAAGGCGAACGCCTCCGCCGTCGCCGGTGACGTGATCCTGGTCGCGAACGGCACGTACTCGAACTTCCCGAACCCGGCCGTGAACGGCTCGGCGAACGCGCGCATCACCTACGTCGGCAACCTCGCGAACCCGTCCGCGGTGGTCATCACCCCGAACGGCGTGCTGAGCAAGACCGACGTCACGATCAAGGGCATGCAGCTTTCGGGCGGCTTCGACATCACGGGCGTGCGCGACTCGATCGCCGACTGCCTCGTGCTCGGCTCACGCTCGAACATCTACGCCGCCGACGACTGCGTGCTCGCGCGCACGGTCGTGAACTCCGAGCGCTTCTGGGTGTACGGCTCCGAGACCGATTCGCTGCCCGTCGCCGAGCGCGACACGATCGTGGACTGCACGTTCAACCTGAACGTCGTCACGGGCGGCAGCCACACCGTGCGACTGAAGTCGATCGACCGGTGCGTCTTCGCGCGCAACCGCTGGAACATCCACGTGAACGCCGGCGGCGTCGGCGCGTCGGTGTTCAAGCTGTTCTGGGTCCGCAACTGCAAGTTCCTCGACAGCCGCTGGGACATCGTGAACGACTGCACCGGCGTGTGCGACGAAGCCGGCTGGTTCATGCAGCGCGACTACACGCAGAGCAACTTCTGGTCGCGGGACACGATCGAGATGGGCGGCGCGGGCGAAGTGCAGTTCTTCGGCGCGGGCTCGGGCAGCTTCCCGGGCACCGTCATGAACAACACCTACGACCAGGTGATCGTGAAGCAGTACGGCAACCCGTCCTACGGCGGCGCGATGGTGTACCAGGACGCCTGCAAGTGGGACACGCTCACGAACTGCACGTTCGTCGGCAAGGAGTCCGGCCTGCTCATCAACCAGGTCATCCACGGCCCCACGCTCATCGACCACTGCACGGTCGTGGGCTGGAACCCCGGCCACGGCGCGATCGGGTTCGACGCGAGCGGCACGTGGGTCGGCACGACGGTCATGCGCAGCAACGTGTTCTACACGCACGGCAACGCGCCGCGCTCGCAGAACACGGTGGCGATGTACATGCCGGTCGCCCTCTCGCAGGGCCACCTCGTCGCCAACCACAACGTCTTCTACGGGCCGATGAGCAAGGACTCGCTCATCTACATGGCCGGTGTGGGATTCAGTGCGCCGGGCGTCGGCAAGCCGTGGGCGAACCGCATGCTCGCGGATTCGGCGTCCACGTGGGGCTCGCCGCGCTTCCTCGACACCACGAGCGTGCGCAACTTCGACTCCCGTCTCGGCACGGGCTCCAGGGCCACGGGTGCCGGATGGGGGGGCAGCGACGCCGGCTCCTTTTGGAGCACCGCTCCGACCCGGGACGCGACCGGTCCGACGGCGGTGAGCGACCTGCGCGCGAGCGGAGTGAGCGACTCGCAGATGCTCCTGCAGTGGACCGCTCCGGCCGATGCGCCCACGGGCAGCGGCGCGGTCGTGTACGACCTGCGCTGGAGCAACGCGCCGATCGACGACGGCAACTTCGCTTCGGCGACGTCCGTCGCCAGCGAGCCCGTTCCGGGTGCGCCGGGTGCCTACCAGCAGTACACGTTCGCCGGGCTGTCGTCCGGCGCGACCTACTACGTCGCGTTGCGCGCGCAGGACAAGGCGGGCAACTGGTCCACCGTCTCGAACGTGGTCAACGTCATCGCCTCCCTCGACCAGACACCGCCGGCCGCCATCATCGACCTGAGTGCGCAATAACGCGCCGCCGCCGCTGACGCCCCGGTCGGCGTCACCCGCCGAGCCCCTGGCGCTCCTCGTCGTGGCCGTGCTCCTGCTGGCCGGAATCACGTGGGGCCTGCACCCGCAGTCGTCCTGGGACGTGGACAACACCGCCCCGGGTTCGGTGCTCAAGGCGATCGCGCAGAAGTTCGGGCCGCGCTGGTCGTCGTCCTACGGGCCGATCCCGTACTTCACGATGGCGCTGCCGATGGTGCCGATGCTCGTCGCGTTCAAGTTCTCGCACGAGCTGGGCACGCCCTCGGGCAACTATCCGTGGGGCTTCGCACACCCGGACTTCTCGGTGAATGCGCTGACCCTCGGCGCGCGGGCGACGACCGTGCTCGCGGCGCTGCTGATCGTGGCGATGGCGATGCGCGAGGGGCGCCGCCGCGGCTCGGGCCGCGCGTGGGTCGCCGCGTTGCTGCTCGCGGGTTCGGCGACCTTCACGTACTACGCGCGCACGTCGAACGTGGACGTGCATTACCTCTTCTGGGCGTGGGCGGCGTTCCATCTGGCGGAACACGGACGCCGCGCGCGCACGCTCGCGCTCGCCGGCGTGTGCGCGGCGTTCGCCGTGTGCACGAAGGAGCAGGCGGCGCCGTTCGCGCTCGTGGCGACGATCGTCGCCATGAAGCGCGCGCCGCAGCTGTCGCCGAACGCCGGCTGGCGCGCGGCGCTGCTGCCGCCGTTCGCCGCGGCGGTCGCCTACGCGGCGGCGTGGCGGCTGCCGTTCGGGCTGCCCGGCTGGCGCGAGCACCTGCGCTTCGTCTTCGAGGACGCGCGCTACGAACGCACGTTCGACGCGACGGCGTCGGGCTTCGCGCAGCTCGCGGCGCGAACGCTGGAGCAGATGCCGCTCGCCCTCGGCTGGGCGGTCGTGATGTCGCTCGTGTTCGTGCTCGTGCGCCGCCTGCCGTGGCGCGGGCTCGAGGCGCGCGCGATCGCGTGCGCGCTCTACCTGCTCGTGTTCGTCGGCTCGATCGGCTACGTGTACCCGCGTTTCCTGTTGCCGCTGCTGATCCTCGCGGTGCCGCTCGGCGTGCGCGCGTTCGACGTGCTGTGCGCGGGCATGGGGCGCACGTCGGTCCTCGCGTACGCGCTCATCGCGCTCACCGGCGGGCCCGCGCTCACGCTCACGCAGGCGCTGGACTCGCGCCTCGCCGCCGAGCGCTGGCTCGCGCCGAAGCTCGCCGCGGGCGCCACGGTCGAGCTGGCCGGCAATCCCCATTTCCAGGCGCGCGTGCCGCTCGATCGCGTCACGGTGCTCAAGCCCGACTCGCTCGCCGCCGCGCCGCGCGCGCCGCGGGCGGACCTCGTGCTGACGTCGTCGGTGGACGCGGCGTACTTCGAGCGCGATTCCGCCGTGGCCGCGTCGTTCGTCGCGCCGCTGCGCGATCCGTCGCGGTGGACGGCGCACGTGTTCGAGCCGCCGTTCACGGCGCGCTACACGCACGGCCTGCCCGTCTCGCCCCGGGTGACGGTCTACGAACGGCGGCGCTGAGCGCTACTTCAGGTGCAGCGCGCGCTCGCCGCCGTGCGGGCGGAAGAACACGACCTGGTTCTTCGGCGGACGCTTCGCCTTGAGCAGCGCCGTGTTCGCGGCGCGCCAGAGCTCCTGCGGCGACTCGGCGTGATCGGGGAACATGGCGATGCCGATGGACGTCGTCACGTTCACGCGGTGCGCGCGGCCGTCGAGGCCCTCGAGCCGGATCGCGTTCTTCTCGACCGCGGCGCGCAGTCGCTCGGAGATCGCGAGCACGTCCTCTTCGATCACCGGCGGCGTGAGCAGCACGACGAACTCCTCGCCGCCCCAGCGCGCCACGGTGTCGAACGGGCGCACGCCGGCGCGCAGCACCTGCGCGACCTGCACGAGCACCTGGTTGCCGGCTTCGTAGCCGAACGACGTGTTGAAGCTCTTGAAGTCGTCGATGTCGCAGATGAGCAGCGCCAGCGAGGACTGCTCGCGCTGGGCGCGGGCGATCTCGTTGCGGACCTGCAGGTCGTAGTACGAACGGTTGTACGCGGACGTCAGCGGGTCCACGAACACGAGTTTCTCGATGCGCGCCGCGCGCTCGACCACGCCGCCGCAGAAGTCGGCGAGCAGCGCGATCATCGCGAGGTCCGCGCCCTGCCACGCTTCGGGCTCGGGGCTGAGCGCCTCGATGTGCCCGAGCGGCTGGCCGTCGGACGCCGTCACGGCCGCGACGACCGCCGAACGGGCGCCGAGTGCGCGCGCGGACAGGGTGAGCGACGCGCTCTTCTCGGTGTCCGGGCAGTAGAAAAGCGCGGTCGGGTGCTCCATCGAGTCGGAGGCGAGCGACGCGTCGAGCGGCTGCGCCTCGGTGGGCTCGAGTTCGTCGTCCTTGCCGAAGTAGCGCAGTTCGGCCGAGCCGAGCAGTTCGCGGCCGGCCTGGTCGAGCTGGGCGAGCAGCCCGGCGCGGGTCGTGCCCGTGCGCGGGTCGCTGAAGATGAGCGGATCGTCGAGCCGGACGAGGCGGCGCACCTGGTCGAGGCGGGCCGGAGCCTGCGTCGGGAGCGACGTGCGCGGCTGGATCAGGACGCCGTCGCGCATGCGCGGTCCCGGCATCTGCAGGGTGATCACGTCGTGCTGGTCGCGCGGCTGGTAGCGCACGACGGGGCTCAGCCCCGTGCCCTCGGTGGGCAGCCGCTTGAGCGCGCCCTGCTGCTCGAGCAGGTCGATGGCATGCATCGCCGCGCGTTCGACCTCGGTCGCGACTCCGGAACGGAGCGCGCGCTGGACGCGCATGCGGTCCACCGGCGGAAGCTGCTCGATGGGCAGGAGCCGTTCGAGCAGGTCCTTGAATCCGATGTGCTGCTGCTTCATGGGATCACTCGCCTCCATGCGGGTGTCCGATTCGGCTTCTTCCCACCGCCCTGGGTCACTGGGGGGATGGCCTCTGGTGTCGTGCGAGGTGCGGATCGGGTGGTCGCGACACGCAAGAACATAGCACACGATGCGCGGCGTCCGGCCGCGCAATGTCCGTGCTCACGCGTCTCGTTCGCGCGTGCACGCACGGCTGGGGCACATGCCCCAGGGTCACGCGCTTGACGTCCCGGCGGGGCGTCTCTAGGTTGCAGCCGCACTCCCGACGTCACTTCTCCGGCCCGGAATACCCCGCATGCGGCTCTCCGAACTGCTCAACGCGCAGTCCGTCACGACCCGGCTGAAGGCCCGCAACAAGCGCGAGGCCATCGCCGAACTCGTGGACCTGCTCGAGTCGGCCCACGGGCTGGCCAGCCAGGGCGAGATCCTCGACCGCGTGCTGCGCCGCGAGGCCATGATGTCCACGGGCATCGGCAACGGCATCGCGATCCCGCACGGCAAGGCCCGGCTGGTGGACCGGCTGGTCGCCGCCTGCGGCGTGTCCGCCGAAGGCATCGAGTACGAATCGGTCGACGGCGAGCCCGCCACGCTGTTCGTGCTGCTGGTCGCCCCCGAGAGTGGCGGCGCCCTGCACGTGAAGGTGCTGGCCAACATCTCGCGCCTCCTCAAGGAAGAAACCGTGCGCCGCGCGCTGCGCGAGGCGGCGAACCCCGAGGCGTTCCTCGCCGCGCTCAAGGCGGCCGAGGCCATCCACATCCCGTCGTAACTCTCGCCGCGGTTCCGTGGCGCCCGCGCGGTTCGCGCGGGGCGTGACGGCCGCACGTCCCGAGACTCGCGGAGGCCCCATGCACCTGCTCGACGCATGGACCGCGCTGTCGGTCGCCGATCTCGCGCGGCTGCTCGGCATTCCCGCGGCCATCCTCGTGGCGGCGCTGCTGCCCGGCCGGCGGCTGACGGGCGCGGCGGCCCTGGCGATCGCGCTGCTCGTGGCACCCTGCGCCGAACTGTCCGCGCCGCCCGGCGTGCGTGTCGCGTGGGTGGCGCTGTGGCTGGTGATCGCCGGTCTCACGATCTCGCACGGGCTCGACACCGTGCGCACGCCCGCGCCGCGCCGCGGCGGATTCGAGGCGAGCGCGGTCGCGCTGCCGCTCGGCGCCGCGCTCGCGTTGCTGCTGCTCGCGGCCGTCTCGCGCCAGTCGGCCACGCTCGCGCCCCTCGATGCGCGCCGCGCCTCGCTCGGCGCGCTCGTGCTGAGCGTGGGCGTGCTGCATCTCATGATGCGCCGCCACACGCGCCGGGCGCTGCTCGCCTTCGGTGCGCTCGGGCTCGGTCTCGAACTGCTCGCGGCCTCGGCGCGGCGCGCGGACGTCACCGGCGCGGGTGCGCCCGCGGGCGCGGCGCTGCTCGGCACGTGCGTCGCGGTCGCGCTCGTCTCGCGCATCGCGGGCTCGCGCGAACAATGGGCCGGCTCGCCGCTGGTGAGCGACGCGCACGAGCTGCACGACTGATGGCGCGCGCGTTCCACATGCCGGCGCTCCGCGCCTTCGCCTCGCCGCCCGTGTGGGGACTCGCCGCCGCCGCGGCGGGACTCGTGCTGCTCGCGTCCGAGGGGGTGTGGCGCGCGGCGCTCGGCGTCGAGCTGATCGCACTCGCGTTCTGGGTGTGGGCGCGCGCCGGCGCGGACGCGCGCGAGCAGATCGCGCGCTGGGGCTGGCTGCGCCGGCCGGCGATGGCGCTGTGGCTCGCCGCCGCGCTCGCGGTCGCACTGCCGGCGCCGTCCGCGCCCACTTCCGTGCCGCGCGCCGGTCTCGCGACGGTGCTCGAGGTGCCGAAACTCTCGGGACCCGCGATGCCGGCGGAGCGCGACCCGCTCGCGCCGCTGCGCGCGCTGCAGGCGCTGGCCGTGCTGTGGGCGGGACTCGAACTGCTCGGCGCACTGCCCGCGTCGCGCCCGTACGCCGACGTCACCGGGCCGCTGCCGTACGCGGGGCCGTGGCTGCCCGCCGTGCTGCCCGCGGCCGGCTTCCTCGTGCTGTGGCGGCAGTCGCATGCGTGGATGAACGGGCCGCTGCTGCGCGAACTCGCGGTCGCGCTGCTCGCGATCGCGGCGGCGCTGGCGGTGCTGCGCGCGTACACGCGGCGCACGTGGACGGCGTCGCTGCGCTGGCTCGCGGTGTTCGATTCGGCACTCGCGGCGCTGCTCGTGGCGCTCGACGTCGTGACGCCCGAGGTCAGCGTGCTGCTGTGGTTCGCGGCAGCGGGCGGACGTCTGCTGGCGCTCGCCGCCGAAGTGCGCGGCGCTTCCGGACGGCGCGGCCCGCGCGTGACCCTGCTCTGGAGGCTCGCGGGCTGGACCGCGAGCGCGTCGCTGTCGTGGATGCTGCTCGCGCACGTCGTGTTCGGCAACGGCCGCTGGCGGATCGCGGAGTACGTCGCGCTCGCCGCGCCCGTGTACCTCGCCGCGGTGCTGTCGCTGCGCCGCGTGATCGAGGCGCCCGAGCGCCGCGCGGTGACGCGCAGCGATCCGTGGAAGTGGGTGGGCGGCGCCGTCGCGGTGCTCGTGACGGCCGTGGGCCCGGCGGCGATCGCGCTCGCGTGGGTGGGCGGCATGCACGTGAGCGCGCCCGAGGCCGCGCTCGGACTGGCGCCCGCGCTGCTCGCGCTCGCGCCGCGACCGGCCGCCGTGCGCACGGACGAGCTGCCGCCGCTGCTGCGCGCGCCCGTCGCCGCGGGCGCGACGGCGCGCGACTTCGCGCTGTCCGTGTTCCGATTGGTGGTGACGCTCGAACGCCAGCTCGCGGCCGCGGTCGGCGCGCTGCTGCGCGGACTCGGCGCGCCCGCGCGCGACCTGCACACCGGTGACGCGCAGGAATACCTCCTCTTCCTGGTCGGCCTCAGCGTGCTCTCGCTGCTGCTGCCGTTGCTGCGATGAACCGCGACCTGATTCTCGCCGTGACTTTCGCGCCTCCGGCGCTCGTGCTGTGGGCCGCGGCCCTGGCCATGGCGGCCGCGCTGCTGCTGCGCCTCGCACACACGCCGCGCCGCGGCGTGCTCGCCTCGCTCGCGACGCTGCTGCCGTGGGCCGCGCTCGCGCCGCTCGGGTGGTGGGTGACGCAGCCGCAGGGCGCGACGCTCGAGCGGGCCGCGCTCGCCGCCGCGCTCGCCGTGGCGCTGCTCGCGCGCGACCGCGAGGACCGGCGCCAGAGCGAGGCGGCGCTCAAGCTCGCATGGGTGATGGGCGTGGCGTTCGCGCTCACCTGGGCGGGCGAGTCGCTGCTCGCGCTCGCCGCGGGCACGGCCGTGCCCGCCGAACAGTGGCCGGCGCTCGGGCTGCAACTCGACACGTACGCGCTCTGGGGCGCGGCGCTCGCGCTCACGCTGCTCGCCGGCATCGTGCTGCTCGGCGGCGCGCCGTTCCACTTCTGGCTCGCCGACGTGCTGCACGGCGCCCCCGCGTACGTGGCGCCGCTCGTGGTGGCCGCGCTGCAGAGCGCCGGCGCCGCGCTGCTCGGCGCGCGCATGGCGGGCATCGCCGCGTTCCCGGCCGGGCACGCGCTCGCGCAGTCGCTGCTCACGATGGCCGCCGCGATCGCGCTCGTCGCGGGCGCGGCGACACTCGCGACGCAGCGCCGGCCCGAGCGCCGCGTGGGCACGCTCGCGAGCCTGCAGGGCGCGCTGCTGCTGTGCGGTGTCGTCGCGAGCCGCACGGACGCGGCGGCGATCGCGCTCTGGGGCGCGCACGCCGCGCTCGCGCTCACCGGCGCGGGGGCGCTCGCGCGCTTCCTGCCCGTCGCGAGCGACGCCGCCGATCCGCCGGGCGCGCTCTTCCGTCGCCATCCCTTCAGCGGCGCGGTGGGGCTGTACGCGCTGCTCTCGCTCGCGGGCGCGCCGGGCACGCCGGGCATGGGCCTGTGGCTGTCGGCCGCGCGCGACCTCGCGGCGACGCGTCATCCCGGGCTGCTGCTCGCGCTCGCGCTCGCGTGGCTCGTCGGCGTCGCGGTGGCGGCGGACGAAGCACGGCGCGCGTTCGGCGCCCCGACGGCGCTCGAAGCGCCG
>JBGANH010000324.1:0-4135 GCA_044222365.1 Candidatus Eiseniibacteriota bacterium
CATCTTCGCCCGGAGCCTCACGCTTTCCCGATCACGAGCCACCTAGCGCCGGATGAACCACAAGAGGTCCAGCAGCACGAACACAAGACCGACGTCCACGGAGGGCCTCCAACTTCGAAGGGCGCGCATACGGCCTGTCGCGCGGTCAACCGGTACGTACGGCCGCCCGTGGGTTGGCTTCGCGGGCGGGGGAGACGACTTCTTGTCATCTCGAGGCTACGTATCGGAAGCTGCAACGCCGGACTTGAGAGGTGTTGCGTCCCCGGCGCGTGCCGGGACGCTCAGCTGCTTCAGGACCACGATCGTGAGGTCGTCCAGCGGCTCGGTGGCCCAGTTCCGTACGGCTTGCATGAGTTCGTCCACGATGTCGGCCGCCCGCCGATGGGCGACCCGGTGGAGGACCTCGGCGACGCGCTGGCTCCCGAACATCTCGCCGTCCCGGGCCGCCTCCGTCAGGCCGTCCGTGTAGACGACGGCGAGTTCGCCGGGGCCGAGCGTGAAGCGCGAGACCGCGTAGCGCGCTTCGGCGCTCACACCCAGCAGCAGGCCGCTGTCCCGCCATTCCTCGACCGTGCCCCCGGCGCGGCGCACGAGCGGCGGCGTGATGCCGGCGTTCGAGAAGGCGACCGATCCGGTCGCGGCGTCCACGCGGGCGCACAGCAGTCCCATGAACTTCTCGGGCTGCTCGAGCGCCACGAGGTCGCGGTTGAGCGCCTCGAGCAGCTCGCCGGGATGGCGCGCGCGCTGTGCTTCGTCGCGGAATCGCGACTGGACGCCGGCGAGCACGATCGCTGCGGGCACGCCGTGCCCGGCCGCGTCGCCCACCGCGAGCGTGAAGTCGCGCGCCCCTTCCTGGATGAAGTCGTAGTAATCGCCGCCCACCGACTCGGTGGCGAGCGTGCTCGCCGCACAGTCGAGCGACGGATACACGGGCGTGCGCCGCGGCAGGCGCTTGAGCTGGACCTTGTGCGCTTCCTCGAGTTCGCGGATCTCGTGCCGGTCGAGCCAGGGGCCGGCGAGCCGGCGGCCGAGCAGGAGGGCCGTGGGCATGGGGGCGCCGGGGACTCCGACGACCCATTGCACCGCGGCCATGTCGAGCACGTCGCGATCGTCCTCGGCGAGCGGGAGTTCCATGGCCGCCTGCGGGCGCGTGAGCCGCGCGGCGATACCGGCGAAACCCGGACCGAGGGCTTCGAGCGTGGGCAGGCGCTGCGGCGGCGAAACGTGCACCACGCCGTCGGCGGCGTAGACCGCGGCGCAGTTCTCGAGCCGGAGCGACCGGCGCACCACCTCGCACGCTTCCGCGAGCACCGCGTCCACGCCCTGGCGCGTCATGGCCTCCGACGGCGCCCACGCACCGAGCACGACTTCGTCCGCGATCGGCACCATGCGCGCGCCGATGGCCGAGATCCACGGCCGCGAGGGGCCCGCGAGCCCGGCGACGAGGGCGAGGAATGCGAGCGAGACACCGGACACGTCACGCCCCAACTCGGGCCACCAGTGCTGCGCGAGCCACTCTCCGGCCGCGAACATCGCGCAGCCCGCGAGCACCACGAGCGCGAGCGAGGCGATCGCGCGCAACGCGACGCGGAAGTCGAACACGCGGTGCACCGCGATCGCCCACGCGAAGGAGGCGGGCACGAGCAGCACGCTGCCCACGATCCAGCGCTCGCCCGGCACCGGCGCGTCCGGAGCGAGGTTGCGCAGCGCGACGAGCGCGGCGAACGGCGCCGCCCCGAGCAGGGTGCCGAGGAACGCCACGCGCAGGCGGCGGCGCGTGTCCGGATCGCGCGAACGCGTGAACGAGGCGCCGAAGAACGCGAGCCCCGCCACGATGCCGAGGCCGAAGTGGATCGCGGGCAGCGTCAGAAGTGCCGGCAGCAGCACCCCGAGCCGGCCCGCGCCCCAGAGGCTTTCGGCCCCGCACACGACCCAGGCGCCGAACAGCACGGTCGCGATCGTGTAGCCGAGCCGCAGCACCCACGCCGAGCGGCCTCGCGAAACGGGCTCGGGAAAGAGCGCGAAGAAGTGCGCGAACAGGACCGGCGCGAAGAGCTGCGCGGCGAGGAACGTGAGGTCGCTGCCGAGTTGCAGCAGCGGCGAGGTGAAGGTCGGCGCCTGCGCGAGCATCTCGGCGAAGGCGAGGCAGAGGAGCAGGAAAACCCGCGTGAGGCCGTCCCGTCGCTCGCTCCACACCCAGCCCCCGAGCAGGAGGAAGACGCTCGCCACGGCGAACAGGAACGCGCGGAAGCGCCGTTCCGACTCGGGCAGGGCCTCGGGCACGAGCCAGGCGTGGGAGGTGATGCCGTCGCGCGTCCGCTGGAGTTCCACCGGCCGGCCCGGGCGCACGCGCTCCAGCGCGCTGGCCGCGAGGACCGTGGAGCGGTCCGCCCCGGCGGGCAGAATCCGGTCACCCGGGAGCAATCCGGCACGGGCGGCGGGGCTGCCCGGCTGCACCGTCACGACTCGGTCCTCGCTCAACGACAGCCCCGTGTAGGCGCGACCGGAGAGGGTCAGGGCCGACGTCACCAGCGCCAGCGCCGCGGGCAGCAGCAGCCAGGTGAGGAAGCGATCCACGGACTCGCGAGTCATGGCCGGTTGCCTCCAGTTGCCTCTGACGGGAGAACGGGGCCGGGGCCGACGACCGACAGAATGGACCAACTGAGCGCTTGGAAGAAGCAAGCGTTCGACAGTATTCTGCTGAAGTCACATTCCCGCCATGCCGATACGCCCTCCGTCAAGGATGGAGCAGGCGCTGCATCGGTGCAAAGAGCGGAGGTTCGAACAAGATGCTGGTCCTAACAAGGAAGTTAGGAGAGAACATCCGGATCGGGGACACGGTGAAGATCACCGTCCTCGAGGTGCGTTCCGGTCAGGTGAAGCTCGGTATCGAGGCACCGCCGGAAGTGAAGGTGCACCGCGAGGAGATCTACGCCCGCATCCAGGAAGAAAACCGCAAGGCAGGCGGGACTCGTCCCACCGGCGCTGCGGAGCAGGGCAAGAAGCCCTAGTCGTTCGACCACGCCCCTCGTTCCTTGACGACTGAACGGACAACATCGCACTGAACCTTCAGCGTTGCAGCGAGGAGTCATGAGCACGATTCGCCGTCCGAAGTCCCGGAAGCCTCGCCGCGCCCCCGCGCTTCGAGTCGTGACCGCGGACACCTCGGTAGTGCGTCTCTCCCGGGTACGTTCCGCCCAGAAGCGGATCGTCTCCGGATACTACGACCGTGACGACGTGCGGGACCGGCTGGTCCACGCCGTGCTCGGAGAGATCCTCCGCGGCTGAAGTCACGGGTGCGTTTCCGCAAGAACCGCCGCGTCGGGACATCGACGCGGCGGTTTTCGCGTGTCTATACTGCGGCCGCGAAGGAACGCACATGCCCAAGCCCACTCCCCAGCGCGCCAGTGGCGCGCCTCCGACCGACGCACTGATCCAGGCGCTCATGGAAGACGCCGAAGCCGGCGCCCTTCTCGTCGAGCCCTCGGGCCGGATCGCGCGCTCGAACCCGTCCGCCGAACGGCTTTTCGGCATGGGCGCGGCGAAGCTGCGCGGCGTGCCCGCCGCGGACGTCGTGCGCACGGTGGTCGCGGGCGACGACGTCGTGCGCGAGGCGTTCCGGACGGCGCAGGGCGAACGCGAGGCCGTGCTGCAGACGGCGAACGGGGGCGAGGTTCCCGTGCGCGTGCGCACCTATCGCTTCGGCAAGCCGCCCTGGGTGCTCGTCACGCTGCACGACCTCACGCAGATGCGGCGCATGCAGCAGGAGCTGCGCCGCCACGAGCGGCTCGCCACGCTGGGCCAGCTCTCGGCGGGAGTCGCGCACGAGATCCGCAACCCGCTCGCGGGCATCGGCACGAGCGCGCAGGTGCTGCTCAAGCGCTTCGAGCCTCGCGACGAGCGCGCGCGCTTCGCGCAGGTGATCCTCGAGGAAGTGGCGCGCCTCGACCGCATCGTCACGAGCCTGCTGCAGTCCGCGCGGCCGCGCACGCCGGAACTGCGCTCCTCGTACCTGTCCGAGTGCGTGGACAAGGTCATCGCGCTCGCCGCGGACCGCATCGCCCAGGCGCAGATGCGGCTCGAGACGCAGGTCGCGCCCAAGCTGGCACCGCTCTACATCGATCCCGATCTCGTC
>JBGANH010000010.1:0-31805 GCA_044222365.1 Candidatus Eiseniibacteriota bacterium
GAGCGCGGTAACCCCCGGCTGCCCCTACCGGAGCAGCAGCAGCTTCTTCTGCAGCGTCTCCCTGCCCGCCTGCAGGCGGTAGAAGTACACGCCCGTCGGCAGCGTCTTCGCCGTGAGCTCGACCTCGTAGCGCCCCGACGGCTGCTCGCCGTCGACCAGCGTGCGCACCTCGCGCCCCTGCAGGTCGTACAGGCTCAGCTTCACGTGCTGCGCGGCCGGCAGCGCGTACGCCAGCGTCGTGCGGCCACGGAACGGGTTCGGCCAGTTCTGCGAGAGCGACAGCGCACGCACGGAGGCGCCGCCCGTCACGTCGGTCACGCGCACCGAGTCCGTGCCGCCGAACTGGTAGTAGCGCGCCGCGAACTCCTGCAGGTACTGGTTCGCCAGGTCGGTGTCGTGCACGATCACCGTGTTCTCGTTGTTCGACTGCTCGGCCGCCGCCGACCAGTTGTGCGAGCCGGTGAGCACCGTGCCGTCCCAGTGCGGGTTGTCCGCGTCGATCAGCACGTACTTGTGGTGCAGCAGCCCGGCGCCGCCGGTCTTCACGCGCACGTCCACGCCGGCCGTCACCAGGTTCGCGTACTCCGAACCGCTGTCCGTGCTGTTGTCGAGGTCGCCGCGCACGGTCACGCCGGCGTTGTGGCGCGAGATCAGCGCGGTCGCCAGGTTGCTGCGCGTGAGCGTGAGCAGCTCGAAGCCGATCGAGTGCTGCGCCGCGTACAGCGTCTGCTGGATGTGGTAGTCCGTGGCGTCCGACGGGCTGAAGTAGCACTCGAGCGTCCGGCCGCCGACCACGAACTTGTGCGGCGTGTCGTCGAGCTTGCGCGCGCCGAACCGCGACACGGACGCGTTCGGCGTGTCGGAGCTGCTGCCCCACATCTCGTCGAACTCCATCGTGTAGACGTTCGCGAGCGCCTGGTCCTGGATCTCGATCGCGTTCTGGTAGTCGTCGTTCGTGCCCGGATCGGTCGGGTTCCACGAACCCGTCCACACCCACGCGCTGTCGGGCGCCCCGCCACGGCCGTCGATGACCACGAACTTGTCGTGCATCAGGCCGGCGCCGAAGTTGATCGGGTCGAACCGGTCGGTGATCACCGGGATGCCGGCCGAGCTCAGCGTGCCGAACGGCGCGTTCGTGCTGTTGTCGTACTCGCACACGATGCGCACCTTCACGCCGCGGTTCTTGGCGGCGATCATCGCCGTCGCCAGCTGCGCGCCCGGCGTGCCGCTGAGGTTGTAGATCGCGCCGTCCACCGAACGCTTCGCGTTGTTCAGGCGCGTCACCAGGCGGGCGACCAGGTCCTGGTTGCCGTTCGCGGTCGTCTGCCACGCGAGGTTCGTGTTCACGCTCTTGTTGAAGTACGCGTGGATCGCGCCCGTCGTCTGCGCGGGCGACGCCGTGCTGAACACGCCGACCGGCGAGAAGTTCGCGCCGTTCCCGTCGGCCGAGCCGACGCTGTAGTAGTACACCGTCGCCGGCAGCAGCCCGGTCACGGTGGGCGCGTGCGACGTCACGGGGTTCGTGTCCACCGCGCTGTCCCCGAGCGCCGGCGTGGTGCCGAAGCGCACGATGCTCGTGGACGCCACGTCGGTGGTCCAGCTCAGGCGCACCGAGTTCGGCGCCATCTGGTCCTCGACCGGCCCGGTCAGGATGATCGGGCCCGGGTGCGCGATGATGTCGTCCGGCGTGCGCGGCGAGATCTCGTAGTCCGCCGTGTAGGGCGGACCGGGCGCCGGCGTGCCCGGCTTGAACTGCTTCAGGATGCCGATCACGTCGAACACGCTGGGCGCCGCCGGCCAGCTGGCGGGAATGAAGATGTTCGTGGTGCCCGACGCGTCGGTGATCGTGCTCGTGACCGAGTTGTAGCTGACGCCGTTGATGCGGATCAGCCGGCCCTCGTTCGGCTCGGTGCCGTCGGCGTGGAACGTGGCGTTCACCTGCGCGCAGTTCAGCACCATCGGCTCCGGCACCGGCCGGCCCGCGGCGTGCCGCGTCATCAGGTTGAAGTCGGCCTGCACCTCGGTGAGCCCGCGGAACTGCAGGATCGTGCCGGTCACGGTGACACTGTCACCGGGCGCCAGCGTGAGCGGCGCGAGCGCGGCATTGAACACGTTGATGCCGGCGGTGCCGTCCTGCACGTAGACGTCCGTGCGCAGCGTGCTCAGGTTCGCGGTGACGATGCCGCTGATCGTGGCCTCGGCGCCGACCGCGTACGGCGCGGTCGCGACGCCCGTCGCGTCGTTCACGTGGATCGTCACGATGGGCACCAGCTCCAGCACGCGCACGCCCGGGTGCAGCACGATCGGCGTCAGCGTGCCGGCCGCCACGGCGGTGCGCACGTGGAACGGCGAACTGCCCTTCACGGCGGGTGCGGTGAGGTCGGCGATCGTCACGGTGCCGCTGTCGGCGGGCGTGATCGATGCGCCCGTGACGAACAGCGTGTCCCCGGTGACCGACGCCGTGGCCGAGGCGAACGCGGATCCGCCGAGCGTCACGGACGACGGGAGATGCGACCACGTCCACGTGGCCGGCACCACGATCGCCAGGCTCGTCAGCGTGTAGCTGGAATCCTGCGCCACCGAGAAGACGAGCGACGGCACGGGGTGGCTGGCGTACACGAGCGTCGGCGTGACGGTCGCGCGGCCGGTGCCGTTGCCGCCCGAGGCGAACGCCGGCTCCGGCGGGTTGCCGCTGTTCTGCGGATTGCGGCCGTGCGACTGCACCACGAAGTCGCTGCCGTTGACGTTGGTGTCCTGCCCGTTGCCGAGCAGCGCGTGCAGCCCGCCCGTGAACAGCGAGTCGGCGGTGGAACCGGCGAGCGCCTTGCGCTCGATGCTCAGGTTGTTCGCCGACGTGCCGTGGTTCGGCGTGGTGACGCCGCCCTCGGGGTCGTTGCCCGTGCCCCACGCCACGCGGTCCACCTCGACCAGGGCCGCGTCGATGATGCGCTCGTTGCCGTTGTCGGCCATGCCCGTGCCCGAGTTCCAGGCGCCCGACGTGAAGTCCGGCGTCACGGTGCCGAGGTAGGACTGGTTCGCGATCAGGTAGAAGCCGTGCGCGGGAATGCTGGTGTTCGCGGGCAGGGCGGCGCGGTCGTTCCAGGTCGTGCCCGTGGCCGACTTGTACTGGAGCTTCCAGCCGCTGATGTTCACCGGGTTGTCGGTGGGGTTGTACAGCTCGACGAACTCGTCGGTCGCGGCCGTCGGGCCGCGCGTGGCGAACTCGCTGATGACCACGTGGTTCGCGGCGGCGAAGGCCGCCGGTGCGAAGGCCAGCAGCCCGAGGGCGAGCGCCAGCAGGAACGGTGCGTTGCGGCGATGCGAGTGCATGGAGGCACCTCGTGAGAACGAGAGGATGCAGGGGGGTTCGTACGCACGAAGCGTATCACGCGCGCACGGCCCCTCCCCAGCACTTCACCGCCGGAACCGGGCTCCGGGGCGCGACCGATGCATTGTCGCGCCCCGGCCCGCTCACGGCTGCCAGGCGTACGAGAGCTTCGTGAAGAACTGGCGCCCGCTCGCCTCGAAGCGGTCGGTCGCCTCCGCCCACGTCCGCTGATCGCCGTATCCCGCGTAGAGCACGGTCTGCCAGTTCAGCTTGTAGGCGAACAGCAGCGACGAGCCGAAATCGGCGTTGCGGGACGACACCGGGAACAGGTAGAGCGCGGGGTCGCGCGTCGTGCGGACGTGCTGCCCGATCACGCGCAGGAACGACCGGGACGTGAAGTTGTACGTCACGCGCAGCCGCTCCACGTCGGCCGTGAACAGCCGCCCGCTCGCACCGGCCGCGTCCACGTCGAGCCAGCGGCGGCTGGCGCTCGCACCGATCTCCAGGTGGTCGCCGGGCCGCACCGTCGCGCTCGCGGTCAGCGTGGCGCCGCTGGCCTCCCGCCCGTTCGCGAAGTCGATCTCGTCGCCGAACGTGCCCTCCACGGCGACGTTGTTCAGCAGGCGGCTCGGGCTCAGGTCGACGTGCGCGTACGGGCGGAAGCGGCGCAGCAGCTGGTCGCCCACGCGGAAGGCGTCCTGGTTCAGCTCCACGCGCGTGAAGCTGTTCCAGCGGCCGTCCATGCCGGCGCCGGCCGAAACCCGCTGCGCGAGCACGTCGTTGCCGGGCGTGGCGTCCACGTAGTTCGCCGTGAACAGGCGCAGGCGCGAGGCGAAACCCTTCTTCGGTCGCAGCGTGTAGCCCGTTTCGAAGTAGAGCTCGCGGTAACCCACCTGCGGCATGAAGCCGTTGTTCGCTCGGAAGTCCTTCCCGAAGTCCTGCCCCTGCAGGTACCAGTCCACGTGCTCGGTGCCGTGCGACCAGCTCAGCTGCATCGCGCGGTCGGTGAGCGAGCGGCCGTCCCACTCGCTGGCGAGGTCGGGGCGGTTGGGCGTGCGCGTGTCGCTCAGCAGCACCTGGCCCGTGAACGTGTCCGCCGCGCGCGGGCGCCACTGGAAGTCGGGCCCGACGACCCGGTTCCAGCCGCCGCTCTCGATCTCGCGCGTGGTCGCGAGCAGGCTCACGAACGAGCGCCCGAGATCGTGACGCAGGCGCACGACGCCGACCGTGGAATGGAAGTCCTGCGGCGCGTCGTCCGAGCCCTGCTGCCCGGGCAGGATCACCGAGCCGCCGCCCTTGTCGTGCGCGACGAGCGCGGTGAACGCCGTGCCGCCGGCGCGGCCGGTGGCGCGCAGGCCCTCCTCGGGCGCGGTGATGGTGCGCGTGTACACCGCGTTCATCGGCGTGGAGAACAGGTCCACGCCCTCGAGGAAGAACGAGCGCTTCTCGGGGAAGAACAGCGCGAACCGCTCGTTCGCCACGATCTGCGGCGCGTCCGATTCCACCTGCGAGAAGTCCGGGTGCAGCGTGCCGTCGATCGTGAGATTCGCCGACGGGCTCCACTTCACGTCGAGACCGGCGTCCGATTCGACGTCGCCGTTCGCGAGCGGGCTGCCGAGGTCGCCGCGCGGAGCGTCCGCGCGCTGCGCCGTGACGAACGGCGCCGCCACCACGTGCGAACCGTGCGGCAGGTCGGCGAGCCCCGTGAGCGCGCTCGAGTTGCACACGAAGCAGTTCACGTCGCGCGGCATGCGCGCCGAGAAGAACTGGTAGTGCCGGTCGCGCGGGTAGTTCCGGTACAGCAGGATGCCCCACCGCGGCGCGGCGTCCCTCGCGTAGCGCAGCGACGAGAACGGCACGCGGATCTCGAGGTTCCAGCCGGTGGCGGTCTTCTTGCCCACGGCGTCCCAGTAGTAGTCCGGCGCACTGTCCTCGCCCGTCGCGTCGTTCGTGATCGCGTCGTACTGGAGCCCGTTCGCGTTCGCGAGGAACATCTGCGCGGTCTTCCCGTCGTCGTGGCTGTCCACGATGATGCCGCCGTAGTCGGTGGAGCCCGACAAGGCGTCGTGGTCGGCGATCGGGGCGCGGATCAGGTCCGGGTGCGGGTCGTCGAAGCGGAAGCCCGCGTACAGGTAGCGGGCGTCGTAGGCCAGGTAGGCGACGTTCGCCACGGCGGGCTCCACGTTGTCGCCCACGCGCGTCTCGTACCACTGGGTGACCGCGGGGATGCCCTGCCAGCCGGCGTCGGACAGGTCGCCGTCGAGCACGATCGGCCCGGCGGCACGCTGGATGGTGAGCGCCGGACCGGGGCGGGCTCCCGCCGCGCGTGCCGGGGAGGACGAGACGATCAGGGTCAGGGCGCACGCGAGCGCCGCGAGCAGGGACCGGACTCGGCAGGTGGGGTTCATGGTCTCCTTGGACGGGAGGTCCCGGGAAAAGGTTGCGGGGAGCGTTTCGGGACCGCGACCCCGGCGGCGACGCCGACGGAGTTCGAATCCGTGCGCCAGCCTGCGCGAGGGATGCGCGAACGGCCACGCGCACTCGCCTGACGTGTCCGAAGCGCGAACCAGCGCGGGATTCCCGGGGCCGAGCACCGGGCGTCGCCGCCGGCGGGCTCGGGCCGCGCGCACGCGCGGACGCCGCACGTCGCCCCGGCGGGCCGCCCGGGCACGCGAAAGGCGGCGGGATCGCTCCCGCCGCCTCTCGCTTTCGCCGGGACGCGCCGTGCGGGCGCGCGCCGCCCCTACCAGATCGACACGCGCACCGAGTCCGGGCGGAACAGAGGGTCGCCCGGCTGCACGCCGAACGCTTCGTAGAACTGCGGCAGGTTCGAGACCGGTCCCGTCACGCGCAGGAAGCTCGGCGCGTGCACGTCGGTCTTCACGCGCACGGCGAGATTCTCGGGGCGGAGCTGGTTCATCCAGCCGAGCGCCCAGCCCACGAAGTAGCGCTGCGCCGGCGTGAGCCCGCCGAGCTTCTCGCCCTTCTTGTACTGCTCGGTCTTCGTGAACGCGTCCCAGCCCAGCAGCATGCCGCCCAGGTCGGCGATGTTCTCGCCGGCCGTGGCCTTGCCGTTCACGTGCAGGCTGTCCACGGCCACGTAGCCGTCGAACTGACGCACGATCCGCTCGGCGCGCCGGTTGAACTCCTTCTCGTCGGCGGGCGTCCACCAGCTCACGAGGTTGCCCTTCTCGTCGAACTGGCGGCCCTCGTCGTCGAAGCCGTGCGTGATCTCGTGGCCGATCGTGGTGCCGCCGGCGTACGAGTACACGACCGCGTCGTCCACGAGCGAATCCGCGATGCCCGGCAGGATGAAGATGGCCGCGGGCAGCACGATCTCGTTGTTCGACGGGTTGTAGTACGCGTTGTACGTCTGCGGCGTCATGTCCCACTCGGTGCGGTCCACCGGCTTGCCGAGCTTCGCGATGTAGTATTCGCTCTGCCACACGTTCCCGCGCAGGCAGTTCATCAGGTACGACGAGCGGTCCACGTCGTACGTCGAGTAGTCGCGCCACTTCTCGGGATAACCCACCTTCTTCGTGACCGCGTTCAACTTGGCGAGCGCGCGCTGCTTCGTGGCGTCGCTCATCCAGTCGAGCTTCTGGATGCGCTCCCGGAACGCCTGGAAGATCTCGTCGGTCAGCTTCTCGTAACGGGCCTTCGTGCGCGGCGAGAAGTACTGCTGCACGTACAGCTGGCCGAGCGCGTCGCCGAGGTAGTCCTCCTGGTCGTCGAGCACGCGCTTCCAGCGGGGACGCTGTTCGGGCGTGCCGTTCAGGATCGTGCCGTAGAACCGGAAGTTCTCGGCGTCGAACGCGCCGCCCGCCTGCGCGGCGAACGAGCTCGCGAGATGCCAGCGCAGGTAGGTCTTCCAGTCGTCCAGCGAGTGCGACGTCAGCGACTTCTGCACCTGCCGCAGGAACTCCGGCTGGCCCACGATCACCGTGTCCACGCCGCGGATGTGGCCCCGGTCGAGGAACTCGCGCCAGCGGATGCTGGGCGTGAGCTTCGACAGGCCGTCGACGGACATCGGGTTGTAGTTGGCCTGCGGATCGCGCAACGCCTCGAGCTTGCGCGAAGCGCCGGCCAGTTCGGTTTCCATGGCCATCACGGTGCCGGCGCCCGCCTTCGCACGCGTGGAATCGTCACCGAGGAGTTCGAACATCTTGCGCACGTGCGCCAGGTACTCGCCGCGCAGCATCTTCGAGCGCGCGTCGGTGTCGAAATAGTAGTCGCGGTTCGGCAGGCCGAGCCCGCCCTGGTACACGTGCAGCGCGTAGCGCTCGCTGTTCTTCTCGTCCTGCATGATGAACGTGCCGCACATCACGCCCACGCCGATGTACTGCAGGTGCGCGATCTCGGCGAGCAGGCCCGCGGTGTCGCTCACCGAGTCGATGCGCGCGAACTCGGGCGCGAGCGGCGTCAGGCCCGCCTTCTCGATCGCCACCGTGTCCATGCCCGAGGCCCAGAAGTCACCGATCTTCTGCGCGTTCGAACCCTTCGCGGGTTTCGCCTTCGCCGCCTCCTCGCTGAGGCCGAGCAGGCGCTGGTAGGTCTCTTCCTGCACGACGTGCGAGATGCCCCACGACCGCTCGGCGGCCGGGATGGGATGGTCCTTGAGCCACTTGCCCACCGCGTAGTGGAAGAAGTCCTCCCGCGGCGACACGGTGGTGTCCATGAACGTGGCCAGGTACGTGGCGGCGGGCGGGGTGCGCGACGCGGGCGCGCACGAGTGGAGAGCGGCGGCCGATACGGCCAGGGCGACGAGGGGCAGCAGCAGGCGTCTCATGTCGGAGTCCCGTGGTGGAGGGTGAACGAGGCGGAGGGAACCTGCCTCACGCGGGCCCGCGGGCGAAACCGGTGCGCGACGAACCCGGCCGTATGCGGACGAGCGCGGCAGCGGGCGGGCTCCAGCGCGGAAAGCGTCTCCCGGGGGCCGCGCGCGGGCGCGAACGGGGCGTCGAACCCCACCACGGCGTCGCCGAGCCCGGCGGGGTGCGCCACGAGCGCCGGCAGTGCCCCGTCGCGCGCGGCGCCGCCGGGCCGCGGTCGAGCACGTCCCACGCGAAGCGGCCGGCACGTAGCCGGCTGCCTGCGATCCACCAGGTGGCGCCCCGCGTCGCGGGCGTTGCCGGATTCACGCCGACGACCGTCGGCGCGGCGCTCAGGCCACCGGCACCACCGCTCCGTCGAGCGCGCGCTCGGTCGTCGGGTCGAACACGTGCAGCTTGGCCGCCGGGAAGTGCAGCGGCTTCTGCGAGCCGAGCGCGGGCGACTCCTGCCCCGGCACGCGCGAGATGATCGCGCCCACGGCGCTCTTCCAGTGCACGAGCGTCTCGTTGCCGAGCGGCTCCTGCACCTCGACCGTCGCCGGGATCGCGCCGCCGTCCTGCGGGTCCAGGTGCAGGTCCTCGGGGCGGATGCCCACCGTGACCGACTTGCCCCGGAGCGGTTCCACCGCGGCGCGCAGCGCGGCCGGCACCGGGATCTTCACGCCGCTCGCGTCGATCGAGCCGCCGTCGGCCGAGACGTTCGCCGTGAAGAAGTTGATCGGCGGGCTGCCGATGAAGCCGGCCACGAACTGGTTCGCCGGCGCCGTGTAGAGCGTGAACGGGTCGGCGCACTGCTGCAGGATGCCCTTGCGCATGACCGCGATGCGGTCGCCGAGCGTCATGGCTTCGACCTGGTCGTGCGTCACGTAGATCATCGTGGCGCCGACGCGCTGGTGCAGCCGCTTGATCTCGGCGCGCATCTGCACGCGCAGCTTCGCGTCGAGGTTCGAGAGCGGCTCGTCGAACAGGAACACCTGCGGCTTGCGCACCATGGCGCGGCCGAGCGCGACGCGCTGGCGCTCGCCGCCCGAGAGTTCGCGAGGACGGCGCTGCAGGTAGGTCGTGAGGCCGAGCACTTCGGCGGTCTCGTTCACCTTCTGCTGCACCTCGGCCTCGCTCGCCTTGCGGCGGCGCAGGCCGAACGCCATGTTGTCGAACACGCTCATGTGCGGATAGAGCGCGTAGTTCTGGAACACCATGGCGACGTCGCGGTCCTTCGGAGCGACCTCGTTCACGACGCGCTCGCCGATCTTGATCGTGCCCTCGGAGATCTCCTCGAGGCCGGCGACCATGCGCAGCACGGTGGACTTGCCGCAGCCCGAAGGGCCGACGAGCACGAGGAACTCACCGTCGCGGATGTTCAGGTTCACGCCGTCCACGGCCTTTTGGCCGCGGCCGTACGACTTGCCGAGTTTCGAAAGTTCGACGGAAGGCATGCGGGGACTTTCGGGCGAAGAAGGGGGCGGTGCGGGAACGGATTCGGCGCGACCGTAGCCCAAGCGCGCGAACGCCCGCAAGGGTCCGGGACCCCGGCGGGCGTGACCGCGATGTAACTGTTTCAGCGCGTCAGTGGCGGGCGTCCTGCGACTTCTTCGCGAACATCATGACGCCGATGTAGAGCACGAGCATCACGGCCGCCGCGGCGAAGATCCAGAGCAGCTTGGCCTTCAACACGTGCACGAGCGCCTCGGGATCCTGCAGCAGGCGCGGCTCGCCGCCGAGCACCTGCGCGCCGAACCACGCGAGCACCCAGGACCACAGGAACGAGCCCGTGAGCGTGGCGAGCGAGAAGCTGCGGAAGTTCATCCGGGCCGCGCCCGCGGGCAGCGACACGAGGTGGCGCACGACGGGCAGCAGCCGGGCGAAGAACACACCGCCGACCGAGAACTGGTTGATCCAGCTCTCCGCGAGCAGCCACTTCTTCTCGGGCACGAAGACGTACTTGCCGTATTTCAGGATCAGCGGGCGGCCGAGCCGGCGCGCGACCCAGTACGAGATCGCCGAGCCGAACCACGAGCCGAACGTCGAGGCGAGCACGACGCCCCAGAAGCTCATGTGGCCCTGCTGCGCCCAGTACGCGGCCGGGGGCACGACGACCTCGCTCGGCAGCGGGAAGACGGTGGACTCGACGGCCATGAGCAGGAAGACGCCGCCGTAGCCCCAGTCACGGGTGAGCTGCATCCAGGTCGCGAACAGCTGATGGAACATCTCGGCTCCTGAGAGAGGGGGGAACTCGGCGAGCCGTCAGGCCCGTGAGGCTTCGATCCGTTCGGTCCAGGCGAAGTCGTGCCCTTCGACGGCGGGCCGTGCGAACGCGGTGACGGGGTCGTGTTCGAGACAGACCCACGCGTTTTCGGCCGAGGCGCGCTCGAGCAACGCCCGTTTTTCGGCCATGGTCTCGATGGCGGCGACGTCGTACCCCATCACGAAGGGGATGCGCACGTGCGAGGCCGTGGGAATGAGATCGGCCACGTAGTAGACGACCTGTCCCCCGCCCTCGATGCGCAGCAGCTGCTGCCCCCGCGTGTGCCCCTCGGCGGTGAAGATCTCGACGCCGGGCCAGGGCTTCGACGCGCCATCCCAGAACTCGAGCACGCCGGCCTCGAGCAGCGGGTCGTAGTTCTCGCCGAGGTAGGAAGCCCGCTCGCGCGGATTGGGCGAATGCGCGTTCTCCCAGTTGCGGCGCTGGACGTGGAACTTCGCGTTCGGCACCCGCGGCACGAGCACGCCGCCGTCGCGCCGGGTGGAGCCACCGGCGTGATCGAAGTGCAGGTGCGTGAGCACGACGTCCGTGACGGTCTCGATGCCGTGGCCGGCCGCCGCGAGCGAGGCCTCGAGCGTGGGCTCGTCCTCGACCCGGAAGATCTCGCGGAACTTCGCGTCGCTCTTGTCGCCGAGGCCGACGTCCACGAGCACCTTGCGGCCGTGCCCGACCATCAGCAGGCAGCGCATCGCGAGCGGGATACGGTTGCGCTCGTCCGGCGGGTTCGTGCGGCTCCAGAGCGGGCGGGGCACCGAGCCGAACATGGCCCCGCCGTCCAGCCAGAGCGCGCCGGCTTCGATCGTGTGAAGCGTCCAGTCACCGAGTGTGAGAGTGGGCATGGCGGGCAAGATGCGGAAAGGGGGCGCGGGCCGTCAACTGCAAGAAAGAGGGCGCCCGGCCGAAGCCGGGCGCCCGTCAGGCGAGGGGCCTGTGCGAAGCGTCAGTTGCCGCCCTTGAGCTTGAGCTGGCCGAACGTCAGCGTCTTCGCCGGCGTGGCGCCGAGCGCCGTGACCTCGAACACGAGGTCGTTGAAATCGTTGTCCGTGCCCGAGCAGCACGACGTGATGGGAGCACCCGAATCCACGTCCTCGAAGCACACGAGCCAGGTGTTCGCTCCCTTCCACTTCGACACGTCGAACACGAGCGCCTGCACGTCACCGTCGAACGGCGCGTGGATGGCGGCACCCGCGGGGCCCTTGTCGTTGAAGAAGCGGTTGGTCCAGAAAAGTTCCGGCTCCGGAGCGTTGGTGGCGCCGAGCGGACCGTTCGGGTTCATGTAGAAGCCGAACTTGGTCAGGCCGGCCGGGAACGTGACGAGCACGTTCGCGCCGGAGCTCTGCGCTCCGTTGAACACGAGACCGTCGTCGACACCGTCGATGACCGGCTTGCTTCCGGTCTCCTTGTACCAACCGATGGTGTTGTTGTTCGCATTGCCCGCGACTTCCGTGATGAGCAGCGCGGGGATCTCGCGACCGACCCAGAACCACGGATCGAGGTCACCGACGTGAGCGCCGACGAAATCGGTCTGCACGTTGATGGCGCCGGGCACGCCGAGGTAGGCGTCCACGATGTTCTGCAGCGTCTGGGACGGAGCGTCCCAGGTCGTGCCGAACTGGACGGGTACGGGGGTGGCCGCGTGGGCCTGCGGCACCGTCAACGGCGCTGCGCACACGGACACGGCAAGCATGGCAGGAACGAGCCACCTCATCGGCGAGTCTCCTCGGGGGCATGTCTGAGTTGTCTATGTCGGGGAATCACCGGGGCAGCCGTGCCACCAGTGGCCTGCGCAGCAAGGGGGGGACATCAAGGGCGCGCAGACGAACCAGCTGTGCTCAACGACGATTAGTCTAGCATTCCGTTCCGGACCGTCTGCAAGAAAAATCTTGCAAGATACGATTCGGTTGTTCCCCGTCGGGGCATTTCCCCCAACGAAAGACGCGGACACCCGCATCGGATGCCCGCGCCCCCTCGTGCGATTCGCACGGATTCACATTACATGTGGATCGCCCGTTTCGCGACGGCGAGTGCCGCCTCCTTCACCGCCTCGGGCAGGGTCGGGTGGGCGTGGAACGAACGCGCCACGTCCTCCGAGCTCGCGCCCATCTCCAGCGCGAGCACGAGTTCGGCGATCAGGTCGCTCGCGCGCGGCCCCACGATGTGTGCGCCCAGGATGCGATCGCTCTTCGCGTCGGCCACGATCTTCACGTGCCCGTCACGCTCCCCCATCGCCTTCGCGCGGCCGTTCGCGAGGAACGGGAACGTGCCGACGGCGATCTCGCGGCCGGCGGCCTTCGCGTCTTCCTCGGACATGCCGACCGACGCCATCTCCGGCCACGTGTACACCACGCCGGGAACGCACCCGTACTCGACGTGCCCGGGCAACCCGGTCATGCATTCGACGCAGGCGACGCCCTCTTCCTCGGCCTTGTGCGCCAGCATCGGCCCGGCGATCACGTCGCCGATCGCGTAGATCCCGGGGACGCTCGTCTGCCAGTGCGCGTCCACCTCGATGCGCCCGCGCGAGTCCATGCGGATGCCGGCCTCGGCGGCGCCGAGGCCTTCGGTGTACGGACGGCGCCCGACGGCCACGAGCAGGACGTCGCAGGTCTCGGTCGTCACGTCGCCGCCGGCGGCGGGCGCGACCTCGACGGTCACGGAGTCGCCTTCGACCTTCGCCCCCTTCGCCGAGACGCCGAAGCGGAACTTCATGCCCTGCTTCTCGAGCGCGCGCTGCAGCAGCTTCGCCGTGCCCAGGTCCGAGCCGGGCACGATGCGGTCGAGGTACTCGAGCACGAGCACCTCGGCGCCGAGGCGGCGCCACACCGAGCCCAGTTCGAGGCCGATCGCGCCGGCGCCGATCACGATCATCTTCTTCGGCACCTCGGGCAGCGCGAGCGCGTCGGTCGAGTGCACGATGCGGCGGCCGTCGAACGCGACACCGGGAAGCGATGCGGGCTTGGATCCCGTCGCGATCAGGATGCGTTTCGCGTGCAGCGAGCGCGTACCCTCGGCGTGCGTCACTTCGACGACGCCCGGGGCGGCGATGCGGGCGGTGCCGAGCACCCGCTCGATGCCGTTCTTCTTGAAGAGCCCCTCGATGCCGCGCGTGAGGTCGCGCACGACACCGTCCTTGCGCTTCATCATGGCGGGCAGGTCGAGCTCGACCGTCGCCTTGATGCCGTGCGCGGCGAAGGCGTGCTTCGCGTCGTCGAAGCGCTCGCTCGAGTCGAGCAGCGCCTTGCTCGGGATGCAGCCGACGTTGAGGCAGGTGCCGCCGAGCGTCGGGTACTTCTCGATGCACGCGGTCTTGAGTCCCAGCTGGGCGGCGCGGATGGCGGCGACGTAGCCGCCGGGGCCGGCGCCGATCACGACGAGATCGTACGTGGCGTCGCTCATGATGCGCTCCGGAACGAAAGGGTCAGACGACGAGCAGCAGGCGCTCGGGGTCCTCGAGGCGCTCCTTCACGCGCACGAGGAACGTGACGGCCTGCTCGCCGTCGATGAGGCGGTGATCGTACGAGAGCGCCACGTACATCATGGGACGGATCACGACCTGGTCGTCCACGACGACGGGACGCTTCTCGATCTTGTGCATGCCGAGGATGCCGCTCTGCGGCGGATTGAGGATCGGCGTGGAGAGCAGCGAGCCGAACACGCCGCCGTTGGTGATCGTGAAGGTGCCGCCCGAGAGTTCCTGCGGCGAGAGCTGGCCGTCGCGGCCGCGCTGCGCGAGACGCGCGATCTCGCGCTCGAGCCCCGCGAAGTCGAGCCGTTCGGCGTGGCGCACGACCGGCACGACGAGTCCGCGCGGGGTGCTCGCGGCGATGCCCAGGTGCACGAAGTCGTGATAGACGATGTCCGTGCCGCGGATCTCGCCGTTGACCGCGGGCACGTCCTGGAGCGCGAGCACGCAGGCGCGCGCGAAGAAGCTCATGAAGCCGAGCCGCACGCCGTGCTTCTTCTCGAACGCGTCCTTGAAGCGCGCGCGCGTCTCCATCACGCGGGTCATGTCGATCTCGTTGAACGTCGTCAGGATCGCCGCGGTGTGCTGCGCCTGCACCAGGCGCTCGGCGATGCGCGAGCGGATGCGGCTCATCGGGACGACGCGTTCGCCCGCGCCGGGCGCGTCCTCGGCGGATTCGACGGGGCTGGCGGGCGGCACGTCCGTGGGTGCGGAAGAGGCGGGTGCGACGGGCGCCGGGGGCGCGGCCGCCGGCGGCGCGCTCCCAACGTGCCTAGCGACGTCCTCCTTGAGCAGCCGTCCACCCTTGCCGCTGCCGGGGATCGAGGCCGGGTCCACGCCGGTCTCCGCGACGATGCGGCGCACGGCGGGAGACAGGTGCGGGGCATCGCCCGCGGGCGGAGCGGAGTCCGCCGTGGGCGCACTGGCGGGCGCCGCGGCGGGCGCCGCGCTGCCGGCGGCGGCTGGATCGATGGTCGCCAGCACGTCCCCGACGAGCACGGTCTCGCCGACCTTGCGTGCGTGCTTCAGCGCGCCCGCGCTCGCGGCGACGATCTCGACGGCGGCCTTGTCGGTCTCGAGCGTGGCGATGGGCTCGTCGAGCCGCACGGCGGCGCCGTCGGGCTTGAGCCACTCCACCAGCGTCGCCTCGGAGATGGACTCGGCGAGACGCGGAACCTTGATCTCGATGCTCATCGCACACCTCCGCGGGCGCCCTTGCGGCCCGCGCGTGAAGGAACGGCCTGCGGCGAGAACGCCTCGGCGATCAGCGCCTGTTCCTGCTGCTGGTGCATGCCGTAGAACCCGCTCGCCGGGGTCGAGGCGTCCTGCCGCGCGGCGACGCGCAGCACGCGGCCCTCGGGCAGCGCGCGCTCGAAACGGTGGCGAAGGTGCCGCCACGCGCCCATGTTCTCGGGTTCCTCCTGCACCCAGCACACGTCGGCCGCGGCCGCGAAGCGTTCGAGCTCCGCGCGCACTTCGGCGTCGGGGAACGGGTACATCTGCTCGAGCCGCACGATCGCGGTGTCGGCCGCACCCTGCGCGGTGCGCGCCTCGAGCAGCGAGTAGTAGAACTTGCCGCTCACGAACAGCACGCGCGTCGTCTTCGCCGGCTCCGTGGCGGGATCGCCGATGAGCGGCTGGAAAGCGCCGGACGTGAAATCCGCGACGGGCGAAACGGCGGCCTTGTGCCGCAGCAGGCTCTTCGGGCTCATGATGACGAGCGGCTTGCGGAAGCGCCGGTGCAGCTGGCGGCGCAGCGCGTGGAACAGCTGCGCGGGCGTGGTGAGGTTGCAGACCTGCATGTTGCCGTCGGCGCAGAGCTCGAGGAAGCGCTCGAGCCGCGCGCTCGAGTGCTCCGGACCCTGGCCTTCGTAGCCGTGCGGCAGCAGCATAGTGAGGCCGGACATGCGGCCCCACTTCGTCTCGCCGCTCGCGATGAACTGGTCGGTGTAGACCTGCGCCACGTTCGCGAAGTCGCCGAACTGCGCTTCCCAGATCGTGAGCGTGTTGGGATCGGCGGTGCTGTAGCCGTACTCGAAGCCCAGGACGGCGGCCTCGCTCAGCATGGTGTCCACGACCTCGAAGCGCCCCTGCTCGGGCGCGAGGTGCTCGAGCGGCACGTGGCGCCTGCCGGTCTCCATGTCGTGCAGCGCCGCGTGCCGGTGCGTGAACGTGCCGCGGCCGGCGTCCTGACCGGTCAGGCGCACGTTGCGCCCCTCGAGCAGCAGCGTGCCGTAGGCGAGCGTCTCGCCGAGCGACCAGTCGAGCCGGTCCTCGAGGAACATGCGCCGCCGGTCGGCGGACAGCTGCGTGATCTTGCGGTGCGGGCGGAACGTCTCGGGCAGCTGCGTGATGCGGTGCAGCACCTGCTCGAGCACGTCGCGCGGGACCGAGGTGACCGCGCTCCAGTCCTCGCCCGCCCATTCGAGTCCGCGCCAGAGCCCGGTCGGCGCCTGACGCGCGGCGGGCGCGGCGTCGCCCGCGGCCTGCCGGTGCGCGGCGCGGAACGCGGCGTCGATCTCGGTCTCGATCTTCTCGAGGCCCGGCGCATCGAGCACGCCTTCGGCCACGAGCCGCTCGGCGTAGCGGCGCGAGGCCGGCACGTGCGAGGCGATCTTCCGGTACATGACCGGCTGCGTGAACGTCGGGTCGTCCATCTCGTTGTGCCCGTGCTTGCGGTAGCACACGAGATCGATGAGCACGTCGCGCTTGAACTTCATGCGGTAGTCGAGCGCGATGCTCATCGCGCGCACGCACGCTTCCGGGTCGTCGCCGTTCACGTGCAGCACCGGGGCGTCGATCGCGCGGGCGATCGTGGTCGGGTAACGCGTCGCGCGCGAGAAGTGCGGCGACGTCGTGAAACCGACCTGGTTGTTCACGATCACGTGCACCGTGCCGCCGGTCGCGTAGGCCGGCAGCTGCGACAGCGCCAGCGTTTCGGCCACGATGCCCTCACCCGCGAACGCCGCGTCACCGTGGATGAGCACGGGTACGCCGCGGTCGCGCGTGTAGTCGCCCGCGGCCTCCTGGCGCGCGTGCAGCGAGCCGAGCACGACCGGATTCACGAACTCGAGATGGCTCGGGTTGTACTGGAGCGTGAGCACGATGTTCCGGCCGTCGCTCATCGTCTGCGTGGACGAGTAGCCGAGGTGGTACTTCACGTCGCCGTGCCCCTCGACGTCCTCGGGCGCGAAGCTCGACTCGAACTCGCCGAAGAGCCGCTCGAGCGGCTTCTTCATGATGTTCGCGAGGAAGTTGAGGCGGCCGCGGTGCGGCATGCCGATCTGCAGCTGCTCGACCCCGCGCATGGCCGCTTCCTGGACGAGCGTCTCCGCCATCGGGATCAGGCTCGCGCCACCCTCGAGCGAAAAGCGCTTCTGCCCCGTGTAGCGCGCGTGAAGGAACTGTTCGAAGCCGTCCGCGGCGAGCAGTGCGCGCAGGATGCGGATGCGCTCGGCCGCGGCCGGCGTCGTGCGCGTGCGGGCGCGCTCGACCTGCTCGGCCAGCCACTCGCGCTGGTCCTGGTCGGAGATGTCCATGTACTCGACCGCCAGCGTGCCGCAGTAGGTCTCGCGCAGACGCTCGATGAGTTGCCGCAGCGTGCCCCGGAAGTCGCCCTTGAACGGCGAGGCGTCCACCTCACGGTCGAGATCGCCGTCGGTCAGCCCGAAGTTGGACAGTTCGAGCAGGGGGTGCGTCTCCTGGCGCTCGCCGAGCGGGTCGAGGTCCGAGACGAGGTGCCCGAACTCACGGTAGGCGTGGACCAGCGAGTAGACCCCGCCGTCCGCCTGCGGTCCCCCGACTCCGGGAGAGCGCATTTCCTCGCGGGAGGCCAAATCCACCCCGGCGAAGAAAAGTGCCCAGTCCTCGCTGACCGATCCCGGGTCGGCGAGCCACTTGCGGTGCTGTTCGTCGATGAAATCGGCATTGGCGCGAAGGACGAAGTCGAGCCTGCGAGACATGGGTTCCCTCGGTGGTCAACGCGTTTCGACCGCGATTCCATTGGTCAAAGGCGTCGTGCGGTGTCGGAATGGGCGCGCAAGGTAGCACGAAGTCCGCGACTGGGGCACGCAGGACGAAAGATTCTCCCCGACCGGAGAACAGGCGCAGGCGCCAGAGCCTTTTTCGACCGGCACTCCCCCGGACTTGCGCCCCAGATGCGCCGCTCACCGGACCGGCGCCGCCGTTCGTCCGGGGCGTGACGCGGCCCGAGCCGTCCGGGGAACGACCGAACGGCCCGCCGCCCCCGAACATGGGAGCGACGGGCCGCACGGGCACCGCGACGGCGAACTACCGGACGATCACGACCGACCGCTGCTCGTCGAGGCTCGGCGTGCGCAGGCGGTACTGGTACACGCCCGGCGCCAGCCGCTGGCCGCGCGCATTGGTGCCGTTCCACACGATCGAGTGGCGGCCCTCGGCCATGCGCCCACCCGCCAGGCGCGAGACTTCGCGTCCGGTGATGTCGTAGATCCGCAGGTCCACGTTCTCGTCCCGCGACAGCGTCCACGCGATGGTGGTCGCGGCCGCCATCGGGTTCGGGGCGCTCGGCTCGAGCGTGGCGCGGCGCGCGACCGGGGTCACGTCGAGCGCGCCGGTGAACCAGCCGATGTCCGCGAACGCCTGCCGCGTGAGGTCGATGTCGGACGAGATGCCGTTCGTGATCGCCGGCTCCATGAGAACGCTGGGCTCGAGCGAGGTGTCGAAGTGCGAGATGGACGAGCCGGACGCGTACGTCGTCGGCGAGTACATCAGCACCCGGTTCACGGCGTCGCCGCCCGCGACCTTCGCCGGGTCGGAGATGAGCGTCGCGGTCAGGCCCGCGCCGAGCTGCGCGCGGAGGAGATTGCCGTCCGCGAGCGTGATGCGCACGGAGGGAATCGTGATGGTCGCGTCGGCCCCGCCCATGCCCGCGGGCGGACAGCCCGCGAGCGAGTCGGCGACGATCACGCCGATCGCCCCGGCGTTCTGCGCGTTCTTCACCTTGACCGGGAACGTGCACGTGCCGCGGTCGATGAACGCGATCTTGCCGGACAGGTTGTTCGTGATGGTCTCGCAGCCGTTCGTCGGATTGCCGAAGTTGTCGGCCACGAGCACGACCTGTCCCGTGACCGGCGTGCTCGACAGCGGTGCACCGAACGTGGCCGAGCCGACCGCGTAGTCGCCGGCGACCCCGGCGGGCGCCGTCACGGTGAGCACCGGCTTGGGCCCGAGGAAGTCGTGCACGTGCGCCACGACCTGCGCGCCGTCCCACGCCAGCTTGTTGCACGCGATGCCGGAGGCCGCGCGCTGCGCGTTCGACATGCTCGCCGAGTCCCAGTGCAGGCCGGTCGCCGGGTCGTAGAGGAAGTGGTCGAAGATCGACGGCCGCGTCGTGTTCCACGCCCCCGTCTGGCCGTTCGTCGTCGTGGAGAAGCCGAGGCCGTGCCCGAGTTCGTGCAGCACGACCGGCAGCAGCTCGATCTGCGAGCCTTCGTTGCCGTCGAGCCCGAGGTACCAGCCCACGGTGAGGCAGCCCGCGGTGCCGACGGACGAGTTGAACGTCGCGTTGATCTCGTACGACGCCGAGTTGAGGTCGTTGTTCGCGAGCTTGTTCGCGAGCGCGACGTGGTACCAGTGGCCGGTCAGCGGTGCTCCCGCGAAGTCCGCGAAGAGCGTCGTCGGGCCCGCGCTGCCGAGCACGCCGCTGGTGGCCGTGCACGTGAGCGGGTTGAACTGCGCGTTCACCTTGATCTCGATGTTCGAAGGCAACGCCGCACCCCAGATGTTCGCGGCGTGCTGGAACACGTTCAGGCGCTGCTGGCCGAGCGTCGTGCCGGTGTTGCCGCCGACGGGCGCGGCCACGGTCGGGTCGTTGAAGCCCTCACCGGCGCCGTCGTTGTTCACGATCGTGATGACCGCGGCGGTCGACGCCGCGGGTGCCGTGAGCGCGAGCGCCACGGCGAGCAGGATCGGCGTGCGGAAGCGCTTCATCTCAGCGGTCCTCCCACACGGCGGGTCGCGGCAGCGGGGCGCGCAGCGTGGTGCGCACGGCGTTCACGTCCGAGAGGCAGTCGAACACGATCCGGCCGTCGGCGCCCAGACGCGCCATCGAGAACTCCTGGAAGCGTCCCTGCAGGTCGAGCATCACCGTGCCGTCCGGCAGGTACTGCGCCTGGAGCCCCTCGGTCGAACGCGACAGCATGTTCTCCTCGGCGCGCAGCAGCACGTCCGCCTGGCGAGCGGCCGGCAATCCGAACGCGCCCGACTCGGGATCGAGCGCCACGATCATGCCGGCGGTGCCGGGCAGGAAGAACTGGGGCCGCGCCGAGGAGGCGACCGGCGGCTTCCACGGCGCGGGGCGCAGCGCCGGAACGGTCGGGTCGGCGAACGCGGTCGCGGCGGTCGCGAGCAGCAGCGCGACGGCGACGATGCCGGCGCGGGGCGAAGCGGGAGTCATGCAAGGCTCCGAGGTGAGGGTGACGGGGGATGTCCGCACGATCGGACTCGTGAAGACCACGATCAGGGTCTGGACCCATTCCTTCCAAGCAGGAAGCGGTCCGGGAGCTTCACGATTGCGGTCACGGGTCACGCTGGACCGAACGGCCACCCGAACCGTGCAAATGGAAATGCTAGAGTGCCCAGCATGCACGACGTTCCCCCTTCCTCCCGGCCCGAAACGGCTGTGGCCGAACCCGTTGCGCAGAGCCCCGAGCGGCTGTCGCGGGGCGTCCGGGCGGCACTGGCCGGGGCGGCGGGCCTTCTCTACCTGGCGCTCGCTCCCCGCTGCCTCGGTGAGGGTGACTCGGCCGAGTTCACGCTGGCACTCGCGCTGACGGGGGTCGCGCACCCGCCCGGCTACCCGCTGTACACGCTCGCGGGCTCGATGTTCGTGCACTCCCTGAAAGTCGCCGGCTTCGGGTGGGCGCACGCCGCGAACCTCTGGAGCGTCCTCGGCGCCACACTCGCGGTCATCGCGCTCGTCACGCTGGCGGACCGCCTCCTGCCCGCCGCGGGCCGCCTGCGCGGCGGCGCCCGTGCCAGCGCGATCGCGCTCGCGATCCTGCCGCTGGCCGCGCACCCGACGTTCCTGCGCGCCGCCACGCAGGCCGAGGTGTACTCGTGGGAAGTCGCGTGGACCGCGACGCTCGCGGTGACCGCGCTCGGATTCCTGCGGCGCCTGGATGCCGGCGGCGCGCCCCCGGATACCCACGCGATACGGCGCGCGGCACTCGCCTGGGGCGCGCTCGCGGGCGTGGGCCTTGCGCATCGCCCGACCATGCTCGCGTTCGCCGCTGCCTTCACCGCGGCGCTCGCGTGGAGTGCGTCGCGCCGCGGCGCGCTGCGCCCTCTGTGCACGTGCCCTGACCGCACTCGTCGCGGCACTCCTTCCCGCCGCCACGAACCTCTGGTTCGCGTACCGCGCGCTGCATCCCGCCGCGTTCCAGTGGCCGTTGCTCGAGCCCGGCGCGCGGGGATTGCTGCAGCACACGGCGGGCGCGATCTACCGCTCCTACCTCGGCGCGCCTGCGAGCGGCGGCTCGGGTGCTGCGCTCGTGGGCTCGCTCCTGCCGCTGTTCGTGCTCGGCGCCGTCGCGCTCGCATGGATGTGGCCCGCGCTCCTGCGCCGCGGAGAGCACGCGGCCCTCACCGGCCTGCTCGCGCTGTCCGGCGCGGCGCTCGCGCTGGGCGCTTTCGTCACGCTCTACGCCGTGCCGGATTTCGACTTCTTCCTCCTGCCCGCGCTCGTGCCCGTGACCATGGCCTTCGCGCTCGCGATCGCGCGGATGCTGGAGCGCTCGGAGACGCCGCTCACGCCCGCGGCGCTCGCGCTCACCACGTCGCTCTGCGTCGCGGCGATACCGGTCGTGCAGGAACGCGCCCGGCTCGGTGGGATCGCCGCGGCGGACGCGAGCGTACGCGAGGCGTTCGACGCGCTGCCGTTCGATCGCGGCGTGGTCGTCTGGAACTCCGACTCGTACACGCGCCTCGTCGCGCTGCAGCTGCTCGAGGGGCGCAAGCCCGGCGTGATCGTGCTCAACGGCGGCGTGCTCACGTGGCCGGCGGCGCGCCGCGAGGCGGCGAAGCGCCTCGGCTTCGATCCGCTCGAGGGCCTCGAACTGCGCACCGACGAGGATCTCGCGCGGATCGCGCCCCGTCTGGCCGAACGGCCCGGGCTCGCTGTCGCCGACTTCGGGCTGTGGTGGGGCGCGCGGGCCGCCGGGAACTGAAGGCCGGCCGGGCCCGGAGCTACCTGCGGGTCACGAGCGAGCGGAAGTCCGTCATCACTTCGAAGGTGCGCTGCTCCTTGCTCGCCGGCGGAAGGGTCGAGACCACGAAGCGCTCACCCGAATCGTCGACCGTCCATGCGGCGAGGTCGATGGAGAGGGACTGGCGGGGCAGCGCGAACAGGAGCTGCGGCGTTCCCACCTCGAAACCTCGGCTCGTGTCGATGGACACCGCCATCAGCTTGCCGTCGGTCGTTTCGAACACGATTTCCTTCCCGCCCCTGGTCCAGTGCGGGCGGCTCGCCGCCATGGGCGAGATCTGCCAGCGGCCCGGCGGGCCGGACACGCTGGTGACGAAGACGTGGAAATCGAGCGTGTTCCCCTGGACTCCCGCGACGAATCGCCCGTCCGGTGAGAGCACGGACTGTGCTTCCACCGTGGTCGAGTCGTGGAGCGCGCGCACCCGACGGTCGGTTCCGTCCACGGCAAGGAAGATCGCGTGCGGCGCGGGCATGGTGTGCCCCACGAGCCACGGCATCCGCGCCGACCACTGGTGCACGCGAATCGAAGGCGACCCGATCGGGATGGAATCCACCGCACCGAGACCGTCGGACGAGAGGATCGTCACGGTGGACCGCTTGCCGCCCGGATCGTCGTCCACGTACGCGATTCGGCGGCCGTCCGGCGACCACGCCGACGATATCTGCCGTCCCCCGGTGAAGCTCAGCCGGCTGTTCGTGCGCCGGGCGATGTCGACGACGTAGAGGTCGCCCCACTTCTCGGCCCCCTGGGACGCCCGCTCGTACGCCATGCGAGTGCCGTCGGGTGACAGCTGGGGATTCGCGACCTCACCGACGGCGAGCGGCGGGTCCACCGTCTTGCCGGAGCGATCGCTCAGCCGGAGTTCGATTCCGCCCAGCGACGTCCCACGCACGAGCGCGAGCACACCGCTGTGGGAGATCGAGAAGTGTCCCGCGGAGGTGCCCGTGCGCAGGTCGTCGGCGATCGTGATCACGTCCCCGGTGAGCCGTGCGGCCCGCAGGTCGAGCTTCTGCGCGACGAGCGAGTTGCCGCGCACGAAGACCAGCCAACCGCCGGGCGCGTACTCGACGCGGCCGTCGGTCTGGCCGAGCAGCTTCGAGTCGAGCGAGCCGAGCTTGCCGAGCCGGATGTTGCCCCTGCCGTTCTGGGTGACGTTTCCCGTGAAGACGAAGTGCTTGCCGTCGGGCAGGAAGTGCGGCCAGGAGCTGCCGATCTCGCCGTGCTCGCGGTCGATGCTCGTCGCGGGCCGCAGTTCGCCTCCTCCCGCGGGCACGACGCGGAGCGAATCGGTGAAGCTGCCGTCGAGCAGGATCTGCCCTCCGGCGCCCCAACTGAGGTCCGCGCCCCCCGGCGCCGGGCACACGATCACGGGCGTTCCGCCGGTCACGGCGACACGCAGCATCTTGCCGGCGGCGCAGAAGACGACTTCGCGGCTGTCCGGGGACCAGTAGGCGCGCTGCAGCCCCTCCGTACCGGGAATCGGCCGTGCCTTGGTCTCGTCGAGCCGGAGCAGCATCGCGCGCACCACGCCGAGCGAATCGTAGCCCTGGAAGAGCAGCATGCGTCCGTCCGGGGACAGCCGGGGCCAGAACGCACCCGCGAACCCGGGCGGGTTCGTGTCGGGCTGGAAGCGGTACACGGTCTTCGGCGCCGTGAGTCGCGGCACCGCGAACGCGGCGAAACCCGCCGCCGCCACGAGCAGGATCGCGGCGACCGCCCAGGGCAGCTTTGCACTCGCCCGGTGAGCGGTGGAAGGCGCCGCCACCGGCGCCGGCGTGCTCATGTTCGAGAGCCCCGCGCCCTCGCCGATCCACTGCAGCTGCAGCTTCGCGTCGTGCGCGGTCTGGAGCCGCTCCTCGGCGTCCTTCGCGAGGCAGGCACGAATCAGGCGGTCGAGCCCGGTCGGCGCGGCGCCGGGCGTGCTCGAGCCCGACGGGGCCTCGGCGATCGCGGCGGGTTCGCGTTCGAGGATCGCGGCGATGAGCGAGGCCTGGCTGCGGCCCTCGAACGCACGCCGGCCGGTCGCCATCTCGTAGAGCACGCACCCGAGTGCCCAGATGTCGCTGCGCGCGTCCGCCTCGCGCCCCTCGAGCTGCTCGGGCGACATGTACTGGAACGTCCCGACGATCGCGCCCTCGGCCGTGAGCGGCGAGGCGACGGTCGGGTGCTGCGTGAGCGTCGCCATCGTCGCGCCACTGGCGCTCACGGGACCACCCATGCCCGAGGCGCGCGCGAGGCCGAAATCCATGAGCTTCGCGCCGGAGCGCGTGATCATGACGTTGCCGGGCTTGAGGTCGCGATGGATCACGCCGGCGCGATGCGCGCGGTCGAGCGCGTCGGCGATCTGCACGCCGAAGCGCACCAGTTCGGCCGACGGCAGCGGACCGCGACGGAGCCGCTCCGCGAGCGTGTCGCCTTCGACCAGCTCCATCACGAGGTAGTCCACGTCGCCCTCGCGGCCGACGTCGAACAGCGTGCAGATGTTCGGATGGTTGAGTCCGGAGATCGTGCGTGCTTCGCGCTCGAATCGCGTGCGCACCTCGGCGTTGTCCGACAGGTGCTGCGGCAGCACCTTGATCGCGACTTCTCGACCCAGGCGCGTGTCGCGTGCGCGATAGACCTCGCCCATGCCGCCGGCGCCGAGCGGCGAGACCACTTCGTACGGGCCGAGCTTCGTACCGGCTTCCAGCATGGGCGGCGGCCTCCGTGACGAGCGTCGGGACGGTCGGGGGACAGGCAAGTTAGCAGCGCCCGCCCGGCGTCGGAACACATTTTCGTGCTGCGGCAGGTGCGCCGCGGCGGCTATGGTGCGCCCCATGCCCTATTGCTCGCAGTGTGCCCAGGCGCTCGCCGAGGCGGCGAAGTTCTGTCCCGCGTGCGGCGCCGCCGTGGCGGGCGCCGTCACCGCTCCGGCGCCACCCGCTCCGCCCGTGCTTCCCACCGCCGCCATCAGCGAGGACGTCACGCGCACGTCGGCGACGTCGCCGTCGGATCCGCCACCGCCCTCGCACTCGTCCGAGCACGGCCGGTTCGAGCCGGGCACGCGTCTCGGCACGCGCTACCGCATCGTCGCGCTGCTCGGCCGCGGCGGCATGGGCGAGGTCTACCGCGCGGACGACCTCGATCTCGGTCAGTCGGTCGCGCTCAAGTTCCTCCCTCCCGGCGTCGCCTCCGATCCGCGCGAGCTCACGCGCTTCCGGAACGAAGTGCGCGTGGCGCGCCAGATCGCGCACCCGAACGTCTGCCGCGTGTACGACATCGGCGAAGCCGACGGGCACGTGTTCCTGTCCATGGAGTACATCGACGGCGAAGACCTCTCGGCCGTGCTGCGGCGCATGGGACGGCCGACCGAGGACAAGGCCGTCGAGATCGCGCGCCAGGTGGCGCTCGGCCTCGCCGCCGCGCACGAAGCGGGCATGCTGCACCGCGACCTGAAGCCCGCGAACATCATGATCGACGGGCGCGGGCGCGCGCGCATCACCGACTTCGGCCTCGCCGGACTCGCGAGTGAACTCGCGCGCGGCGGCCAGATCGCGGGCACGCCCGCGTACATGGCGCCCGAACAGCTCGCCGACGGCACGGTCTCGGTGCGCTCCGACGTCTACTCGCTCGGGCTCGTGCTCTACGAGCTGTTCACGGGCAAGCGCGCGTTCGACGCGAAGACCGCGGCCGACCTGCGCCAGCAACACGATTCCAGCTCGATCACGTCGCCCTCGAGCCTCGCGCGCGGCATCACGCCCGCGGTCGAGCGGTTGATCCTGCATTGCCTCGAGCGCGATCCCGAGATGCGCCCGCCCTCGGCCTACGCCGTGCTCGGCGCGCTGCCGGGCGGCGATCCGCTCGCCGCCGCGATGGCCGCGGGCGAGACGCCCTCGCCCGAACTCGTCGCGAACGCGGCCGATCGCGGCGGGCTCTCTCCCGCGCTCGCCGGCGGACTGATCGCGCTCACCTGCGCCGCGCTCGGAGTCGGCGCGTGGTTGCTCGCGCCCGAGTTCGCGCCGCTCAAGCAGGCGCCTTCGGCGCTCGAAGTGCGCGCGGAGGACATGCTGCGCAAGTCGGGCGCGTTCGAACAGCTGCCGCCTTACGTGGCGGGCACGTTCGCGCAGAATGGCGAATGGCTCGAGTGGCAGATGGCGCACCCGAAGGACTCGCTCCGCACGAAACCCGCGGTGTTCTACTGGCGCCGCTGGGGCCCGCGCCTGATCGAGTCGCCGTTCATCCACAGTGAAGTCCCGGGCGTCTCCGAACCGGCGACGCTCGGCAACAGCAGCGCGCTCGTGCTGCTCACGCCCGACGGCAAGCTGCTCGGCCTGCGCGCCGAGCCGCCGGACAGCGTCGGCGCGAAGAACGGCGGTCGTCCGGACTGGAACGGCTGGTTCGCCGCGTTCGGCATGGACAGCGCTGCCTACACACCCGTTCCGCTCGCGCGGCCCGTTCCGGCGCTGTGCGACACGGCCATGGCGTGGCGCGGGCCCTCGCCGTGGGACGCCGCCGACACCGCGACGGTGCAGATGGGTGCCTCGCGCGGCCGGCTCACGCACTTCACGGTCGTCAGCAAGTGGGGCGTACCCGCGACTCCGGTCGACAAGCTGGCCCCCGTGACGACGCAGGCGACCGACCTGCCGTTCACGCTCATCTTCTCGTTCATGCCGTACGTACTCTCGATCTTCTTCGCCATGCGCAACCTGCAGACGGGCCGCGGCGACTGGCGCGGCGCCACGCGCATCGCCGTGTTCGTCTTCTTCATGAACATCGGCGAGGGCGTGTTCGCCACGCGGCTCTCCGAGGTCGGCCTGAACGGCGTGCTCACCGACATGCTGCACGGCCGGGCCCAGGGGCACTCCCTCATCCACGCGATGGGCATGTGGTTCGCGTACGTCGCGCTCGAGCCTTACGTGCGCCGCCTCTGGCCGCGCGTGCTCGTGTCGTGGACGCGACTGCTCACGGGGCGCTTCCGCGATCCGCTCGTCGGGCGCGACCTGCTCGTCGGCGTCGCCCTCGGTGCCACGATCACCGCGCTCGGCCTCGGGACGTTCGCACTCGCCCCGCACGTCGGGCTGGGGAGCGTGCCGGCGCTCGCGAACGGCGGCATGTTCGATTCCATCGGAAGCGCGGGACATACCAGCGTCGCCATGTCTTACGCCGGATCGATTTGCGTGCTCGGCGTGCTCGAGTGGCTCTTCCTGCTTCTCATCGTGAGGCTCGTCGTGAGGCGCACGGACGTCGCGCTCGTCGTGGCCGGACTGCTCTCCCTGTCCGCGATCGTCGTGCCGGCGGTTCCGCAGCTCGGCTGGAAACTCGCCGTGCTGATCGCGTTCTTCACCGTGATCGGCAACGTGCTCGTCGTGCAGGTCGGCCTTCTCGCGACGGTGGTCGCGTCGTTCACCGCCCTCGTGCTGGGCGGCACCGCGGCGACGCTCGACTTCGGCTCGTGGTACGCCGGACTGGCGCTGCTGCCGACGGCGCTGCTGCTGGGCATCGCGCTCTGGGGCGCGGCGAACGCGCTCGCGGGCAAGTCCATCCTCGGCGATCCGCTCGAGGACGCGCCCAGGCGATGACCGACCTCAATCCGCAGCTGCAGCAGATGGCCGACGAATCCATGGTGCGCAACCTCGACGCGCAGGCGCGCGCCATCTGGCCGCAGGAACTGCCGCTCTTCGATCGCTACGCGCTGTCCGGTCCGCTGCGCGTGCTCGACGCCGGCTGCGGCACGGGCGAGATCACGTGGCGGCTCGCGGAGCGCTACGCCGAGGCGAGCGTGCTCGGCGTGGACATCATCGACCACCATCTGGAACTGGCGAGAGCGCGGCACGCCGCGTGGGCGCCGCGCGTGTCGTTCGAGCACCAGAGCATCTTCGAGCTGCCCACGCCGGACGGCACGTACGACCTGACCGTCTGCCGTCACGTCATCCAGTCCATTCCGCACGCCGACCGCGTGCTGGCGGAACTGAAGCGCGTGACGAAGCCCGGCGGCTGGCTGCACGTGATCGCCGAGGACTACGGCCAGCTGCACTTCCCCACGGACGGCGAGCTGGACGTGCGCGACTTCTGGCACGAGGTGCCCGCGCGTTTCGGCGCCGCGACCGGCACCGACCTGTTCATCGGGCGGCACGTCGCGGGGCTCGTCGAGCCACTCGGGCTCGCGGACATCCGGCTCGACTACGTGGTCGTGGACACGCTGCGCGTCGAACGCGACACGTTCGCGACGATCCTCGAAGCGTGGCGCGACGGCTACGTGGCGCCGATCGCCGAGCACACGCGCTTCACCGCCGAGCAGGCGACCGCGTACTTCGAGCGCATGATCGCCGACATCCGCACGCCCGGGCGCTACGCCTCGTGGCAGGTGCCGGTGATTTCGGGACGGATACCCGCCTGATCCGCGCGCCCCTTCGGGGTCAACGCTTCTTCAGGTCCTTCTTCCAGTTCGAGACGAGCACGATCGGCGCCGCGCCTTCGGAGGCGAGTGCATTGACGAGGAAGTGCTCGCCGTCGGGCGACATCGCGAAGCCGCGGTTCGTGGGCCGCACGATCGCACGGAACAGCACCCGTTCCTCGCCCACCTGGCCGTCGTGCCGGTCGAATGGGACCGAGCACACCGCGCCATCGGCGCGCACGAAGGTCAGCTCACGATCGTCCTTTCCCCAGCACGGCAGCGCGCCACCGTGGAACGTGGCCTGCACGCGCGGGCCTTCGGCACCCGCAAGCGCCCACGAAGCCGGTCGCACGTACACCTCGGGATCGCCCGAGTTGTGGGAGGCGGCGTACGCGAACCAGCGCCCGTCGTGCGAGAACCGGCCGAACGTCACTCCTCCCGGGATCAACGCGACGGGCCGTGGTGCGGAGCCGTCGAGTGGCACGAACAGCAGCGAGTCGCCCACGTAGTTCGCGGACGAGCCGAGCACCGCGACGACGCCGCTGCCGTCGGGCGCCCAGTCGAGCGCCCACGCGTCGCGCGGCGACACCCGCACGAGCCTGGGCGGCACGCTGCCGTCGAGCGGCGCGAACGCCGGCGAGTACGGTCCGAAACGCGATGCGAGCTGGCGCGTGAACGTGACCCAGCGGCCGTCGCGGCTCGCGAGCGGCATGTTGTCGTCGTCCTCGCCGGTCGTGAGCGGGCGCATGGTGCCGCGCGCGAAGTCGAACTGGTACACGTCGGCGTTCGGCCTCTCGGCCCAAGCGAACAGGAAGCTGCGGCCGTCGGGCATGAACTCGACGTCGAAGAAGTTGCCGCTCTTCGGCACGGTCGTCGTACGGTGGCCGGTACGGTCGTAGAGCCACACGCGGCTGCCCTGGTCGCCACCATTCGCCTGGTACGCCGGTCGCCCGCGCGAGACCGAAGTCCATGAGCTTCGCCCCCGAGCGCGTCACCATGACGTTGCCCGGCTTGAGATCACGATGCACGACACCCGCGCGATGCGCGCGATCGAGCGCGTCGGCGATCTGCGCGCCCAGCCGCAGCACGTCGGCGAGCGCCAGCGCACCGCGGCGCAGCCGGGCCGCGAGCGTCTCGCCTTCGACGAGTTCCATGACGAGGTAGTCCGTCTCACCTTCGCGGCCGACGTCGAACAGCGTGCAGATGTTCGGATGGTTGAGCGAAGAGACCGTCTTCGCTTCACGCTCGAAGCGTGCGCGCACGTCGGCGTTCGCGCTCAGGTGCTGCGGCAGGACTTTCACCGCGACGTCGCGTCCCAGCCGCGTGTCGCGCGCGCGATAGACCTCGCCCATGCCGCCTTGCCCGAGCGGCGCGACGATTTCGTAGGGGCCGAGCTTCGTGCCGGGAGTCAGCGTCATTTCTTCAGGAGTCCTGTCCAGTGCTGGACGAGCCGCATGGCGGGCCCGGGCGCGGCCTGGTCGCGTCGCGTCACGAGGAACCGCTCGCCGTCGCGCGTGACGATGTCGTCCACGTCGGAGGGCACCTCGAAGAGCGTCGTGGGCTTGCCGGGCCGGACGTCGTCTCCCGTGATCTCGAGCGGAACGCTGACGAGATCGCGCTCTTCCGTGGAATAGATCAGCTCGCGACCGTTCCGCCCCCACATGAAGCGCATGTAGTAGTCCTTCGCGCCGGAGAAGATCTGCACCCGATGCCCGGGCACGGGATACGAGTCGATCACGAGATCCGCGCTGCCTTCGATGCGCGTGACGTACGCGACCCAACGGCCGTCGGGCGAGATCAGCGCCCGGCGTTCGAACGCCGGCGTGGCGAGGTACGGCGTCGGAGTCCCGCCGTCGAGCGGCACCACGTACAGGTCCCAGCTGTCGTCCGCCTGCGGCCCGCGTGCGGCGCCGATGCCCGCGACGAGCAGCGAGCGGCCGTCGCTCGCCCAGCCCTGCGCTTCCATGAACATCGTCTTCACGGAAGGCACGGAATCCTGCGGACCGCTGCCACCGAAGCGCAGGATTCGCAGCGCTTCGCGCCCGCCCTCGTGCGACGTCGCCACGATGCGCGAGCCGTCGGGCGAGAAGTGCGCGAGCTGGTAGGGATCGATGCGCTGCAGCAGCTTGGTCTGCACGCCGCGCTCGAGGTCCACCTGCCACAGGTCGCCGTCCGCGGTCGCCAGCGCCGTGCGCTGGTCCGGAGAGAGCGCGGTGAGATTCCAGGCGGCCGCCGGAAGCGCGATCACCCCACGCGGGGCGCCGCTGCGATCGAGCCATTCGATACGCTGGTCCGGCGCCCGGGTGTCGGGATACAGCAGGCGGCCGTCGCGTGAAGCCGTCGCCACCGGCTCGCCGTCCACGTCGGCGCGCTCGGGCGCATCGCCCAGCGTGAAGCGCTCGCCGACGCATTTCATCCTGCCGAGGTCGAAGCGCTGCGCGGTGACCTTGTCGTTCTGGACGAAGACCAGGAAGCCGGGCTCGACGTAGGACACGCCGCTGCTCGCCTCCATCACGACCTGGGACTGCCTGGAGCCCAGCGAGCCCATGCGGATCGTGAATCCGTTCGGGCCCGCCGGCATGGCGGTGAACAGGAAGTGCTCGCCGTCCGGAAGGAACGCCGGGAAACGGTGCCCCGCCTCGTTGCGAGAAGCGTCGAGCTCGGTCGCCTGTTCGGGCGTGCCCCCCTCGGCGGGGATCTTCATGAGCGGCCCGGAAGGGGACGGCGCGTAGACGATCATCCCCTTTCGCCCCCAGCTCAGCCCGCGCGGATCGGTGATGTCCGCGAGCTTCGTCGGGCTTCCGCCCGAAACCGAGACGCGGCTCATCGCCTTGTCGACCATGCTGAGGTAGGCGACCGATCGGCCGTCCGGCGACCACCCGACCATGCCGGCGCCCCAGGTGCCTTCGATCGCGACCGGGTCCGGGGAATCGAGTCGCCAGAGCCAGAGCCTCTGGCGCTCCGCGCCATGTGTCGCGCCCGCGACGACCTTGTCCCCTTCGGGCGAGATCGCCATCCCGCTCCATGGCGGGATCAACCGCACGTCACGCGGTGCCGGCACCTGCGTGACCAGGGTCGGCTCGCTGCGTGAATAGAGTTGCCAGCCGGTCACGGCGGCCGCGATCAGGCCGAGCGCGCCGACGACGTAGCCGGCGAGCGAGGCCGTCGCTCGTGACTTCACGCGCGCGGCGGGCGTGGCGGCAACGCCGGCGCCGGAGGCGCTGAACGCTCCGGAAGCCACCTGCGAGCCCGGCTCCGAGATCCAGCCCAGCTGCAGCTTCACGTCGTGCGCGGTCT